>JBDNCV010000024.1:0-33659 GCA_046719465.1 Anaerolinea sp.
AGCCTCTGGCTGGCGCGCGGGGGCTAAAGCCCCCTTCAGGGGACGCGTGGCAGCTGGATGCTTTGGCGTCCGGCGTTTAACCTAGCACGGGGGATGAGGTGCAGGGGGCAGAGCCATCACCAGCCATTTAGACACGCCCTCTGAATCAGGAACGGTAGCTTTAGAACAATCGCAGCCCTGCTTGGCATTGGCGGCCTTATTGACTTGAGGCTGGCGCTGGGTTGAAACTATCCTTAAATATTGCTTATGTGATCCACATTGATCCACTATCCCGCGGGTGATATACTTTTAGCAACTAATGCACGCAAGCCCATCACACAGGGCAGATACACACAAGAGATTCTTGATCACTGAGGAGAGAAACATATGGGCAAGGGTGGTTTGCAAGGGGTGGTGGTGGCGGATATCACTTCCAGCCTTGTGGACGGTGAAAACGGTCGCCTGATCTACGAGGGCTACGAAATCGAAGACTTGGCGGCCAACGCGCTGTTTGAAGATGTCGCGTTCTTGCTGTGGCATCATCGCCTGCCGAATGGGCAGGAGCTGGAAAGCCTGCGTGCCGAGATTGCCGCAGAGGCCGTGCTGCCGCAGGGCGTGATTGACCTGATGAAGGCACTGCCGAAGGATGCTGTGCCGATGGCTGTTTTACGGACGGTGGTAAGCGCCCTTGCCCACTACGACGCCGACAGCGAAAGCATGGACAAGGCCGTCGCGCTTAAGAAGGCGATTCGCTTGACGGGGCAGATTACGACCGCTTGCGCCGCGTGGGATCGCATCCGCAAAGGGCATGAGCCGATTGCCCCGCGCGCTGACCTCAACTTGTCTGAGAACTTCGTCTACATGCTCACCGGCAAGGATCCTGACCCGACGGTGGCAGCAGCCTTCAACGTGTATATGGTGCTGCTGGCCGAGCACGGCATGAATGCCAGCACGTTTGCTGCGCGCGTTATCACTGCAACCGGCGCAGATATGCACAGCGCCATCGTGGGCGCGATCGGCGCATTGAAAGGCCCGAGCCACGGCGGCGCTAACGCGGAGGCGATGGAACAGTTCCTTGAGATTGGTGAAGTCGAAAACGTTAAGCCGTGGTTTGAGAAGCACATCAAGAGCGGTGAACGCCGCATCATGGGCATTGGCCATCGCATCTACAAAGCGCTCGACCCGCGCGCGCAAATCCTGCGTGAGCATGCCAAGCGCTTGGCCGAGGCCTCGAACAACACGAAATGGTTCCAGATTGCCGATGACCTCGCCAATCTCGCCCGCGCCGACCAGTACTTTATCGAGCGCAAGCTCTACCCGAACGTGGACTACTACAGCGCGATTGTGCTTTACACGCTGGAGCTGGACATCGACATGTTCACGCCGCTGTTCGCCATGTCGCGCATTGTCGGCTGGACAGCCAACGTGATCGACCAGATGTCGGGCCGTTTGATCCGCCCTGATGCCAATTACGTTGGCCCGATGGGCTTGAAGTGGGTTCCGGTCGATCAGCGTTAGTACTCTACGCAGCCTAGATTGCAGATGCAGGGGCGGGCTATGGCTCGCCCTGCTGCATTTCATCACTTGAATCGATGTTTTTCAGCAACGCTTTTTTTCAGCAACGCTTATTGAACTGCCAACGTAAACTGTGATATGGTAAACATGAACTGTCAGTTGAAGCGGGCAGAGTATGATACCCTATCGCGTCGTCGGCAAAACATCGTTCCGCGCTTACACGTCTTTTGCGCTGATTCTCGTTACCTTTGCGTTCTTTTTGTGGGAGATTGTGATTACGTCGCAAGCGGGGCAGCCGATTGAGGAGCTGCTGCCGCAGTACGCCTTCCGCACGTGTGAAGTGGGTGAGCAGCCCGTGCTGCACATGCTCGGCGATGGGCTGCGCAGCCTCTTTATGCACACGACCTTCCTCGCGTTTGCGACCAACATGCTGTTCTTGTGGATCTTCGCGCCGCGCGTGGAGGAATTCTTCGGTCATCGTCCGTTTGCGGTGTTCTACATTGTGGGCGGGTTTGGCGGTCTGGTGCTTTCGGCCTTGATGCTGCGTGAGTGTCACGTCGTGGTTGGCTCCAACGCGGCGATGGCGGCGGTGTTGGGGGCGTTCTTCTTCCTCAGCCCGTTGAAGCTGGTGGATGCGTTCGTGCCAGTGCTGAACCGCACGATGGCGCTGCCGGCGGTGGTGTTCATCATCGCATATCTGGCGATTGCGGTGTTCTCGTCGCAGGGTGGCCCGCTGAGCGGCGACCTCGCCCCCTATTGGGATGAGGTGGGCGGATTTGTGACGGGGTTCTTGATCGCGTTTGTGGCCAACTTCTTCAAATCGGCCCCACCCGGTGACCCATTTGAGTACATGGATCGTTAGGAGGCGCAGCACATGATGCCACTGGGCGTGGCGGGGCGTTCGAAGTATCGCCCGTATGCCACTTTCACCTTGATCGTCATCAACACGTTGATCTTCTTGTGGATGTTCCTCATCAGCTTGCGCGGGGAGGCGGCGCTGCTGGGCTTCGTCAGTCAATTTGCGCTAGATGTGTGCCGGGTGGGTGTGGAGCCTGTGACGAGCAGCCTGTTTAAGGGCTTTGGCAGCTTGTTCATCCATGCGAGCCTTCTGCACTTGTTGGGGAATATGGTGTTCTTGTGGATCTTCGGTCCGCGCGTTGAAAGCTACTTTGGGCATCGGCGCTTCTTGGTGTTTTACACACTAGCAGGCTTTGGGGCGACGCTCGGGCATCTGCTGTTCGGCGGCACAGTGTGCATCCCGGGGACGAACATCACGGGCTACTTGGTTGGCGCGAGCGGGGCCATTGCGGGCGTCATGGGCGCTTTCCTTTTCCTTTACCCGGGGGCGCGTGTGCGCACGGCGATTGTGATCTTCGGTTGGCTGCCGATCAAAGTGTTCTACATCAGCGCGTGGATTTACTTGCTCATCTGGGTGGCGCTGGACTTTGTGAAGGGGATCGGCTGGATTGAGAGCATTGGCGTAGCGCACTTTGCGCACGTCGGCGGCTTTGTGATTGGCTTTGTGATTGCGTTCGTGGCGACGCTGTACAAACCAGCGCCCGCCGTGGACGCTTTCGAACACCTCGACGACTGAGCGCTAGACATCGGGGCGCTTGAGGTCAAAGAAATCTTGGGTGCGGCTGTAGGTAGTGCCTGCCAGCCGCCCCACCGCTCCTAACGCGCTCACGTTGACCTTATCAGGCGCGATGAATACCTCGTCGGCCACGTGGATGTGAACGATCCGCCCGATGACGATGCTGCCGCCGCCCGGCGTTTCGCCAATGGTGATGATCTGGTCAAGTTTGCACTCGAAGTGAATCGGGCTTTCTGCAACGCGCGGCGCGCGCACGGCTGCGGATGGTGCAGGGGTCAAGCCCGCCACGTCAAACTCGTTTACGTCAGGCGGGTACTCACCAGAGGTGAGGTTCATCGCTTCTGCGAGCGCTTCTGTCACAATGTTGACAACAAACTCGCCGGTAGCGATGACGTTCTTCAGCGTGTCCTTGCGCTGGCGATCTTTGGCGCGGATAGCAGGGCAGAACAGCAGCGTTGGTGGGTTGCTGCACACGGCGTTGAAGAATGAATAGGGTGCGAGATTGGGGACGCCGTCTGCGTCAACCGTGCTGATCCACCCAATGGGACGCGGCACGATGGCCCCCGTCATGAGCTTATACACCGACTGCCACGGCAGCGCTCCATCTGCGAATTCCATCGAGCATCATCCTCATTTGTTAGACATAAAAAGGGCGCATTACCTGCGCCGGTAAATAAGGGCGGTCGGGTGTGTCGATAAGCCGCTTTCTGTCGAGGGGAATCATCTATCTGGGACGACCATCGCTGGTCGCCTCGTGCGGTCTACCCGGCGCTTTTAGCGGGACGAGCAGCCCCAATGCGCCTTATTTGACCTTGCTCCCGATGGGGTTTGCCTAGCTGCGGGTATTACTACCCGCACTGGTGGTCTCTTACACCACCGTTTCACCCTCGCGCTTGCGCGCAATACACATCTCTGTTGCACTTTCCGTCGGGTTACCCCGCCCAGCTGTTCACTGGCATCGTGCTCTGTGGAGAGCGGACTTTCCTCAGCAGGTCGAGGCCTGCCGCGATTCCCTGACACACCCGATAACATCATTATACACGCAACGGAGTACAGTCGGCAGCGCCAATCAACCGAGAGAGCGTAGGGCAACCGACAATTGCGCCGCGTGCTCTCGGCCTTATAATGGCCGCATGGTGTAGTAGGAACGAGTTCGATTGAAATTGCTAGATCAACTACAAGCGCGCCTGCGGCTGAGCCTTCAGCGGCTGCGCGTCAACCTCATCGAGCGCGGCGATTGGTTTGCTCTGCTGGTGGTATTTGGGCTGCTGTTGATGCCTGCGCTGGCCTTCCGCGCGGCGGATTGGTCGCTGGAGATGCGAACAGTCGTTGGCACGATCATCGTCGGCTGTGTGTTCGGCTATCTTTTGGCCAGCAGCCGTTATGATGAATTTTTCGCGCTCATCTTGGTGGCGATGTACGGTGTGGTAGCCGTGGTGGGGCTGGCAGGCTTGAACGAGCCAACCGACCCCATCGACGGGGTGTATCAAGTCATGTTCCGCGTGGTGGAATGGGTGTACGATGCCTTCACCGGCGGGATCAACCAAGATGACACGGTGTTCACGCTGCTGGTGTCTTTAGGCTTCTGGTTCATGGCCTACAACGCCACGTGGCACGTGTTCCGCATCAACCGGCCATGGCGCGCTGTGCTGATGCCGGCGGTGGCGCTGCTGACGAATTTAGCCATCTACAGTGGGCGCGCCTCGCTGGATCTTTACTTGGCGGGCTTCTTGCTGTGTGTGCTGCTGCTGCTCATCCGCAGCGCCACCGATGCGCGCGAGATGATGTGGTTGACGAGCGGCGTGCGCGTGCCGCGGCAGGTGCGCCCGCTGCTGATGCGCACCGGCGCGGCGGTGGCGGTGGCGGCGCTGCTGCTGGCGTATCTTGTCCCACAGCGCGACGTACAAGAGCGCCTCGAAAAATTCCAAGAGTTCCTGCGCGCCGATCTGTTCCAAGAGATCAGCGACGTGTTCAGCCGCTTGTTCACGCCGATTGAGGCCGAAGGCCCAGCCACCGCTGACTACTACGGTACGGAGCTGTTGAGCCTCGGCGGGGCGATCCGACTGGGCGATCAACCGGTGATGTTCGTGCAAGCGCCGACCGACCGCCGCTGGTATTGGCGCTCGCGCGTGTTCGAGCGCTACGAGGTTGGGCGCTGGTCACCGAGCGCGACATGGCGCGTGACCGACGCGACGATCCCGATTGAGCTGCTGCTCTCGGCGGAGTATCTGGGGGCGGGGCGTGTGCCGGTGGTGCAGCATTTCACGGTGGGCAACGGCGGGGCGCGATTGGTGTATGGCGCGCCGCAGCCTAAGACGTTCTCGCTCACAGGGCGTATTGACCTCGTGCGCTTGGACGAATCGCTGGGGGATGCTTCACCGGTTAATATGAGTGTGGTGCGCCCGCTGCGCGTGCTGGAGACGGGCGCGACCTACACGGTGACGAGCATGGTCTCCGTGGCGACGGCGGATCAACTGCGGGCGGCGGGCACAGACTATCCTGAATGGGCGATCAACCCGAATACGTTCCTCGGGACGGCGCTCAGCCCGCGGGTGGTGCAGCTCGCACGGAGCATCGTTGAGAACGCTGGCGCAGTCAACCCCTACGACCAAGCCAAGGCGATTGAAACGTGGCTGCGGCTGAACATCCGTTATAACGAGAAGATCGCCGCGCCCCCGCCAGATGTTGACCCGGTGGAGTGGTTTCTGTTCGTGCAGCGGGAAGGCTACTGCACCTACTACGCAACGGCCATGGCCACCATGCTGCGCTCACTAGGGATTCCAGCGCGCATGGCGGCGGGCTTCAGCCAAGGGACGTATGACCCGACCATCGGGCAGTTTGTCGTCCGCGAACGTGATGCGCACACGTGGGTTGAGGTGTTCTTCCCGGGCTATGGGTGGATCGAGTTTGAGCCGACCAGCAGCCAAGAGCCGGTACGTCGTGAGGGTGATACGGATTTTGCGCCGCCGCAGGAGCCGGAGGCGCAAATCCTGCCGCCGACGGTGGAGCCGACGCACACCTCCACGCCCAGCCCAACGCCCACGCCAGAGGTGACGCCGACCTTCACGCCCACACCACTCGACCCTAATCAGCAAGATTTGCCGCCTGCGACGCCGACGCCGACCCCCACACCGACGCCCACGCCCACGCCGGTAATCGTGCCGACTGTGCCGCCGCCTGCGCAGCCTCCGCCGCCGCCACAGGCCGACTTCCTGCAAACGCTGCTCGCTGCGCTGCGCTCGGCGTTGCTGCTGTTCCTGCTGCTGGTGCTGCTGGCCGTGCTGCTGACCTTCATCTACTGGTACTGGGAGTGGCGCGGCATGGGCGGCCTCAGCCCGGTGGCGCGCGCCTACAAACGGCTTGAGCGTTATTTGCCGCTGGCAGGGCTTCGTCTGCGCGAGCAGCAGACGCCAGAAGAAAAACGCCTCACCATCGTGCAGCACATCCCCGCGGCAGAGAAGCCCGTGACGTACATCACCCGCTCTTACATCCGCGAGCGCTATAGTGCGGCGCGTCCGGGCGGCGATGAGCATGAGATCACCAGCACCGACAACGCATGGGCCGACGCGCGCCGCAGCATCCTGCGCCGCTGGCTGAGGCGTCTGAACCCCTTCCGACGGGATTAGCAAAAAAGAACCTCCCCGCTTCAACTGCAAGCAGGGAGGTCGCTTTTAGAACTCGTTGACGATGGCGAACACCATCGGGCGGCGCTTCGTCTCGCTGTAGATGGTGCGCTCGAGGCTTTCCTCCATCACTTCGCGGCGCTTATCGGTGTTATGGCGGGTGGCTTGCAGGCTGTCGAGGATCGTCTGGCGGATGGTGTCCATCAGGTCGTCACTGTCGCGCAGGTAGACGAAACCGCGCGAGATGATCTGCGGCTCGGCCAGCACCGCGCCAGTGGTCTTGCTGAGGTTGACGCTGGCGATCAAGAAGCCGTCCGCGCCCAAGATCTCACGATCGCGGATGACCGCCTTGCCGATATCACCGACGCCGCTGCCGTCCACGAACACGTAGCCGCCCGGGATGCGCTCGGTCGTGCGGATAGTGTACTTGTCGACTTCGATCACGACGCCGTTCTCAGCGACGATCACACGCTCGGCGGGGATGCCGCTCTCTTGTGCCAGCTTGCCATGCTGAACGAGGTGGCGCAGCTCACCGTGCACTGGCATCATGTACTGAGGCCGGACGAGGTGCATCATCAGGCGCATTTCCTCTTGGCAGGCGTGGCCGCTCACGTGGACGCGATCTAGCGCGTCGTAGACGACATCTGCGCCGCGCTCGATCAGCTTGTTGATCGTGCGGTAGACGCTCTCCTCGTTGCCCGGGATGGGGTGTGAGGACAAGATGATCGTGTCGCCCTTTTGCAAGTCCATCGAGCGCTGACGACCGGTGGCCAGCTTGCTGAGGACGGCGCTTGGTTCACCTTGAGAGCCGGTCACCATGATGACGACTTTGTGCGGCTCATAGCTGTTCAGCTTGTTGATGTCGCCCAGCAGGCTGTCGGGGATGTCAAGGTAGCCCTTTTCGCGCGCAAGCTTGACATACTCCTTCATCGTGAAGCCGTTGATGAACAGCTTGCGGTTGTGCTTGGCGGCGAGGTTGGCCGCGATCTGCACACGCGACACCAGCGAGGCGAACGTGGCCACCATGATCCGGCCTTTGGCTTGGGCAAAGGCGCGGTCAAGCGCAGGCTCAATGCTGGATTCGGAAGGCGTCCAGCCCGGACGGTCAGCGTTGGTGCTGTCGGCCATCAGCAGGCGCACGCCGCGCGCGCCGAAGCTGGCTAGCTTCTGATAATCGGTCGGCTTGCCGTCAATCGGCGAGTTGTCGAACTTGTAATCGCCCGTGTGGACGATGAGGCCGTGCGGCGTGTCTACTGCGAAGCCTACACAATCTGGGATGCTGTGGCAGACGTGGAACGGCTCCACCTTAAAGGGGCCGAAGTTCAGCGTGTCGTTGGCGGCGAAGATTCGCACGTCCGTCTTGACTTGGCTATCGCGCAGTTTCACGCCGATGAGGCCCGCGGTGAGGCGTGTGGCGTAGATCGGCACGTTGGGGAAGGCTGTCACGAAGTGCGGCACAGCGCCGATGTGGTCTTCGTGGCCATGGGTGATAAGCAGCGCAAGGATGCGAAGGTCAGTGCGCTGCACCAGATAGTTGAAGTCCGGGATGATGTAATCGACGCCGTACATGTCGTTGGCGGGGAACATGATGCCACAGTCGATGACGATGGCCTCATTGCCGTACTCGAATACGGCCATGTTCTTGCCGATTTCACCACTACCGCCAAGGGGGATGATACGTAGGTTATGTTTTGCCATACTTACTCCAAAATTGAAACACCCGCTGGCGTACTCAGCACCAGACGGGACAGACGATGGTCTGTGTTGTTTTTCTCGTAAGAAACCTGCTCAAAAACTAATTAAGAAAATCGTCTCTACGTTTTGGAGTTATTACAAAAACAGGGGTATTTTAAAGCCTATAATACACCGAAAACGCGCCCCGAACAGGGTTAAAGCTCCGAGGCTTTGGGTTTAGGGGCGGTTTCTTTGCTAGCAGGCTCAACGGGATAGCCAATGCGCGCGAGGAAGCGCTCAGTGATGATAAGGCTGCGATGCCTCAGAAGCTTGTTGATGTCCTCGACGCTGCCGCCTTCTTGGTAGAGCTGCGCTGCAACGGAGCGACGCAGGTCATCGGGTGTGACCGTTCCGAGGCCGGCGCGCGCAGCGGCCTGATGAATCGTCAGCCATACGCCATCGGGCGAGAGGCCTTCCTTGGCGATGCGCCCACCTTTCCAGATGCGGCGCAGCAGGGGGGTATCGGGGTTTGGGCCATGCGACCCGCCCGGGAAGGCGCTGCGCCATTGATCAATCGACACGAGCAGGCGGCGCGGCATCTCCAGCGGCTCGCTGCCGACCATAAGAGTTGGTTTGCCATCCCGCAGCACGACATCGCGCCAGCGCAGTGCGGAGATCTCGTCGCGGCGCAGGGCAAAGCTCCACAGCAGATTGACGATGACCGTGTTGCGGAGGCGCTGCGTCTCGGAGGCGGTCATTGTGATCATTGCGTTAGCAAGGCGCTGCATGTCCTCGACGCTGAGCAGGCGCTCCGGTGTGGCCTTGCGCTGCACCTTGGGCACGTTGATATCTTGGATGGCGACCAGCATGCCGTGATCCATGTGGCCAGCTTCATAGAACAGTTCGGAGAGCGTGACAATGGCGGCACGCGCTTGATCAAGCGCTTGGCGGCTTTGGTTTTCCTCCATCAGGCGCTGCAACCAGTTGAACAGCTTGCGCTCAGTTAGGTGGCGTTCAAGCGTGCCCACGTTGAGCATGGCCATGCGTCGTGCACGAACCGGCCCTGTGCTGGGGACAAAACCTGCAAAATCGACCAAGTAGCGATCCACCCAGCGATAGTAGGCTCGTTGGGTATGGATGCTGTTTGTGCGCTTGGCGAGCGCCTTTGCAAAGTCAAAACGCGCCATGCCGACCCCGTGATGTTCGTTTGATCAAGCTTATCATAAGCAATGGGCGTTAAGAATGCTTTAATAGCTGGCTAAGTTCCTTTCGCGGATTGTGATTGCTCTGCGCCGTAGGGCCAGTGGTATGACCACGTGGGCAGCGATTCCGCGTCAGAAAACGTCAGGGTGATGATGCTGGCCGTCTCAGGATAGCGCGTGGGTAGGCCGAGCTGTTGAAGGATGGTGCGCCCGATGGTGGTATCGGGTTGGCCAGCAGCGTACAGCAGCCCGACGACCTGCATATCGCCGTGGGTGAACGCGGCGACCTGCTCCCCGGCATGCTGCGCCAGCATGTCGCGCGCAAAGTCGAGCAGGCGGCGGCGCATATCAGCAACGGTCTCATAGGGGGGCTGGCTGTCGCGGTAGATTTCAAACCCGAACGTCTCTAGCTCGGCCAGCGGGTAACCCTGATAGCGCGTCAGACATTCGTTCAGGCGTTCATCAACTGTTAGGCTCAGAGGGGTCTTAAGAGCTGCGGCGGCGATCTGGGCGGTCTCTTGGGCGCGTTCCATCGGGCTGGTGAACAGCCGCGTGATGGGCCGCGTGGCCAGATAGCGCCCAACCGCTGCGGCCTGCTCGCGGCCCGTGGCGCTCAAATAGAAGCCCGGGAGCCGCCCGTACAGGATCTTCTCAGGGTTGTGGACTTCCCCATGCCGGATGAGGTGGAGCGTCAAAGGTGCGTTCATCGCGTTCTCCTGTGTGCATGCGGCGCTTATTGTAAGCGATCTGGCGGCAGATTAGAATCATGATGCGCCACCTTTCACGCTGCGAGATCGCCATGTCGTTGGATCAACCGCTTGACCTGCTGCACCAGTATGCACTCACGCGCCCACAGGCAGCCCTCTACGCTGAGACGCACCACCGCGTATACCTTGTGGCCTGTGCGGAAGGTGAGTTCATCCTGCGGGTGCAGTCTATGACGACACGGCCGCGGCTCGAGCGAGAGGTACGCCACCTGACGCTGCTGGCGGCGGGCAGCGTACCTGTCGCACGGGTGATCCCAACGCGCGAGGGCGCATCCATCGCCACCGCTGGCGCAGTTATCGCTCTGTTGATGACGCGCCTACACGGAGAGCGCAAAACGCTTGCAGCACTTGACACAGCGCTGGCAACGAGGCTAGGCGGCTTGTTGGCGCAGCTTCATCACCATACCTTCTCAGAAAACACGATAACAGAGGCCGAGGCGTTATTCAGCGCGACGGGGTTCTACCCACTGGAGGCGCTGCGACAGTCTTTGACGACGCAGCAGCGGGCTGCGCTTGACCGCGTCTGGGATACGCTCGCGCCGACATTGGCCACGACAGGGCATACGCTCTTACACGGTGACTATGTGCTGCACAACGTGTTGGTGACCGATGAGGCGCTGGCGCTGGTGGATCTGGAGTACAGCCGCGTGGGCGATGCGCGCTATGACCTTGCATCGTTCTTGTGGCAGGCGCGCGTGCGGAGCGACTGGCCCGCGCTGCAAGCGGCCTTCATCACGGGCTATCAAGAGGCAGGGGGCGCGCCCTATGACGAGCTGGAGCCGTGGATCGCGGCACGGCAGCTTGCGAGCCTGCACTGGGTGGCGCACAATCGCACGCTGATGCCCAACAGCGATGCTGTCATCGCTCAACGCCTGCAAGAGTTGAGCGCGTTCGTGGTGGACGGTCACCTGCGCCGTCAATGACCGCGCATGGACTGAGTTGGTAGCACACAGCGCGTCTAGCTCATCGTACAATGGCGGCGGTTTCAATTTGACAAAAGATGAGCGTCTTGTGCCTGACACGTTCGGTTACCTCGCCTCGGTGGGGACATCCCTGCTGTTTTCGTTGAGTTCAATTGCGTTTACGGCCGCTGGGCGCAAGGTCAGTTCGCCGGTGGTGAACCGTGTGCGTTTGGTGCTGGCGTTTGGGTTTGTGGCGGCGCTGCACACGCTGGCGTTTGGCGCACCGCTGCCGTTTGATGCCGCGCCGGAGCGCTTCCTGTTCTTGGGGCTGAGCGGGATCATCGGCTTTGTGCTGGGGGATGCCTTCCTATTTCAGGCGTATGTCATGATCGGGCCGCGCTTGGCGCTGCTGGTGATGTCTTTAGCGCCGATTTTGACGGTGCTGCTGGCGTTCGCTTTCCTGCATGAGCGGCTGATGCCGGTTGATCTGCTGGGAATTGCGATCACGCTTGCGGGGGTGGTGCTGGTGGTGAGTGAGCGTCGCGGCCCGCAGGACACGATCTTCGCACGCCCGGGGTCGCGGGCGTATCTTGTCGGGCTGGGGTGTGCGCTCGGCGGGGCAGTGGGGCAGGCCGTCGGCCTTATCTTCAGCAAGCAGGGGCTGGCGGGGGATTTCCCGCCGCTTTCGGGCAACGTGATCCGCTTAGGTTCGGCCATGGTGGTGATCTGGGTGATCACGCTGGCAGCGGGGCGCGCTGGCGAAACGGTGCGCCGCCTGCGCGCCCACCCGGGGACAATGCGCCTGCTGGTGATGGGCGCGCTGCTCGGCCCGGTTTCGGCCGTGTCGTTGGCGTTGTTCTCGCTGCAGTTGATCCCTGCGGGGGTGGCCTCCACGCTGCAATCGCTCATGCCGGTGTTCATGATCCCGATTGCGTTCGTGTTCTACCGTGAACGCCCGACACGTACCGGTGTATTAGGCACGATCTTGGCGCTCGTCGGGATTAGCATCCTATTCCTATGGTGAGGACATGCGACGCTGGCTTGGCGGGGTGATGGGGGGCGGATTGTTGGCTCTGGCGCTGGCGGAGGCTGCAATGCGTCACCCACCGGCGCAAATCCGCGCGGGGCAGCCCTTCATCGACGTGCTGTATGTGGACGTATTTCAACGTCTGCCGCTGCTGCCGGTGTGGATCATTGTGATGGCGCTGGCGTGGGGCGTGCTGCGAGCGCGCCGCGGCGGGCGCGTTAGCGATGGCTTGGGATGGGCGTTGGGCACGGCGGCAGTGGCCGTGTTCGCGCTGGTCAGCCCCGTGATCGCCTTGCTGAACGGCAGCAACGTTGTCCACGTGACAGCGCTGCACATCGATTCGGCGCGCTACGTGCTGTATGTCGAGCCGTCGTTGCGGCAGTCGTGTGATGCGGTGCTGGCGCGGTGTGATGGCCTAGTGTGCCGCTACCTCGCAGCGTACAATCAGCCGATCTGCTTGGGGCGTAACTCCCCATATCGCCTCACAGTGGAAGGTGACGTGCTGGTAGTGTGGTATGGGGCGGATGAGGTTGACCGGCTGCCGCGCTGAAAACGCAAAACAGGCATCCGATTGGATGCCTGTGCACGTCTGATTAAGTGGTCTTGGCATGCTCTACTAGCGAGCTTGCCCCTTCTTGTCGTTCTTGGCCTCGGTCTTCTGCTTGCTGGCCTTCAAGCTCTGGTTGATGAGGCGCTGTTGTTCAGCTTCCTTGATCAGCTCGAGCTGACGCTGCTTGAACATCACGAGGGACACATATTCCGTATCGAGCTGCATATCTATCCATCTCCAGTGTCATGTGTGCTTCGATCTATGTGCATCATATCACAAATTAGGCTTGTTATACAAGGTAAATGACGTTTCTTTTATATCTTTTATACAATAGTTAACCAAAACCCCTCATTTCGAGGGGTTTTGTGGAGTACTTTGTCAGGTGTGACTAAACTAAATGCGGGGCTGTCAGTTCCTCGCTGACGCGCCACAGCTTCTCTTGCAGGTAGCTGTCGCGGGCGGCCGCGCTCGGTGTCTTGATTTGCTTGTTGGTGAAGTACTGCCCCGTCACGCCGCGCACCTCAGGCGATGACGCAAGGTAGATGCTGGTTTGAGCGCCCTCCTCGGGTGAGATGGCCGCGAACTGCGTGATGATCCCGAACAAGCGTACAAACCACCCGCCGTTGTTCATGCCGAAGCCCGTGCGGACGAAACCCGGGTGCAGGCTGTTGGCGGTGACGCCCGTGCCTTCGAGCCGCCGCGCTAGCTCATTGGTGAACAGGATGTTCATGAGTTTGGTCTCGCTGTAGACGCCAAAAGCGTTGTAGCCTTTCTTGCGCAGCAGATCGTCGAAGTTGACCCCGCGGGCGGAGTAGTGTGCGCCGGACGACACGTTGACAACGCGCGCCTCACCGTCGCTGGCGGCGGTCGCCTTGAGCAGGTCGAGCAGTTCGTTTGTCACAACAAAGTAGCTGAGGTGGTTGAGCGCGAAGGTCATCTCGTAGCCGTCGGCGGTCACTTGGCGCGAGGTGAACAAACCACCTGCGTTGTTCAGCAGCACGTGCAGCTTGCTGAACCGCGCGCGGATCGTTTCCGCGGCGTGGCGCATCCCGTTCAGCGTTGATAGATCTGCTGCGATGTAGCTTACGGTTTGGCTGCCGGTTTCAGATTTGATCTTCTCGACAGTGGCGGCGCATTTGCTCTCGCTGCGGCTGATGACGACCACTTCTGCGCCGGAGCGGGCTAGCTCCCGCGCTGCGACTTCTCCGATGCCGTTGGTGGCGCCGGTCACCGCGATGATTTTTCCTTGTAGCATGTGGGCTTCTCCCTACGGATAGAACACATCTTAGTCTACAAGTTGGGTCTGAGTAGAGGCTTAAGCAGCACTAAGACCTTGCAACCAGCGTCGCCGGACGCGCTGCCAGCGCGTATACTCTAGGCAATATTGACCATCATGAAAGAAAAGAGGCATGGGATGCCGTTTGTTGAGATTGCGACGGGTGCGCGGTTGCACTACGAAGAATGGAACAACGCCGCAGCAGGTGACCCAGTGATTGTCGTTCACGGCATGCTTGGGACGGCCACCGTTGATCTGGCGGAGACCAACGAGTACATCGCCTCGTTGGGGTGGCGCGTGATCGCCCCGACGCTCCGCGGCTATGGCGAGTCCACGCCCAAACCGCGCGACTTCCCGCCGCGCTTTTATGATCGTGATGCGGCGGATGTGATGGCGTTCTGCGATGCGTTGGGCATTGAGCGCGCGCATCTGGTGGGCTACAGCGACGGCGGTGAGGTGGTGCTTGTGTGCGCAGGGCAGTACCCGGAGCGCTGCCTGAGCGTGGCCGCATGGGGTGCAGTGGGCTATTTTGGCGAGCAGATGCGCCCAGTTGCCCAAAACCCGCGCATGATTAGTGGGGAGGCCATCACGCCGGAGGAGGTGGCGCTGCACGGCATCGACCCAGTGCAGTTTGGCCGGTCGTGGGTGCGCGCGGTCGTGCAGTACATCGACAGCGGCGGCGATGTGAGCTTGTCGCGCGCGTCGCAGATTACTTGCCCCCTGCTGCTGATGCTGGGGCACGAGGATCGGCTCAACCCGGCAGCGTTCGCGCAGCAGTTTTTGGCACAGGCAGGGCATGGCGAGTTGGTGATGTTCGACTGTGGACACGCCATCCACACCGAGCAGCCAGAGGCCTTCCGCCGGACGTTAGCCGCGTTCCTGCGACGCCCAGATGAAAAGGCAGGCTGATTGCACGAGATAGCGCTGGGTTGGCTTGTCATTTGTCACACTTGCACAGTTGCCTTAGTCGGCACACAATACTGGGCAATTACTTAGTTCCCAGCACGCAGGACGCAGTTTATGGACAGCCCGCTACCCTCCAATGACACCACCGAAGCTTATTCCTCACGAGTGCCGTGGCAGCAGATCGAACAGCATAAGAAGCGATTCAATGAGAAGCTGAAAGAGCTGGCGGCGACTGCACAGGGGGATGAACTTCCACTCGCGGAATTGGCAGAAGCGGCGGGCACGCAGATCACTACGCAGTATGACACGCATGAGCGCGGCAATGTGCTGCTCGGCCATGTGAATGGTGTGCCGTTTGTGCTGGGCAGCTTTGTGAGCAGTCGTTTTCGCTTTGGCAAGCCGCTGCTCAAGACGATTGTCCCCTACAACTTCAACCCTGCGGTGAACCACACCAACCTGCACGAGACGGAGCAGCCCACGTCGTCGCTGCGGGCGCTGGGGGCAGAACTGGAATTGGGGCTGTACCATCGAGATGGCAGCGCACCCACTGATCAAGAGGTGCTGCGCTTTGCTGACTTGTACCGCACGCACGCGCGCCGCCTCGGGATCACGCCGACCGTTGACCGCGAGGCGTGCATGTACCAAGTCGAGGTGCATGTGGCGCCCGGTGTGGGCTATCAGAAGACGCGCGCGTCGATCAACGGCATCATGCAGGCGCTCATTGCGGCATGCGAGGAGACGGGCCTGATGACTGCTATCATTGCGTCCTATCCGATCTTGAGCGATTTCCATCTGACGGATGACCCCAAAGTGCACAGCGCGGTCGATGTGATGACGAGCGCCAACGCCCGCTTCCCAGAGTATCTCAAGCGTAAGGCCGACGTGATCGCACGCTACAACATCAACGCCGACGCCAATATCGTCGAGGTGTTTCGCAATCAAGGGTGTCACATCCATCTTGACATTGCTGGCCGCAGCGAGGCGCTGGCGCTGTTTACGTTCTACACGATGCTGCGCAGCGCGACCGCGTTGGCCAACAGCGCCCTGTTGAAGGGCAGCCCGTTTGTTAACGGCACATGCGACCCTGAGCTGCTCTGCACGCGCGAGTTCTTGCGCCAGACGACGGTTACTGGACGTTACCTAGAGATGCCGATTACACCGCATTTGCAGCCCGACGGGCTGGAGCGTTACAGCTACTTGATCCACAGCGAGCAAGCTAACGCCGTAGCGCGCGCCATGCTGTGCGACGGCTCATTGGGCGAGGACATCAGCGTGATGCACAACCCTATCGGGCGCATCCGGCCTGACCTCAGCCCCTCCAAGCGCATCTGCACGATGGAGAGCACCGGCATGCCGACCAACATCAGCGCGAGCCGTCAAGCCGCCGCGCTCACCGATTTTGAGTTCACCCATGTGCTGATTGAGAATTACTTCCGCAAGCACGGCACGAATCTTGAGCCGATGATGGAAGATCAAACGCTGTGGGCGATTGTTGGCCCACTCAGCACAGAGAATTTCGCGCGTCAGCAGGATCTGTCAGATCGCCGCTGTACGGACGTTGAGATCGAGACGGCGGCGGGCACGAAGATGTCGCTGGTGGATTTTTACGAGATGAAGCGCCGCTATATGCACCGCAAGCTCATCGGCGTGCCCGGCATCACCCCGCGCGACATCGACGAGGTCTACACGAGCGTGAACCGCATGTTGGAGCCACCCAGCGGCATCGTGGCCGAAACCATCGAACAGTACATCGCTGACCCAACCTGCCGCAGCACGGGCAACTATGGGCAGATTTTGGTGAACGCCTTTCAAGAAGAAGGCGGTGTCGTTGGCACGCACAACCCAGATGCCGTGCTGCGCGTGGCCAACCGGATGCACGACGCGCTCGTCCAGCGCTACAAAGGAGGGTGAGTTTGCAGGTGACCTCGTTGCAGCCCGGCCTTTCGATTGTGATTCCGGCGTATCGCAGCGCAGCCAGCGCCCCACTGGTGGTAGAGCGGCTGTTGGCAGTGCTGCCGACGATCACGCCGCACTATGAAGTGATCTTCGTGGAGGACGGCAGCCCCGACGCTGAAACATGGCCTACGCTGGAGGCGCTGGCGCAGGCTCATGAGCCGGTGCGCGCCATCCGCCTGATGCGCAACTTTGGTCAACACAATGCGCTGCTGTGCGGCATCATCAACGCGCGCTACGATGTTTGCGTGACGATGGACGACGATTTGCAGCACCCGCCTGATCAACTGCCGCGCTTGTTGGAGGCACTGCAAGGCTACGATGTGGTCTACGGCTACCCTGACGAGGTGCAGTACAGCGGGTTCTTGCGCAAGGTGGCGACGTATGTTACCAAGCTGGTGCTGCAAGGGGCGGTCGGGCGTGACAACGCCCGCTACATCGCGCCGTATCGCGCCTTTCGCACAGCGATCCGCGAGGCGTTCAAGCACTACAGCGGCCACTATGTAAACATCGATGTGCTGCTCACGTGGGGGGCACAGCGCTTCAACCGCATCCCAGTACACTACGACCGCCGTGCCATTGGCAGATCAAACTACACGCTGGGCAAGCTCATCACGCACACCGTTAACCTGTTGGTGGGCTTCAGCACGCTGCCGCTGCGGATTGCCAGCCTGCTGGGGCTGCTGCTCACGGGGTTTGGCGCGGTGTTGATGGTGTACATCCTCGTCATTCGTGCGCTCGTCTTTGGCCAGTATGAAGTGCCGGGTTTCACGTTCCTCGCCTCGATGATCAGCATCTTCGCTGGCTCGCAAATGTTCATATTGGGCATTATGGGCGAATACCTCGCGCGGGTATACTTCCGCGTGATGGAGCGGCCGGTGTTTGTCATTGCGGCGGAAGTCTAGCAGGCCTTCAGACGGATTGGATCAACACTATGACACAATCAGCCCCATGTGACTTTCTGACGTGGGATTCGGAGTTCTTCGGGCGCAAGATCGGCGCGGTGCGCGGCAATCGGATCGACGCGGCGCAGATGGCGGACGTGATGCGCTGGGCGGAGGAGGTCGGCATCGATTGTCTGTATCTGCTGGCTGACCCGACCGACCCGGCCACGATCCGCCTTGCGGAGCAGCACACCTTCTACTTCCAAAGCGTGCGGATGGTGTTGGAGCGTTCCTTGACGACGCTAGAGGACATTCTCTTGCCACCAGCGGACAATATCACGCTGCGCAGCGGCACGTCGGCTGACGTTGATCACCTGCGCCCGATTGCTCGCAGCGCCTACCACTTGACGCGCTTTTTTACGGATCCGTGCTTCCCGCGGGAGCGCAGCGCGGAACTGTACGACATCTGGCTGACGAAGAATCTGCGTCATGAGATGGCCGATGAGGTGGTCGTGGCGGAGATGGACGGCGTGCCCGTAGGCTACACCTCATGTCAGCTTGGCAAGGCAGAAGGCAGCAAAGAGGGCATCATCCAGCTGGTGGGAGTGGATGAGACGAGGCGCGGCGGGCGGATCGGCCAGCGGGTGTTGGCGCAGGCCTGCGTGTGGCTGCGCGAGCATGGCATGGAAACGGTCAGTGTGACGACACAGGGGCACAACGTCCCGGCGGTACGCTTTTATGAACGTCTCGGCTTTATGACGCGGCAGGTGCAGTTTTGGTATCACAAGTGGTTTCATGGGTGCGACGCAGACGAAGGATAACTCTAAAGCATGGACTACACTATCCCATTCAACAAGCCAACGCTGACCGGTGACGAATTCGCGTATATCTCGATGGCGATCAAGAACGACCTGCACATCAGCGGTGACGGCACGTACACGCGCAAATGCCACGCCATGCTCGAGCAAATGCTGGGCGTGCCCAAGGTGCTGCTGACGACCTCCTGCACGCACGCGCTCGAGATGTCGGCGATTTTGCTCAACGTGCAAGAGGGCGATGAGGTGATCGTGCCGTCATTCACGTTCGTCAGTACAGTGAACGCCTTTGTGCTGCGCGGGGCGAAGCCGGTGTTTGCGGACGTGCGACCGGACACGCTCAACATGGACGAGACGAAGCTGGAAGCGCTCATCACGCCGCGCACCAAAGCCATCGTGCCGGTGCACTACGCTGGCATCGCATGTGAGATGGATGCGATCATGGAAATTGCCAACCGGCACGGGGTAGCTGTCGTCGAGGATAATGCCCACGGGCTGTTGGCGAAGTACAAGGGGCGCTACACGGGCACGTTTGGCGCGATGGCTACCCAGAGCTTCCACGAGACGAAGAACTTTACCAGCGGGGAAGGTGGCGCGCTGATCATCAACGACCCAGCGTTGATCGAGCGAGCCGAGATCATCCGCGAGAAGGGGACGAATCGTTCACGCTTCTTCCGTGGGCAGGTGGACAAATATACGTGGGTGGACGTGGGCAGCAGCTACCTGCCGAGTGATATCTTGGCAGCGTTTTTGTTTGCTCAGCTTGAGAACCGCGAGGCGATCCAAGCGAAGCGCGCGCTCATCTGGAACCGCTACTACGAGGGGCTGAACGATTGGGCAGCAGAATTTGGCGTGCAGCTCCCGACGGTTCCAGCGGACTGCGAGCAAGCCTTCCACATGTTCTACATCATTCTGCCGTCGCTGGAGGTGCGCACGCGCTTGATCGCCTACCTCAAGCACTTAGGGATTCAAGCCGTGTTTCATTATCTGCCGCTGAACACGTCCGACATGGGACGATCCTACGGTTATAAGGCGGGCGACTGCCCTGTGACAGAAGACATCAGCGACCGCCTGCTGCGCCTGCCGTTCTATAACAGCATGACCGCTGAAGAACAGCTCCGCGTCATCCATGCGCTGCACGCCTTCCGCGATTGGCGCTGAACGTTCAAAGGCTGGGCAGGAAGAAGACCACCAACCCCACGACGATCTGGCACAACCATGCGGCGGCAAGGCCGTTGCGTTCGCGGACGTAGCTGTAGAGCAGATTCATGGCCAGCAGCGCGATCAACAAGAAGAAGGCAACCGCTGGAGCGCGCACGATGTCGCCCCACATGACGGGGAAGAACAAGACCGCGCTCCACACCCCGGCCACAACCCCCGTCGCCCAGAACTCCAAGCTGCGCTGGATGATGCCGCGGAAGAACAGCGTCTCGGCCAGTGGGATGACGAAGATCAGGTAGGCCAGCAGCGCCCCGCTGCTCGTCTCGGGGAAGATGAGGCGGGTGGCACGGCTGAGCGTGTCGAAGAAGAACAGCACAAACGGCACGCTGAACAGCAGTGCAAACCCCACACCCCACCCCAGATTTTCCGGCGTTTCGTAAGTGATGTGATCGAACGTGCCGAGCAGCCACGACACCACCGCGATCCCTGCGAGGACGCCCATCACGACTGTGTAGCGCAGGTCAGCTTGGGCGGGCAGCAGGCCGGTCATGCCGATGCTGACGGCCAGCGCAATTAACAGCCCGAAGAATGGATCGTTGGCGTTGCTGCGATAGAAGCGGATGCGCGGCTCTGGCGCGGGCGGCAGATTGTCCGCGCCGAGGCGAATCGGTTCATCGTCAGGTGCTTGCGGGTTCACTTGGCGATCTGTACCTCACTTAAGACGTCTTTCATCACCGTGGTCAGCGTGTCAATCGCCTGCCGCGTGATCCAATAGTGCGTCACAAGGCGAATGCGCGACTCTCCGGCATAGCCGTTGATGAGGATGCCCTGCGGCTTTAGGCGGCGCGCGAGTTCATCCGCGCCGAAGGGGGCGCTGGGCGTTAGCTCCACAAAGACGAAGTTGGTGTGCTGGCTGACCACGCGCAGGTGCGGCACTGTGGAAAGCGATTCGGCGAGGTAGGCGGCGTTGGCGTGATCTTCATGCAGCCGCTTGGACATCTCGTGCAGGGCGATCAAGCCCGCTGCGGCCAGCACCCCCGCTTGGCGCATCCCACCGCCCAGCACCTTGCGCTTGCGCCGCGCTTCCGCAATAAACGCGCGGCTCCCCACGACGACCGACCCCACTGGGGCGCATAAGGCTTTTGACAGGCAGAAGGTCACGCTGTCGGCCCCGCGCACCATCTCAGCCACGGGGACGTTGTAGGCAGCGGCGGCGTTGAAGATGCGCGCGCCGTCGATGTGGAACTTGAGGCCGTATTCTTTAGCGAGCGCGGCCACGCTGTGAACGTATTCCGGCGGCAAGGCCACGCCGCCCATGGCGTTTTGGGTGTTCTCAATGGTGACGAGGCGCGTGCGCGGCGCGTGCTGGTCATCGTATCGAATGGCCGCGCGGATGTCCTCTAGGCGCAGCGTGCCGTCGGGCTGCACGGGGATGGTGTGCGGCATGATGCTTCCGACGGCAGCGATCCCGCCTGCCTCATAGCGGAAGATGTGGCACTTATCACCGATGATCGCCTCGCTGCCGCGTTCGCAGTGCGTCAATAAGCTGACGAGGTTGCCCTGCGTGCCTGAGGCGACGAACAGGCCTGCCTCGAACCCCAGCATGTCTGCGGCATCTTGCTCTAACTGGTTGACCGTCGGATCGTCACCGTAGACATCGTCACCGACTTCGGCGCGGGCCATCGCTTCACGCATGGCCGGGGTTGGGTGCGAGACAGTATCACTCCGTAGGTCAATCGTTTTCATCGGTTCAGCTCCACAGTGAATTGGCACAGCCGTATTGTAGCAAGCGCTGGCGGCGTGCTCACCCCCGAAAGTGGCTCAGTGGTAGAAATTGGAGGAACAGGGCAGGATGTTACAATTCGTGGTGGGGTTGGGCGCGCTGCAAATGCACGCCAGCCTCAAACTGGCGGCGCAGCAGCGCAAGGCCCGTGTGGAGGATACGGCGTTCTTCGTGGCTGAGCGGCTCGAGCAGCGTTTCGATCCGCTGGCGCGTTTTGGCCTCGATTTCTTCATAGACTTGGCGGCCTGCCTCCGTCAGCTCGACAAGCACAACGCGGCGGTCATGATGCGCGCGGACGCGGCGCACCCATCCGCGGCCCTCCAGCGCGCTGATGGTGTTCGACATCGTGGGCGGCGTCACCATGTTGACCTCGGCCAGCTCTGTCAAGGTGAACGACCGCACCGACAGCTCGGCCAGCAGCCGCAGATGCCCCCCAACCACGACGTGGCCGGTTGTGCGCATTTCTGAGGCCATGACCTGCATCAAAAACGGCACGATGTTCAACGTGTCTCGTGCAATGTCCTCAGTCGCAATTGGTGGTTCGCTCATCATTTTTTGTGCTAACAGTTAGCCGTCCTAAGTTCTCAATCTATTCTAAGGTATTGGTTTAAGATGTGAATCAGGCTAGCGCGGTGTAAATGAAAAGCAAGTGATGAGTGAGCAGAGAGTAAGTAAGCTGCCCAGCGCCACGCGACGCCGGGCAGGGGAAGGCTACGCCTTCAGCGCGGCAACCTCGTGAAGATAGGTGATGACTGTGTCGATGCCGCGGGCGTACATCGTCAAGCTGAAGTTTTCGTCGGGGCCGTGTGCGCCGCTGTCTGGCAGCGCAAAGCCGAGCAGCACGACCGGCAGACCCATAATGTTCTGGAAATCGGCAACGACGGGGATGCTCCCGCCCCCGCGCACGTAGAGCGGCTCGTTGGGGAAGTGAGCGCTGTACGCGCGTACAGCGGCTTGTGTGGCGGGGTGGTCAATCGGCGTGATGGCAGGGTGGCCGTAGTCGAGCATTTTGAACTCGACGTTCACCGTCGGTGGCGTCAGCTCGGCGATGCGCGCTTGGACGAGTTCGAAGATCTCTTTGGGGTCTTGATCGGGCACAAGGCGGCAGGAGATCTTGGCGATGGCACGGGCGGGCAGCACGGTTTTGAAGCCTTCACCGGCGTAGCCGCTGGCGATGCCGTTGATCTCGAGGGTGGGGCGTGCGCCGCGCCGCTCGATGCGGCTGTAGCCCGGCTCGCCCCACACGGGCAGATTGCCCATGTAGGCTTCCCACTCGGCGTTGGTGTCGTCGGCGCGGTTGAGCAAGGCGCGTTCCTGCTCGCTCAGCTCGGGCACGCGATCGTAGAAACCGGCGACGTTCACGCGGCCGTCGGGGTGGTGCAGTTGAGCGATGATCTCACAGATTGCCTGCGCCGGGTTGTGGATGTTGCCACCTGCGCCGCTGTGCAGGTCACGTTTGGGGCCGGTTACGATCAGCTCCATGCTGAGGATGCCGCGCAGTCCATAGACAATCACGGGCTGGTCGGCGCTGCGAATGCCTGTGTCGCTGATGAGGCACAGGTCAGCTTTGAGCAGTGCTTTGTTCTGGTTAACGAAACGGGTTAAATTCGTCGAGCCGCTTTCCTCTTCCCCTTCGATCAAGTACTTCACGTTGACGGGGCAAGTTCCAGTAGCCAGCAGCGCCTCAATCGCCTTCAACTGGATCATCACTTGGCCTTTGTCGTCGGATGCGCCGCGCGCGATGAGCTTATCGTCGCGGATGACTGGCTCAAACGGTGGATTCGTCCAACCGTCCTCCATGACGGCGGGCTGCACGTCATAATGGCCGTAGATTAACACCGTTGGCTTATCCGGCCCGGCGTGCAGCCACTCGCCATAGACGACGGGGTGGCCGCCGGTCTCCATGAGGGCGACGTTCTCAAGGCCGATGCGGCGCATGTCCTCAGCCAGCCAATGGGCGGCGCGCAAGATATCGTTCTTGAAGGCAAGGTCGGTGCTGATGCTGGGGATGCGCAGCCAATCGCTGAGCTGGCGCACAAAGCGTTCTTGATGTTGTGCTGCGTAGTCGAAAGGGGTGGTCATGCCGTCTCCTTGGGCGAGAGTTTGCTGGCTTCATACAGGAAGTGGATGCTGGTTTCAATCCCCTTATGGAACATCGACAGCGCGTAGCGCTCGTTTGGGCCGTGAATGCCGTCGGTGTCGAGACCGTAGCCCATCAGCAGCACCGGCATCCCGACGTGGTTGTTTAGGTCGGCCACAATGGGCAAGCTGCCGCCCTCGCGCTTGAACACCGGCTCGTAGCCCCACCCGTGTTTGTAGGCGTTGACAGCCGCTTGCATGGCCGGATGGTTTACGTCAACAGTGGCTGGGAGGCCGCTGGCGATGAAGTTCACCTCGACGCGCACCGTTGGCGGAGCAAGGCGTTCCACCTGCGCTTTGATCTGTTCAAAGATCTTCTGCGGGTCTTGATGGGCAACCAACCGTGCCGACCCTTTGGCGATGGCGCGCGCAGGGATGACGTTCTTCAACCCCTGCCCGGCGTAGCCGCCTGCAAAACCTGTGATCTCCAGTGTTGGGCGCGCTCCGATGCGCTCATTGATGGTGTACTGCTTCTCACCCCATTCGGCGGGCGCGCCAGTGTTTTTCTGCCACTGTTCAAATGTGTAACCGCCGCCGCTGGCCATGATCTGCCGCTCTGACTCATCCAGAGGGGCTACGTCGTCGTAGAAGCCCGGGACGTTTACGCTGCCGTCCGGGTGGTGCAGTTGGGCGATGATCTCTGCCAGCGCTTGGATCGGGTTGTGCACTGTGCCGCCGTACATGCCGCTGTGCAGGTCAGTCGCTGGGCCGTGGACGATAATCTCAAAGCCAACGATGCCGCGCACGCCGTAGACAATCGTGGGCTGTTCTACGCTGGGCATGCTGCCGTCTGAGATAATGCAGACATCGGCGGCGAGGCGCTGGCCATGCTCGCGGACGTACTGCGCAAGGCTCTCGCCGCCGCTCTCCTCTTCACCCTCGATTAGGAACTTGACGTTGACGGGCAGGGTTCCCTCGGTCTTGAGGATGGACTCGACTGCTTTGAGATGGGTGAAGAACTGCCCCTTGTCGTCGGTTGCGCCGCGCGCGTAGACCACGCCATCCCTGACGACCGGCTCGAAGGGGTCGGTATCCCAGCCGTCAGCTTTGTCGGCGGGCTGCACGTCGTAGTGGCCGTAGATCAGCACTGTTTTGGCCTGCGGCCCCGCTTGCAACCACTCCCCATAGACGATGGGATGACGACCTGTGGGGATGATTTCAGCTGTTACGCCAATGGCGCGAAGCTGCCCCGCGACCCATTCTGCAGCTTGCCGCACAGAGGGGGCATAGGCTGGGTCGGTTGAAACGCTTGGGATTTTCAACAAGTCGAACAATTCGTGTTCAAAGCGGCTTGCCTGTTCAGCGGCGTATTTAAGAGCTTGGTGCATTTGTCATCCTCCTTAAATTGGGGTTATCGGCAATGAAAGTCAATTCACACGATTCAAACTTATTGAGCGCGAATCTAACCAAAGATCAACCAAAGTAAGTATTGTTGCTATTTATGCAAGGCGACACTATAATTTCCTTGCAATATTAATTCAAGGAAGAGAGCTATGAGTGACTACACTGCTTTAAAATTCGTTGCCGGCCTTTACATCTTTTTAGGTGTGTTCGCCTTAGGTATCGGCGTCATCGCAATGATTGTCGGTATTCTAATCAGCACAAGTGCCTTTGCCGCAGGCGTAACACTTGCCTTAACTGGGGCAGGCGTTACGGCAATTGGTCAGCTTATGCGCGGCTTTATCGAACTGATTATGAACAGCCGTGAACAAGTGCGCCTGTTGAAGTATCTGGCAAAGTCTCAGTCAACGAAGCAGCCGTTCTGAGATGCAGTGTGTGGATCTGTCCTAGTTGATGCTCCTTGTTTTACAACTCGTTTTTGTAGGTAATCGTGTTGCCAATTCCAACAACGACGGTGACATTCACACGTGTGGTCTTGCCGTCATCGCTGCGCGTTTCAACAGTGCGCACAATCGGCTTATCGACGACAAGATAACCGAGCAGGCCGACTGTCACTAGACCCAGCGCGATCCATATCCAGCGGTTCATGTGGCGGCCTCCATGGCGCGCGATGCGTGCTCCCACACGACGCGGCGCGTCTCTTCTTCGGGTTTGAACGGAAAATAATAGCCGACGCGGTGCAGCAGCCCGGCGTAGCGCTCGCGCACCTTGTAGGGCAGTTCATCGGGCGGCGCAACCACGGCGATCTCATGCAAGATGTCGTCGGGCACTTCGCGGTGCATCTCTGCCCATTTGCCCTCTTTGCTCAGTTGGTTCAT
Source organism: Anaerolinea sp. (assembly GCA_046719465.1). GTDB lineage: Bacteria > Chloroflexota > Anaerolineae > Aggregatilineales > Phototrophicaceae > JANWYT01. Next base: position 25,970 of record JBDNCV010000024.1, read on the forward strand.
GCGCTCACCGAAGTCTTTCCATCCGTGCATCTCCAGCACGCGGTGATAGCTGGGCGTGCTGGCATAGAAGGCAATCTGGGATTTGATGTCAATCGTGTTCTGTTCGATCTCCTCTGGCGTCGTGCCGGTGACGACGAAGATCGCGCAGGAGAGCTGCACCGCGCTGGGGTCACGCCCTGCGGCTGCGGCTCCCTCGGCGATGGCGGGGTGGATCACCTCACGCAGGTACTTCGTGGTGTGGAAGGGGTGGACGTGGAAACCGTCGGCCAGCTCCCCACCCAGCTTGCACAGCGGCGCACCCACGCCAGAGATATACACAGGGATGTTGGGGTGTTCAATCGGCCCCGGGTTGAAGAACGGCGGCAGGAAGCCGAAGCTGTACACCTCACCGCGATAGCGCAGCGCGCCGTTCTCTTGAAAGGCCTTCCAGATGGCGCGCAGACTTTCGACGTATTCGCGCAGTTGGGTCACAGGTTTGTCGATCCACGTGGCGCTGAAGCGCTTCACGATGTGGATCTTGATCTGCGTGCCTAGCCCCAAGATAAAGCGACCCTTCGACTGTGCGGCCAAGTCCCATGCGATCTGCGCGGTGACCATCGGGCTGCGCGGGAAGGCCACGGCGATCTGTGTGCCGAGGTCGATGCGGGTGGTGCTGGTGGCGGCCAATGTGAGCGGCAGGAAGGGGTTGTGCTGCGCTTCGGCTGTCCACAAGCCGTCAAAGCCCAATGCTTCAACGCTGCGGCCAATGTCGATTGCTTTGTTAAGATCGTCAGGGAAAATCGTCACATCGAATTTCATGGAGGCCTCAGTTCTTTAAGTATGAGCCTGATTATAACTTGTTGTTTGTGAAAACGGCGTTGGCGGTATACTTAGGCTTGTTTCAACATGCGAGATGGGGCAACGCCATGTCACAGCCAATGCCTGCCGCTAATTTAACACCCGAGCACCTGATGACGCTTTACCGCGTGTCGATGTGGATCAACTCTACGTTGGACTTTGACACTGCGCTCAACAATGTGATGGATGCCATCATGGAAGTGACCAAGGCGCAGCGTGGCTTTTTGATGCTGCTGGATGAAGCAGAGAATACGCTGCGTGTGCTGGTGGCACGGGGGATCGACGGCTCTGATATTGAATCCGAAGGGTACAGCACGACGATTGTAGGGCGTGTGGTGGAGACGCGCGAAACGCTGCTGACCAACAATGCGGAGTTTGACAGCCGCTTCAGCGCGGGCCACAGCATCATCATGCGCGGGTTGCGAGCGATCTTGTGTGCGCCGATGCTGGTGGCGGAGCGGCTCATTGGTGTGGTGTATGTGGACACTTCAATGAAAGCAGGTCTATTTCGCCCAGATGATATGGCGCTGCTGAATGCGGTGTCAGGGTTGGCCGCGCGGGCCATTGAGAATGCGCGGCTGTACTTGGTAGCGCGGGAAAAGGGGCGTTTGGAACACGAACTGCACATGGCGAGCCAAATTCAGCGCAGCCTCCTGCCGCAGCAGATGCCGGTGACAACGGCCTACGAGATCGCACCACACTGGGAGGCCGCGCGTGAAGTCGCAGGGGATTTCTACGATGCATTTGAGCTTGGCGGTGGCGCATTCGGCACAGTGATTGCCGACGTGTCTGACAAGGGCGCGCCTGCTGCGTTGTTCATGGCTGTTACGCGAACGCTGATGCGCAGCCATGCCAAAGCAGGTCTCTCGCCCAGCGAGACCGTCCGCCGGACGAACGATCTGCTTGTGTCAGATGCCGAGGACAGCGGTATGTTCGTCACCGTGTACTACAGCCATTTTCAGCCCGATGGATATGTGACCCATGTCAACGCAGGGCATAATCCGCCGGTCTTGTGCCGCGCCAACGGGCAGGTTAGCTTTTTAGGGACGGGGGGACGTGCCCTAGGTTGGTTCCCGAATAACCCAGTGGCTGAGTCTGACATGAAGCTCAATCCGGGGGATGTAATCGTCTACTACACGGATGGGTTGACAGATGCGGAAAACAGCTCTGGTGAGCCGTTTGGCGAGGCGCGGCTCGCTCAGAGTGTAAAGCGGCATGCGTCTAAGGATGCTGCGGCGATCCGCGCAGGGATTTTAGAGGATGTGTTCGCGCATTGTGATGGAACAGCCCCGTTTGACGATCTGACCATGCTCATCGTCAAATATCGGGGATGAGCTAAAAACTCATCGTGATCTTTCTCACCAATACCCTTGACAGCGGATACGGCAAGGTATATATTTCGCCCCGTTCGGTGAGAGAGAGCGCCGGGCAAGAGTTAACAACTGAGAGCGGGAGGGAGTGCGGGGTAACTGCACAACCGAATAGGCAAGGGAGCGGCCACTGGCGGGGTGAGGTCTTGCTGGATAACCCAAGAATCGCAAATGGGTTAGAGAGCGGGGGTTGACACGAGGCTGAGTGAGCTGGTAAATTTGTCTGTACCGCGCGAGGTTGAAGCGTGGGGCGCAGGTTAACAGCAGAATAGTGGGAAAGACAGACAGAACCCAGTCAGAGGATGAAGAGTTTGATCCTGGCTCAGGATGAATGCTGGCGGCGTGCCTAACACATGCAAGTCGAACGGTCGCTTCGGCGATAGTGGCGAACGGGTGAGTAACACGTAGTTTACCTACCCCAGAGAGCGGGACAACTGGTCGAAAGACGAGCTAATACCGCATAAGCTCCTAGTGAATAGTAAGCGAGGAGAAAAGGGTCGTGAGGCCGCTTTGGGATGGGACTGCGGTCCATCAGCTAGTTGGTGCGGTAATGGCGTACCAAGGCGACGACGGATAGGGGGCCTGAGAGGGTGACCCTCCACACTGGAACTGAGACACGGTCCAGACTCCTACGGGAGGCAGCAGTGAGGAATATTGCTCAATGGGCGCAAGCCTGAAGCAGCAACGCCGCGTGGGTGAAGAAGGCTTTCGGGTCGTAAAACCCTTTTCTGTGTGACGAGAACGGACGGTAGCACAGGAATAAGTGTCGGCTAACTACGTGCCAGCAGCCGCGGTAATACGTAGGACGCGAGCATTATCCGGAATTACTGGGCGTAAAGAGCACGCAGGCGGTAGGTTAAGTCAGGCATGAAAGCTCTAGGCTAAACTTGGAGAGGCTGCTTGATACTGGCCGACTTGAGTGGGGGAGAGGGGCGTAGAATTCCGCGTGTAGTGGTAAAATGCGTAGATATGCGGAGGAATACCAGAGGCGAAGGCGGCGCTCTGGCCCCTAACTGACGCTGAGGTGCGAAAGCATGGGGAGTGAACGGGATTAGAAACCCCGGTAATCCATGCTGTAAACGATGTGCACTAAACGTTCGGTCTTCGGACTGGGTGTTGCAGCAAACGCGGTAAGTGCACCGCCTGGGGAGTACGATCGCAAGGTTAAAACTCAAAGGAATTGACGGGGGCCCGCACAAGCAGCGGAGCGTGTGGTTTAATTCGATGCTACACGAAGAACCTTACCCGGGTTTGACATGCAAGTGGTAGGGAATGGAAACAGGACCGACCCGCAAGGGAGCTTGCACAGGTGCTGCATGGCTGTCGTCAGCTCGTGCCGTGAGGTGTTCGGTTAAGTCCGCAAACGAGCGCAACCCTCAGTGCTAGTTACAAGTGTCTAGCGCGACTGCCCGTGGTAAACGGGAGGAAGGTGGGGATGATGTCAAGTCAGCATGGCCTTTATATCCGGGGCTACACACACGCTACAATGGTTCGTACAATGGGCAGCGAAGCTGTGAAGCGGAGCCAATCCTGTAAAGCGAGCCACAGTTCAGATTGCAGGCTGCAACTCGCCTGCATGAAGTCGGAGTTGCTAGTAACCGCAGGTCAGCATACTGCGGTGAATACGTTCCCGGGCCTTGTACACACCGCCCGTCACGTCATGGGAGTTGGTTACGCCTGAAGTCGGGAAGCTAACCGCGAGGGGGCTACTGCCGAGGGTGGAACCGATGACTGGGACGAAGTCGTAACAAGGTAGCTGTAGCGGAAGCTGCGGCTGGATCACCTCCTTTCTAGAGAAGACGCTGGCTCATGCGAGTGAGTTGGCGCAAGACAGACCTAAGCTTCAGACCACTGGTGTATCTGTGCTGTCTCCCCCACTACTCTGCTGTAAATCGCGCTTGACAGCGCTTTCTACAGTGGTTAAGATCAAAGCATACGAGTTGTGACAGGAGTGAACTTGCGCGAAGCGGTTGAGGTGAAACGAAACTGAAGAGTTGAGGGACATCGGAGTAGCTTTGTGCAAGAAGCTCGGCGGATGTCGGGCTTTTTTGTCGGGTTGGTGAGTCGAAGTGAGGGGATCAAGGGATTGGTTCACTCACTTGGGCGAGCAGCCCGGGAAGCAAGGGAAGCTGGGCGACCAGCGGAGTGCAGGTTAACAAGAGCATACAGACATCAAACAAAGCAAGGCGCATCTGAAGCAGATGGTGTTGTGACGCTGGGAGGCGAAGGATCAACAGCATCTCCATATCACATATTCAAAAGCGACTAAGGGCGTATGGAGGATGTCAAGGCATCTCGTGCCGATGAAGGACGCGGTACACTGCGAGAAGCTCCGTTGAGGTGTGTACAACCGCAAGAGGCGGAGATATCCGAATGGGGAAACCCGGCAGCTGAAGAGGCTGTCATCCCGCGAGGGAGGGGAACCACCTGAACTGAAACATCTAAGTAGGGTGAGGAAAAGAGACGATTCCGCTAGTAGTGGCGAGCGAACGCGGAGAAGCCCAAACCGGCCTGTTCACAGGTCGGGGTTGTAGGACTGCATAAGCGACCGTGGAGCGAAGCCGAATGGTCTGGGAAGGCCAACGAGAGGGGTGAGAGTCCCGTAGGCGTGGTGAAGCGGCGCGGCAGGATCCTGAGTACCACGATACACGCTAACATTGTGGGAAGCTGGGGTGTCCACACTCCAAGGCTAAATACACGAGATGACCGATAGCGCACAAGTACCGTGAGGGAAAGATGAAAAGAACCCCGGCGAGGGGAGTGAAAGAGAATCTGAAACCGTACGCTTACAACCGGTCGGAGGGGGCGCAAGCCTCTGACGGCGTGCCTTTAGGAGAATGAGCCTGCGAGTGAATGCATGTGGCGAGCTTAAGCGGGTGACACGCGAAGGCGAAGCGAAAGCGAGTCTGAAGAGGGCGCGGAGTGGCATGTATTCGACACGAAACCGGGTGAGCTAACCATGGTCAGGGTGAAAATGCGGTAACACGCATGGGAGGCCCGAACTCACGAATGTTACAAAATTCGGGGATGAACTGTGGTTAGGGGTGATATGCCAAACGAACTCGGAGATAGCTTGTTCTCCCCGAAATAACTTTAGGGCTAGCGTTTGGTGATGAGTGACGGAGGTAGAGCACTGAATGGGCTAGGGGGCGTCAAGCTTACTGAACCCAATCAAACTCCGAATGCCGTCATCTTAAGCCAAGCAGTCGGGCTGTGGATGATGAGATTCATGGTCGAGAGGGGAAGAACCCAGATCCTCAATTAAGGTCTCGAAGTGTGTGCTAAGTGGGAAATGATGTGACTGTGTAGAGACAGCCAGGAGGTTGGCTTAGAAGCAGCCACCCTTTAAAGAGTGCGTAACAGCTCACTGGTCAAACGCAGTTGCGCAGACAATGTAACGGGGCTCAAGCACACCACCGAAATTGGGAACTCCGTGAGGAGTGGTAGGGGAGCGTTGTGGGAGCGGAGAAGGCGTTCTGGCAAGGGGCGTTGGAGCGACCACAAGTGAGAATGCAGGCATGAGTAGCGAGCAATATGTGAGAACCATATTCACCGGAAGTCTAAGGTTTCCGACGGAAGGTCAGTCCGCGTCGGGTTAGTCGGTCCTAAGGCGAGGCTGCGAGGCGTAGTCGATGGATAACGGGTTAATAGTCCCGTACTGGCATGGTGTTGCAGGTGAAATCTTTCTGGAGGCTGAGCCAGCTGATGGATGCTGGTGGTAAGCGGGGGAAGCCCGTGATGCCGTGCGCAAGCAAGAAGTCAGAGGTACAGAGAGACGAGAAAAGTCACATGTGGGAGAGCCATGTCAACCGTACCGCAAACCGACACAGGTAGACGGGTAGAGAATACCAAGGTGAACGGGAGAACCTTCGTTAAGGAATTAGGCAAAAATGTGCCGTAACTTCGGGAGAAGGCACGCCTAGGCAACTAGGCCGCAGTGAAAAGGCTCTATCGACTGTTTATCAAAAACACAGGTCTCTGCGAAAGCGAAAGCTGACGTATAGGGGCTGACGCCTGCCCAGTGCCGGAAGGTTAAGAGGAGGGGTTAACGCTCTGAATTGAAGCCCCGGTGAACGGCGGCCGTAACTATAACGGTCCTAAGGTAGCGAAATTCCTTGTCGGGTAAGTTCCGACCCGCACGAAAGGCGTAACGAGTGGAGCACTGTCTCAACGGGGGACCCGGCGAAATTGAAGTGTGCGTAAAGATGCGTACTACCCGCAGCAGGACAAAAAGACCCCGTGGAGCTTTACTGTAGCCTGTCATTGCGTTAGGGTGTTGATTGTGTAGGATAGCTGGGAGGCGGAGAAGCGTGGACGCCAGTTTGCGTGGAGCCGACGGTGAAATACCAGCCTGTGAGCACTTTGACCCTAACCCACGCCTGTGAAGGTGGGGGACAGTGACTGGTGGGCAGTTTGACTGGGGCGGTCGCCTCCCAAAGGGTAACGGAGGCGCTCAAAGGTTGGCTCAAGCGGAATGGAAACCCGCTGATGAGTGTAAAGGCACAAGCCAGCTTGACTGCGAGACGAACAGGTCGAGCAGGGACGAAAGTCGGACTTAGTGATCCTACGGGCCAGAGTGGAATGCCCGTAGCTTACCGGATAAAAGCTACCCCGGGGATAACAGGCTAGTCTTCTCCAAGAGCTCATATCGACGAGAAGGCTCGGCACCTCGATGTCGGCTCATCGCATCCTGGGGCTGGATAAGGTCCCAAGGGTTGGGCTGTTCGCCCATTAAAGCGGTACGTGAGCTGGGTTCAGACCGTCGTGAGACAGGTCGGTCTCTATCCGCTGTGGGCGATGGAGGTTTGAGAGGAGCTGTCCCTAGTACGAGAGGACCGGGATGGACGAAGCGCTCGTGTGTCGGTTGTCACGCCAGTGGCACAGCCGGGTAGCGACCTTCGGACGGGATAACCGCTGAAAGCATCTAAGTGGGAAGCCCACCTCAAGATGAGACCTCCCATGACGAAAGTCAGTAAGACCGCTAGGAGACGACTAGTTAGATAGGCCGGACGTGGAAGCGTGGTAACATGTGCAGCGGACCGGTACTAATGGTCGAGGGCTTGTGGATATGTGGTATGGGGGTGCTGGGGATGCTTGGCATCTAGGCCGGATGGGCCTTGGAAGTTTGATGGCTGTATGGTCTCTGGGAACCTGCCAAGCGCGGCAGGGGACTGGGGAGGTGGATAAGTGTTGGTGGCTAGAGCGGTGGGGGTACACCCGGCTCCATTCCGAACCCGGAAGTTAAGCCCACAAGCGCCGATGGTACTGCCTTGGACACGAGGTGGGAGAGTAGGCCGCTGCCAACCTTATCTCACTTCCTCATTCCCCTGCCGCGTTTGATTTTATGATTTGAGAGTTTTGTGATTTAAGCACTTGCTCTATTCCGCTTGCAATATTGCGGTTTATACTTGTCCGATAGTACGCGAAAGAGTCGTCTTATGGACAAGAGCAAGCGCCGCAAATGGGTGGTAGTGTTCGAAACC
>JBDNCV010000240.1:0-3757 GCA_046719465.1 Anaerolinea sp.
TTAGGGGGCGCACGCCAGCCGGATGCTTCAGCGTCCGGCGTGTGACAGTTGACACATTACCAAAGGACACAACCCCATGCTTATTCCACTGTCAGGGACAGCGCGACCCCAAACGCAGCAGAGCGAGTATGCCTCAACCGCGCACCAGAGGCTGAAGCCTCTGGCTAGGGCGCGGGGGCTGAAGCCCCCTTTAGGGGGCGCACACTAGCCGGATGCTTCAGCGTCCGGCGTGTGACAGTTGACACATTACCAAAGGACACAACCCCATGCTTATTCCACTGTCTTGGTTGAAAGAATTCGTCGATATCGACATCGCGCCGGAGCTGCTGGCCGAACGCTTGACGGTTTCAGGGTTAGAAGTGGGCGCAATTCGCTACATTGGTGTGCCGCAGCAGGAGATCCCGGGGGTGCGCCAGCCCAAGAGCGATCACCTCGTGTGGGATCGCGATAAGATCCTGCTGGCGGCCATCCGCGAGGTGAAGCCGCACCCCAACGCCGACAAGCTGGTGCTAGCGATGGTCGACTACGGCGGCGCAGCGCTGGAACAATGCGTGACGGGCGCGCCCAACCTGCGCCCCTACTTAGAGCAGGGGGCGCTCAACCCGCCGCTGTGGACGGCATTCGCGCTGGAGGGGGCGCGCGTCTACGACGGCCACAGCGACACCCCCAAAATCATGACCCTCAAGGGCAAGGAGCTGCGCGGCATCTACAACAAGAGCATGGTGTGCAGCGAGAAGGAACTGGGCATCAGCGATGAGCACGAGGGCGTGATGATCCTCGACGAACAGCCCGGCTTCGTCGTTGGCAAGCCGCTGGCCGATGTGCTGGGCGATGTGCTGTTCGACATCGAGCTGACCCCCAACCTCGGCCACTGCTGGAGCGTGCTGGGCGTCGCCCGTGAAATTGCCGCGCTGCTCGATAAGCCGCTGCGCGAGCCGAGCTACGAGTTCATCGCGCACGGCGACCCGATTGAGGGGCAGGCGCGCATCGAGATTCGCCAGCCGGAGCTAAACCCGCGCTTCACGCTGACCTTGCTCAAGAACACGACGGTGAAGCCCTCACCCGCGTGGATGCAGTACCGGCTGCGGTTGGTGGGCCAGCGCCCTATCAACAACATCGTGGACGTGACCAACTACATCACCTTTGAGATCGGCCAGCCGCTGCACGCCTACGACTACGATAAGCTGGTGGCACGCGCGGGGGGCCAAGCGCCAACCATCATCACCCGCCTGCCAGAGCCGAACGAGACGCTCAAGACGCTGGACGGCGCTGAACGCCCGCTCGGCCCCAACCAGATCCTCGTCGCGGATACGGCGGGGGCGCTCGGCTTGGGCGGCGTCATGGGCGGCGCAGAGACCGAGATCACCGCGGAGACGCGCAATGTCCTGCTTGAGAGCGCCGCGTGGAACTTCATCAACATCCGCAAGACGCAGCAGGCACAGAAGCTGTTCACTGAGGCGGGCACGCGCTTCAGCCGCAACATTCACCCCTCGCGGGCGATCTTGGGGTCGTCGCGCGGGATCGAACTCATGCGGCAGCTCGGCGGCGGAGAGGTGGCCAAAGGCGTGATCGACGCTTATCCGCTGCCGCCGGAGGTGATCCGCGTGACGCTGCCCGCCAGCGAGATCAAGCGCATTTTGGGCGTGGAAATGACGGTGCAGCGCGCGGCGGAACTGCTCACGCGCAGCCAATTTGCGGTGGCCATCGAAGATGAGGCGCTGCACGTGACCGTGCCGGACTACCGCACTGACATCAGCACGGGCATCGTTGGTCAAGCAGATTTGATTGAGGAGATTGCGCGGTTGATCGGCTACGACCGCATCCCGACGACCATGATCGAGGATGTGATGCCGCCGCAGCGCACCAACGCCACGTTCGAATTTGTGGAACGCCTGCGCGATCTGTGTGTGGCGCTGGGGTTGGATGAGAACATCAGCTATCGCTTCACCTATCCCGAGGCGGAGGCGCGGCTCGTCCCGCCGGGCGCGGCCTCATCGCTGCCCACAGCAGGCTACGTGACGATGGCCAACCCCATCGCGCCCGAGAAAAGCGTGCTGCGCCATACGCTGCTCATCAACCTGTTGGAGAATGCCGTCAACAACGCCCGCTTCGTGGAACGCCAGCAGGTGTTCGAGATCGGCAGCGTCTACTTCAAGACAGACGCGCCGCTGCCCGATGAGCCGCTGCGCTTGGGGGTGCTGCTGACCGGCCCGCGCGACGAAGCCTACTGGTCAGGCGGCAAGGCGGAGATGGTCGACTTCTTCGACATCAAGGCGGTCATCGAGGAGATTGTGGCAGGCCTACACCTGCCCAACGCGCGTTTCGTCCGTGGGACGCACACCACCTTCCACCCGGGGCGCAGTGCGGACTTGATGCTGGGGGAGGAGTACGCGGGCACGTTCGGCGAGCTGCACCCCACCGTGGCCAAAGCCTTCCGCCTGACAGGCGCGCCGGTCATGATCGCTGAGCTTGACCTTGAAGTGGTGATGCGCCACACGCCGCCGCGCTATGGCATCCACAACCTGCCGATCCTGCCGGCGGTGAAAGAGGATCTCGCGCTGGTGGTCGACGAAAGCATCACCAATGCACAGATTGAAGAGGCGATCCGCAAAGCAGGGGGCAAGCTGCTCAAGGAGGTGCGCCTGTTTGACGTCTACCGCGGCCCCAACCTGCCTGAGGGCAAGAAGAGCATGGCCTACGCCCTGACATATCAGACGGACGAAAAGACCCTGACGGATGAGGACGTGGCCAAAGTGCGCGAGAAGATCGTCCGCGTGGCGGAACGTGAGCTAAGCGCCAAGCTGCGCGGGTAGACGAGGGGGGCCTCACCCCTAAATCCCCTGAGGGGACTTTTGCCTCCTTCTCCAACGGGAGAAGGGGGCTGGGGGATGAGGGTTAGTAGGCGCTCGACATCATCGCCCGTGACCGCGCCCAGTGTAACGGCTCATCCACCTAGCGAGGCCTGCAAGAACGCGATCAACTGAAACTCGAGCGTGGGCGCAAGGCTCAGCAGCGCTGCGCCGCGCCCCGCAGCAGCAGGCACGTACTGGATGCTGGTGGCTGCCTGCGCCGAGAGCGCCAGCGCAATCGGGAAGCTCTGCACGTCGTCCTCCGCGGCCGAGATGAGCAGGGGGCGCGGGGCGAAGCGCGGCATGCTCGCTTCGGCGCGCGCGCGGTTGGTCGGGCTGAGGATGGCCAGCGCCTTGCACAGCCCGCTCAGGCCGCAGCCTTCCAGCGCCCAATCTGCTGCTTCTAGCTCGGCGATGATCGCCAACCGCGACGGGTCAACGCTTCGCAGCAGCGCGACCGTCTCCAACAGCGTAGCCACCTCGGCCGCGTTGAAGTCAAAGCGCGTCATCGACACTGCCGCCACGGTGAAGCCCAGACTGGCGAGGCGTGACGGCAGCTCGCCCCAGTTGGCGGCGCGCGGCCCCAGCAGCAGCACGCCCGGCACGCGCTGATCGCTGACCGCCTCGTGCACCACGCCGTTGAGCGTGACCCCGTTGGTCAGTTGGAAGGTCGCCTCGCGCGCGCCGCTCAGGCCAGAGGGCGCGGCCAGCAGCGGCGGTTGATACTGCCCACTGGGGAGGGCGGCGCTGGCGGGGTTGTTCGCGCCCTCCGGCGTGATGTCGACGTACAGCTCGCCCGACGACAAGAACCGAATCGTAGGGCTGGGTTCCAGCGTGGGGCCGCTGAGGGCAAAGGTGGGGATGGGCGTGGGGTCGCCCGCGCCGCTGCAAGCCGCCAGCAGCAGCGC
>JBDNCV010000241.1:0-3681 GCA_046719465.1 Anaerolinea sp.
GTGCTCGGCGATGCTTTCGCGCGGCGGCGTTGGCTTGATGCGCGCTTTGGTCTGCTCGATGCGCGCGATCAAGCGCATCGTCAGCGCTGCGATGTCTGTATGTGGGTACAGCCGCGTGAGCAGGGAGGTGATGCGCTCGGTCATGAGGCCCTTTCCGTGGCGCTGGTGGTGTACGGCGCTGCCGCCGCCCATGATAAATGACCCGTTCCACGCTTGGCCAGAGAGTCTTTCCCCGTCGGGGTGTCTGCTTGTGGTCGCCAGCCTGCTTGCAATTTGTTATTATCTGATTCACACTGCAACGCACCGATGGAATGGAAAACTCGCTGCCTATGGTTGATCTTAGCCTCAAGCCCACGGACAAGGCCGTCAAAAAGTACTACCATGACCTCGCTCAGAAGCGTCAAATGCACCTCATCCACGAAGGCAGCGTCGCCCCCATCTTCGCCGATCTGCTCAACGACTGCGCCCGCCGCTTCAACTACACTCTGAGCGAGCAGTACCCTCACAAGCGGCTGCGCTTTGACGGCGCAGTCCTCACCGAGTACAAGCTGCGCATCGGCGTGTGGGAGGCCAAAGACGAAGCCGACGACCTCGACGCCGAGATCGAGAAGAAGTTCAGGCAGGGCTACCCCAAGGACAACATCCTCTTTCAAACCCCCAGCCGCGCCGTGCTGATCCAGAACGGCAGCCGCGTCGGCGATTTCGACCTCACCCGCCCCGACCAGCTCACCCGCGCCCTCGAGGCCTTCCTCAGCTACCGTGCCCCCGCCTTCGACCAATGGGAGCGGGCCGTGGCGGACTTCAAAGCGCGCGTGCCGGAGATCGCGCGCGCGCTGATGGAGCGCATCGACGCCGAATATGCCCAGAACAAGGACTTCAAAGCCGCCTTCGACGACTTCTATGAGCTGGGCAAGACCAGCCTCAACCCCAACCTGAGCGCCGCCGCCGTCAAGGAGATGATCATCCAGCACCTGATGACCGAGCGCATCTTCCGCCGCGTGCTGGATAACCCCGACTTCGTGCGGCGCAACGTCATTGCCGCCGAGATCGAGCGCGTCGTGGACGCCCTCGTCCGCCGCCACTTCAACCGCGAGGCCTTCTTCAGACCCCTCGAGCCGTTCTACCACGCCCTCGAACAGGCCGCCCGCATCATCGACGACTACGCCGAAAAACAGACCTTCCTCAACACCGTCTACGAGCAGTTCTTCCAAGGCTTCAGCGTCAAGACCGCCGACACGCTCGGCATCGTCTACACCCCCCAGCCCATCGTGAGCTTTATGGTGGAGAGCGTGGCCGACATCCTGCGCCGCGAATGGGGCCGCGGCTTGGAAGATGAAGGCGTCCACATCCTCGACCCGTTTGTGGGGACGGGCAACTTTATCCTGCGCGTCATGCAGCACATCGCCGCCCGCCGCAAGAGCGCCCTGCCCCACAAATACCGCCATGAGCTGCACGCCAACGAGGTCATGCTGCTGCCCTACTACATCGCCAGCATGAACATCGAACACGCCTACTACGAGGCGGTGGGCAGCTACGAGCCGTTCCCCGGCATCTGTCTGGTGGACACGTTTGAGCTGTACGAAGGCAGGCAGCGCCCCCTGCCCGGCTTGGGCGGTGAGAACGTGGCGCGCGTGGAACAGCAGAAGCGCCAGCCGATCTTCGTCGTCATCGGCAACCCGCCCTACAACGTGGGCCAAGTCAACGAGAACGACAACAACAAGAACCGCAAGTACCCCAAGCTGGACGCGCGCGTGAGAGAGACCTACGCCAAAGCCAGCAGAGCATCCAGCAAGAGCAAGCTGGACGACCCCTACGTGAAGGCGTTCCGCTGGGCCTCGGATCGCATCGGGGACGAGGGTGTGGTGGCCTTCGTCAGCAACAACAGCTTCCTCGACAACATCGCCTTCGACGGCATGCGGCAGCACCTCGCGGCGGATTTTTCCGCCATTTACCACCTCAACTTCAAGGGGAACGCTCGCACGTCGGGGGAGCGCCGCCGCCGCGAGGGGGGGAACATCTTCGACGACCTGATCCGCGTCAGCGTGGGCATTACCTTCCTAGTGCGCCGCAAAGATCATCAAGGCCCAGCGCGCCTCTACCTGCACAGCGTTGACGATTACCTGAAGGCCAAAGACAAGCGCAGCTTCCTCGAACGCGCCCAAAGCCTCGACGGCGTGGCTTGGCAGACCCTCCAGCCCAACGCGCGCCACGTGTGGCTGACGGAGGGGCTGCACGACGACTGGGCCGACCTGCTGCCGCTGGGGACGAAAGAGGCCAAGTCCGGCAGAGACGCTCAGACGATCTTCGGCCTGTACAGCTTGGGGGTGAATACAGCACGCGACGCATGGGCTTACAACTTCAGCCGCGAGGCGCTGGCCGAGAACATGCGCCGCACCATCGAAGCCTATAACCTCCAAGTCATGCGCTGGCAGTTGACCAGACCCAAGCCCGCCTCCGTCGATGCCTTCGTCGAATACGACGATAAAAAGCTCAGTTGGAGTCGTGATCTCAAGCTCGACCTCAAGCGCGGTAAGATGGCCAGCTTTGAAGATGCCAAGCTGCGCCGTTCGCTCTACCGCCCCTTTACCAGCAGCCATGTCTTCTTCGACAAGATCATGAACGAGGAAGTTTACCAGCAGTATCGCATCTTCCCCACGCCGCAGACGGAAGCCGAAAACCGCGCAATTGTGGTTACAAACATCGGCAATACCAAGCCTTTTCATTGTCTGATGACGAACGTCATATTCGACTACCACCTGACGGGAGATAGTCAATGCTTCCCGCTGTACGTGTACGACGAGGACGGGACGAATCGGCGCGAGAACGTCACGGACTGGGCCTTGCAGCAGTTCCGCCAGCGCCACCGCGACGAGTCCATCGGCAAAGAGGACATCTTCTACTACGTCTACGGCGCGCTGCACGATCCAAGCTACCGTGCCAAGTACGCCGCCAACCTCAAACGCGAGCTGCCGCGCCTGCCCGCCGGAGCCGACGCGGCGGCCTTCTGGCGCGTCTCGCGCTTGGGCCGTCAGCTGGCCGCGCTGCACTTGGGCTATGAGCAGCTCGCGCCGTACCCGCTGACGCGCGTCGAGGATGCGTCGCTGCTGCCTTCGCTGCGGGTGGAGGCGATGAAGCTCATCACGCCCAAAGACGGCACGTCGCCGCTGGCGGTGCAGGTGAACGCCTTCCTGCGCCTCGAGGGCATCCCGCGCCGCGTCCTCGACTACAAGCTGGGCAGCCGTTCCGCGCTGGAATGGGTGATCGAGCAGTACCGCGTGAGCACAGACAAGCGCAGCGGCATCCGCAACGACCCCAACCGCCCCGACGACGAGGGCTACATCGTGCGGCTCATCGGGCAGGTGGTGCGCGTCAGCTTAGAGACGCTGGCGCTGGTGGCGCAGTTGAACGCGGAAGCAGGGGCGTCTGAGGCGGAACAGATTTGAACGCCGGACGCTAAAGCATCCGGCTGTCACGCGCCCCCTGAAGGGGGCTTTCGTAGGGACGAGGCCTGCCTCGTCCGCAGCACCACGCGCCCCCTGAAGGGGGCTTCAGCCCTGCCTCGTTGAACGCCGGACGCTAAAGCATCCGGCTGACACGCGCCCCCTGAAGGTTAAACGCCGGACGCTAAAGCATCCGGCTGTCACGCGCCCCCTGAAGGGGGCTTTCGTAGGGACAAGGCCA
>JBDNCV010000242.1:0-3680 GCA_046719465.1 Anaerolinea sp.
ACGCCGGACGCTAAAGCATCCGGCTACATCGCGCCCCCTGAAGGGGGCTTTAGCCCTCCACACACTCGCCCCGCAGACGCCGGACGCTAAAGCATCCGGCTACATCGCGCCCCCTGAAGGGGGCTTTAGCCCCTCACACACTCACCCTGTGGACGCCGGACGCTAAAGCATCCGGCTAGATCGCGCCCCCTGAAGGGGGCTTTAGCCCCCCATACCCGCTACGCAGTTGGGGCGTGTCTACATTCGGAATCTAGCCAAGCCCTGCCTGCCCCTTATAATCAACGCCGAACGTGCACCGTTTGAGTGAGGAACTTTGCTGATGCGCTTGCTGACATGGCTGCTGATGATCTGGTTGGGGACGGTCTGCTCGTTCACGCTGACCCCAGCCCAGTCGAACAGCCCATTGGAGCCAACGCCCACCCCCACTGAGCCGCCCGGGACGCTCGGCCCGACGTTTGACGCGGCCACCAACCCGCTGACCGGCCTACCGCTGCCAGAGGCCGCGCAGTCGCGCCCGCCGGTCATCGTCAAAGTCTCTAATTCGCCTGCCATCGTCCGCCCCCAGTCGGGCATCAGCCTTGCCGACATCGTCTATGAGCACTACACCGAGGTTGGCATCACACGCTTTAGTGCCATCTTCCTAACGCACGCCCCGGAGCGCGTCGGCTCGATCCGCAGCGCCCGCTTGATCGACTATGAACTAGCGCCCATGTACGGCGCGCTGCTGGCCTTCTCTGGCGCGAGCTTAGGCGTGGACAAACGCATCTACGGCACGCAGCATGTGATCAACATCCTATGCCGCACCGCCGCCGACCCTGAGATGTGCGCCCGCGACGTCTTCAACATCGGCCCCGTGGGCGATCTGCCCCCGTCCGACTTTGTAGATCGCGCCTACAAGGCTGCCTACATCGGCCCGCCGATCTACACCCGCGACGAAGAACTGCCGATCCCGCATAACCTGTTCGTTGATCTTGAGCTGCTCTGGCAGCGCGCCGCCCGCGACGGCCACACCCAGCGCCCCCCGCTCGAAGGGATGCGCTTCCACCCTGAGCCGCCCGACTTCCCCCACACCAGCGGCATCTACGCCGAGGTACGCTACCTGACGACCACCGTCGAGTGGCACTATCACCCGCCCACAGGCCGCTACTACCGCAGCACCAACGGCGAGCGCCACTTCGACGCGCTGACCGAGACGCAGATCAGCGCCGACAACGTGCTGATCGTCTACGCAGGCCACTACCTGACCGATATCGTGGAGAGCGGCAGCGGCGACAACGTCCACTGGAGCGCACAGATCACCCTCTGGCCGCGGGGGGCGGGCGTGCTGCTGCGCGATGGGCGCGCCTACGAGGTGGAATGGCGGCGCGGCAGCCGTTACGAGCTGCTGACGCTGTGGACGCGCGACGGTCAGCCTGTGCCGCTCAAGCCCGGGCAGACGTGGGTGCAGGTCGTTCGCACGCCGGAACAGATGGAACCGCCCTTTGAGCGGGTTGTTGTGGGGTAGCAGCTCCGGGGAGTGTCTAGAGTGGAACTGATTGGAACACTACCACACGCCCCTTGAAGGGGGCCTCAGCCCCCTCGCACCCAGCTAGAAAGCCATCCGTATATGACTTAGAAACGCCCGCGGATCCTCCCTCTTCCGTCGCGTGTCGGCTCCCGTGCTATACTAGCGGCATGACCAGCCGACTGCTCGAACTAGGCATCCAATCGATTCAGAATCAGCAGCCCCAAGAGGGGGCGCGTTTGATCCGAATTGCGCTGCGCCGCGACCTGCCGGATGCGCTGCGCGCGGTGGCCTATCTGTGGCTTGCCGAGACCGCGCTGCAGCCCGCCGTCAAACTCGATTATCTGCGGCAGGCGCTGGCTTATGACCCCCACAACGAGGACATACGGCGGCGCATGAGCGCCCTGATGACAGCGCAGCTTCCCCCCACTGCCCAACAGGTCATCCCTAACCCGGCCATGGCCGCGCCACCTACGCCCATCGCGCAGCAAGCGCTCCCCCTGCCGGATATCTTCGGTGGTCAGCCCCCGCTCGACATCAGCAGCGTGCAGCACGTCGTCGCGGTATCAGGCGGGCCGAACGGCACTGGCGCAGGCTGCATCGTCCACCCGCAGGGGGTCATCGCCACCACGCGCCACGTCGTTGGGATGAACATGCAGGTTGATGTGTTCCTGCGCGAGGGGCAGGCGCTGCGCGGGGTCGTCGTGCGGTCGTATCCGCTGTACGATCTGGCATTGGTGCGCGTCAACGCCTACGCGCGGCAGGTCATCCCTGCTGCCAACCCCGAGGCTGTGACGGAAAATCTGCCGCTGACCGTGCTGGATCATCGCGGGCAAGCGCTGCGAGCCAATTTGCTGCCACGCCGCGAGGTGATCCCACCCCATTGGTTCCCAACGACGCTGGAACGCCTGCCGGACGCGGGCGGCAACCCCGTCTACGACCCGCAGGGGCAGTGGTGCGGCCTGCTGACGGACAACACCTTCCGCGGGGGGCGGCAGCGCTTCGGCCTGCACGCCGCCGCCATCCTGACGCTGCTGGGCCAATTTGCCACCGAGCTTCAGCAGTTGGCCCCGCATGTGCCGGTGTGCTGCCCCGCGTGCGGCAGCAGCAGCCGCGCGCTCATCTACGGCGGCTTCTACTGCGAGACATGCGGCTCGGTGCTGCCGCAGTACGCCCAAAAGCCGCGCTATCCACAGGCCAACACCAACACGCTGCTGCTGTACAATGAGACCAACCCGCCCTGCCAGCGCTGCGGCGCGCAGGTTGGCATGTATCGCGGGAAGTGCCTGCGCTGTGAGGTGATTTCAACATGAGCATCTTCAACCGAGGCCGTCAATCGTCGTCCTCTGGGCGCGAACACGCCGCCCAACTCGTCGAACAGGTGCTGCGCGCAGCCAGCATCGATCCAGCCGCCAGCCGCATCTCTGTAGCCGACGGCATGGGCTGGAAATTTGTCTATGGCTCGGCACAAGTCGAGGTCTACATCACCAACAAGCAAGAGGTCGATTACCTACAGGTGCTGTGCCCGATCATGTATTTGCCGCATCACGGGCTGTTGGCGCTTTACCGCCGCCTGCTCGAACTCAACATGATCGTCCCGAACATCCGCTTCGGCGTGTACGGCGACCTCGTCTACCTTTACTCCGAGCGCACCTTGACCGGCCTCGACCTGCAAGAGACCTTCGAGATCATCAGCACGCTGTCGCGCAACGCCGACGACTACGATAACCGCCTCGTCGATGAGTTCGGCGGGCGGCTGTTCCTGCACGTGTAAGGGTCAAGGGAGCAAGGATCGCTAAAGCGCGCTGTCCTGTATGCTCCTTGTCGCCTAGTGATCGCCTTCGTCGGGCTTCGATGTGTCGTCGGCTTCTCGAGGCGGCTCAAGCGGGGGCTGAGCTTGGGTGGGCGGCGGCTCACGTCGTAGGGCGCTGGCGTCAAACTTCAACTTGGGCTTGGGCGCCTCGGTCGGCGCGGAGCCTTCTTTCAGCCCTTTCGTGTCGATCTTTACGCGCGGCGGCGTTGGTTTGGCCTCGGTCGGCGCGCTGCTTGCCTTGAGGCCGCCAAGGTCGATCTTCACGCGCGGCGCGGCAGGCGTGGGCGCAGCGTCAAGCTGCGTGGGGGCGGACGGCTCAACGGGCTTGGCAGGCTCAGCCAGCGGTTCATCGCCCAGCGGCAC
>JBDNCV010000243.1:0-3658 GCA_046719465.1 Anaerolinea sp.
CCCCCGCGCCTTAGCCGGAGGCTTTAGCCTCTGGCGCACCCACCGCATGTATCGCCCCCACGGTGGGGCGTTCAGGGCATATCTCGCCTGTCAGGTCACGAAGTCGCGGCGGGTGTGGGCCTGCCATGCGCCCGTGGCGAGGATGTCGGCCATCGCATCGAACGCCGCGCGGATCTCGTCATCGGTCGTGTAGAAGTGCGGCGCAACGCGGATGCCTGCGCCCTCACGGTAGTCGATCACGATCTGCCGCGCCAGCAGCTCACGGCTGACCTCGTAAGCGTGCGGGGGCTGCACTGTCACCGTGCCGCCGCGCACCGCCGCATCGCGCGGCGAGACCACACGGTAGCCGGCTGCATCTGCCAGCTGCACAAGCAGTTCCGTCTGGCGGATCGAGTTGGCGCGGATGGCCTCCACGCCCACTTCGGCGATGATCTCCACCCCGGGCTGGATAGCATACAGCGCGGCCATGGGCGGCGTGCCGTTGGCCAACCGGTAGCGATCCTCGCGCAGGTCGAAGCGCTCAATGTCGAATTCGAATGGGCGCTGGTGCGCAAACCAGCCTGTCACGCGCGGGCGCAGTGTCGGCAGCAGGTCTGGCCGCACGTACATGAACACCCCGCCCGGCCCGCCGCACAGCCACTTCAACGTGCCACCGATGTAGAAGTCCACGCCGTCAGCCGTGACGTCAACCGGGATGATGCCGACGCTGTGATAGCCGTTGGCCAGCACCTGTGCCCCGACCGCGTGCGCCCTCTCGACGATCTGGCGCAGCGGCAGGATGTAGGCGCTGCGGAACAGCACGTGGCTGATGCTCACCAAGCGGGTGCGCTCATCGATGGCATTCAGCAGCGCGCCCGTGTCGATGGTGATGCCGTCGTGGCTGCGCACCATCTCCACGCGATAGTGAGACGGGATCATCGCACGCAGGGTGTAGACATCTGAGGGGAAGTCTTGATCGGTACAGACGACCTTGTCGCGGCCTGTCACATCCCAATCTAGCGCGCTAAACAGGATGCTGTTGGCGATGCTGGCGTTTTCATGGACGAGGACGCTGCCCGCGGGCGCGCCCATGAGCGGGGCGATCTTGTCGCCCACCGCGCCTTTGAGTTCCCACCACGAGGGTTGATCTGCGTAGGGCGTGCCCCACGCCCGCACGCCCAGCGTCGCCCACGTGTCGGCATAGGTGCGAAGCGCGTCATAAACCCGCGCGGGCATGGCCCCCAGCGAGTTGCTGATGAGATAGTTGCACGTGGCGAGGATGGGGAATTCGCTGCGCCAGTCGGTTAAGTGTGGGCGGGTCATGCGGTGTCCTCCGGTGGGCGAAGTGCGCCTATCTTTGCAGGCAACGCCTCTTATAATAACACGCTGCGATCGGTCGTGGTCTGAAGGTCTGCTCAGGATGCTGATTCACCTGCTGCTAGCGCTGTATGGACTGTGCGTGGCGCTGATGACGCTTTACGCGCTGGGGCAGGTCGTGCTGCTTGTGCAGTACCTGCGCCTGCGCGGTCGCCAGCTTTTGGCCCCTCCCCCCGCGGAGTGGCCGCTGGTGTGCGTCCAGCTGCCCATCTACAACGAGCAGCACGTGGCGCTGCGCCTGCTGAACGCTGTCACACAGTTTGACTACCCCCGCGACAAGCTCCACATTCAGATCCTAGACGACTCGACCGACGAAACGCCCGCCCTGATGAGCGCGGCAGCGCAGGCGCTGCGGGCGCAGGGCTGGCAGATCGACCATCTGCGCCGCTCGTCCCGCGCAGGCTACAAGGCGGGGGCGCTGGCGCACGGCCTGCGCCGCACACGCGCCGCTTACGCTGCCGTGTTCGACGCTGATTTTGTCCCGCCGCCTCATTTTCTCAAAGCGACGCTGCCGCCGCTGCTGGCGGATCCGCAAGTCGGGGTCATTCAGACCGCATGGGGCCACCTCAACGCCGAAGCCAACTGGCTGACGCGGGCGCAGCGCCTCGCGGTAGATGCGCACTTCGTGATTGAGCAGACGGCGCGCAGCCGCAGCGGTTGGATCGTGCCCTTCAACGGCACGGGTGGGGTGTGGCGGGTCGCCGCGATTCAGGCCGCGGGCGGCTGGTCAGATGCCACGCTCACCGAGGACTGCGACTTGAGCTACCGTGCGCAGCTTGCCGGTTGGCGCAGCCTCTACCTGCCTGAGGTGGTCGTGCCCGGGGAACTGCCGACGACGCTGGCCGCCTACCAACAGCAGCAGGCGCGTTGGGCGCAGGGCAACACGCAGTGCTTGCGTCGCTTGCTGCCGCACCTCTTGCGTGCGCCGATGCCGCTGGGGCGGCGGCTGATGGCGCTGCATCACCTTTGCCAATATCTGCCCCAGCCGCTCATGCTGCTGAGCCTGCTGCTGCTGCCACCGCTGATGCTGGCCGAGGCTCCGCTCACGTTCGCGCCGTTAGGGCTTATCAGCGTGATCCCGCCGCTGTTCTACGGGGTGAGCCAGCAAGCGATCACGGACTACAGTTGGCGACGCCTCGCTGCGCTGCCCGTTCTGATTGTGGTCGGCACAGGCTTGATCGCCCAGAACAGCCTTGCCGTGCTGCGCGGCTTGTGGCACGACGGCGGCGTGTTCGAGCGCACCCCCAAGTTTGCCGAGGCCCACCGCCACTTGAACGCACAGCCGCGCGCCGCGGCTGCGCGCTTGACGGCCTTGTGCGCGCTTTATGCTTTTTCTGCAGCGTGGATTGCTGCCCGTCATGAGCCGTGGGTGCTGCCTTATGTGGGGCTGTATGCGCTGGCGTTTGGCAGCGTCAGCGGGGCGCATTGGTGGCCGCGGAAACGTTTCAAATAACTCAAATAGCTCTAAAATCAGTCAAAAATGACGAGAAAATCAATTTTGGCTAAATTGTCCAGCATATGTTAAGGACACTTAACACTTTATCTGATTCCCTTAAATTTTCAACTTAAACTCCTTAATACACTGCCGATAACCTACGAAGTGTGCGGCATCCAGCCGTGCGCCGTTCATGCATCTTATGAGGAGATAAGGCAATGAGCAAAGTTCGTAGTCTGTTTTTAGGGTTGGTGGCTGTGTTGGCCATCGCGCTGGTTCCGGCGCGTGCGCAGATGCAGTCCATCGTTGAGATCGCCGCTGGCAACGAGGACTTCTCGACGCTGGTGGAGTTGGTGACCGCTGCGGGTCTGGTGGATGCGCTCTCGGGTGAAGGCCCCTTCACCGTGTTCGCTCCTACCAACGAAGCCTTCGCTAAACTGCCGGAGGCGGTGGTCAATTACGTTGTGAGCAACCCGGACGTGCTGACCAGCATCCTGACCTACCACGTGGTGGCGGGCAAGGTCATGAGCACCGACCTGATGGACGGCATGACCGCGGCGACCCTGCAGGGTGGCGAGCTGGACATCGACCTTGACATGGGTGTGCGCGTAGATGGTGTGGACGTGGTTGCGGCTGACATCGAAGCCAGCAACGGCGTGATCCACGTCATTGATCAGGTGCTGCTGCCGGAGTTCCCGCTGCCGGCGGTTGACCCGCTGAGCGTGAGCGACAACATCATCGCTGCTGGCAGCTCGACTGTCTTCCCAGTGACCGAGCGCATGGCCGACCTGTTCAATCAGGAAGGGTTCGCGGGCACGATTACGGTGGACAGCATCGGCTCGGGCGCGGGCTTCAGCCGCTTCTGCG
>JBDNCV010000244.1:0-3570 GCA_046719465.1 Anaerolinea sp.
GATCTAATCACCGCGCTGTGATCCTCTGTCACAGGCTGCTGCGCGTAGTAGGCCAGCTCAATCTCGTTGAGCACCAGATAATCGGTGTTGGCCAGCAGCCCCTCCGGCAGCGGCGCGGCGGGTGATGGATTCAGCATCGTGAACGCGCCGCGGGCCTTAGCCTGCTGAAAGGCGTGCGCCACCGTCGCAAACGGCACTTCCAACTGCGACACCACCAGATCACCGCGTTGGATGCCCAGCGCGTCCACGTCCTCAGGGGTGATGCGCCCGTTCGCCCCCGGAATGACAACAATCGTGTTCTCGCCGCTGGCGCTCACTGTGATGATTGCCACGCCCGTCGGCACGCCTGCCAAGCGCTGCACTGATTGGGTGTTCATCGGCTCTGCTTGGAGGAAGGCCAGCAGCGCCTCGCCGAAGGCGTCATCACCTAAACGCCCCAGCAGGCGCACGTTCCCGCCCGCCCGGGCCGCCGCCACCGCTTGGTTCGAGCCTTTGCCGCCCGGGATGTAGCTCAGGTCAGTGCCCAGCACGGTCTCGCCGGGCACGGGGTGATGCGGGGTCAGCGCCACCACGTCCATGTTGATGCTGCCCACGATAAGAATATCAGGCATAGCGGTTCCCTCGCGTGTGATGGACGTTTCAATTATCGTCCCGAGCAGCACATTTGGCTACATTTTCTGATCGGCGGGGGTGTCTAAGCCTCTGGCTAGCGCGGGGCTAAAGCCCCCTTCAGGGAGCATGTGGTAACCGGATGCTTGAGCGTCCGGCGTTCCAATCGGTTCGACGTTAGTCTCTGAAATAGGCTTATGCTGACTGCCCTACGTGCGCCCGCACTTGCCGGATGAGCGCGTCATAGCCGACATGCGTGCGGTTGGTGATGGCGATGATCGGTTGGCCGCCCGCCCCTGCGAAGAAGCCCGCCATGCGATACTGCCACGGCAGACCGCGCACAATCAGCATCCAACCCTCGGCCGCACGATAGCGCTTGCGGCCTTGCAGCGCGCGCCGCTCCGTCTCTTGGTCAGGGCGCGGCAGCAGCGGGTAAGGCTGCGCCGCCAGCACGTCGCCCCATGGGATGAACCGCTCGCGCCACCAATGCGGGCGGATGAGAATGCCCTCGGCGGTCAGCGTCAGCGGGGGCGCAGCTGAGAGTGTCATGAGAATAAACGGGGCGAACGCCAGCAGTGTGAACGCCCCCAGCCCGAACAATAGGCTCCGCAGCAGCAGCGCCAACACGAGCTGCCCCACCACCCCAGCGAGCACAGCGATCAACAGCGCCATCAACAAGCGCTGCTCGAGCCGGTAACGATGCGGGGCGGGGTGAGCCGCGTCAAACGATGTCATCGGAGGGAACCCTCAATTTCGGGGGGTTTACGCACAGGCGCTTTTAACATACTTCTATTGTTTATATACTATGCTTTGGGGAAAGTCGATAAGGAGTCACTATGTTCAACAACTTTGGTCAATCACCGGCTGTGCGGGAGGCAAGCGCCTTCCCTGCCATCAACATCCAACCGCTGATGCGCAGCGTCTATCTGTGGATGACCATCGGCCTTGCGGTGAGCGGCGTGATCGCCGTGACGCTGGCCAACGCCTTCCAAGCCGATCTCAACCTGCTGATGGGCCTCAGCAACTTGTGGATCGTCATGCTGATCGTCCAGATCGGGTTGGCGTTCGGGCTAGGGTTCCTCATCAATCGGATCAGCCCGGCCGTGGCGGCGGGCCTGTTCATCACCTATGCGGTGACGATGGGGGTGACGCTGTCGTTGATCATCTTCGGCACGATTGCCTCGCCCGTGGTCGACCCGCGCACGGGAGCCATCACTTTCACGTCGGATTGGAGCATCGTCTATCAGGCGTTCTTTGTGACGGCGGGCGTGTTCGGCGCGATGACAGTCATCGGCTACACGACGAAGGTCAACCTTGACCGCTTCAGCGGGTTCTTCATCATGGGCATGATCGGCGTGTTCATCGCGTCGATTGTGAACATCTTCCTGCAAAGCAGCGGTTTCAGCTTCATCCTGAGCATCGTCGTCGTGCTGCTGTTCGTGGGCATCACCGCGTGGGACACGCAGAAGATCAAGAACATGGCTGCCAGCGGCGAGTTCCAAGAGGGCACGGATGACTTTGGCCGCATGGCCATCATCGGCGCGTTCATGCTCTACTCGGACGCGATCATCCTGTTCATCCACATCCTGCGCTTGTTCGCCATGTCGCGCGACTAACCGTCTGCGCTGCGGCTCATCCTCACAGCTCACCCCACGGGTGGGCTGTGTTTGTTGAGAGAGCAGGGGGCATGGCTTGCCCTGTTCGGGGCGGCGGCGCGTCGGATAGAATGAGGTCGATGAGCACACGTGGGAGGTTGAAACATGGCAGGCTGGATGCGTGCGTGGCTGGGGGTGATCGTGGCGCTGCTGGGCGCGGCGTGCGCCCCACAGATGCCCACGCCCACCGTTGAGCCGCCCACCCCCGCCCCCACCAACACGCCGTTTATCCGCCCCACGCTGCCGCCCACCTTTACGCCCGCCGTCAGCCCAACGCCCACGCTCAACGTCACGCCGTCGCCGACGCCTGTGCTGGTGCAGCCGCTGACCGGCGTCCGCATTGAGCCGCCCTTCAGCATCACCCTGCCAGAGGGCTGGGGCAGCGCCAGCGACACCTTCATCTATGAGGAACTGGGCGACGTGGTGACTGTGCCGTTCACGCTCTATCAAGGGCCGGTGACAGGTGGACGCGGGACGATCCTCGTCTTGTGGAACTTCCGCAGTGTGGCCGCCGCTAACCCGATGGGTACGCCCACCACCGAGCGCTTCAACTGGTCGGACGGGCTGCGCCTGCTGCGCTACCCCGTGTTCGAGCCGACCTGCAACATCGGCACAGAGCCGGAGCGCGCCTTCAGCGTCGGTGGGCGACCCGCCACCGGAACCAACTTCGCCGCCGTCGACTGCCCCGAGCTGCCCGACACGCGCGGGTGGTTCGCTGGCCTCACGGTGAATGACATCCCCTTCGTCTTTTACATCTACGCTGACCCGCTCGAGGCCATGGCCAACAGCGTCCCGTGGGAGCTTCAGGCCATCCTCGATTCGATCGTGTTCCAGTAAGCTCCGTCGGCGTACAGATCGGCCAAGTGGCTCACGCGCCTTCGGGTGTTCTGTGCTATCTTTGAATTCGGATGTATTGAGCTTGAGGATAGGCCGTCAAAGACGATGTTCGATCTGCAAAATTGGTCGCCGCTGCTGTGGGTGTGTTTAGCTGGGTGCGGGGTGGGGCTGCTGCTGGTGGCGGGTTTCTTCTTCCGCTTGGGGCTGAACATCTTCACCGACGTGCTGGGGGGGATCACCGGCACACAGCGCGCCCGCCTGCCCGCGCCGCCGCCGCGCCCGACCTTCAGCCCTGCGCCGCCCCAAGCCCAAACCGCCCCCCCGCCGATGAGCTTCGACGAGGCGCTGGCGCGGCGGCAGGGAGGGATGCCTGCTGTGCAGGGACTGCGGTCTCCGGGGCAGGGACTGCCGTCTCCGGCGCAGGGACTGCCGTCTCCGGGGCAGGGACTGCAACCTCCGCAGGGGATCC
>JBDNCV010000245.1:0-3411 GCA_046719465.1 Anaerolinea sp.
GCTGGCTAATGGCTTGGATGCGCAGTTGGCTTTGTTTTTTGGCTTCTGCGGCGTTGTTGGTTTCGGCGGGTTCATCAGCGGCGTCAACCAGATACTCGGGGCGAATGCTCCCATAGCGCAGTTGAGCGCTGGCCAACTGCTTCAAATACAGTACATCGAGGTTGGCGAGGGACTGGGTCAGGTAGGCTGTGATGCGCTCGCCGGGCGTGGCTGCGTCGGGGTGCAGCAGCGATAAGACGACTTCACGCGGGATGAGCAGCCGCGCTTGCTTCAACCAGCGCGCTTGTGTATCCGCGATGGGGAGGGTGATGCGCCCAGCCTTGGCGCTCACTTTTTGATAGAACTGCTCACAGTCGGCTTCGCTCCATGGCCGGAGGTGCACTGTGTGGAAGCCGATGCTTTGCAGCTCAAAACTGCCGGATGCGCCGGTCGTCAGCACGACGCGGTTTGCCCCGTATTGGCTGAGGAAAGCCTTCAGCCATGCCAGCTTGTCGGTGCGTTCTGCATGGGGCACTTCATCCAGCCCGTCCAGCAGGACGAGCGCTTTGCCTTTGCCCAGCAGATCGTACAAGCTCGGCGGCATCATCTGGGAGGTGACATAGCTTACTTGGGTTTGCAGGGCACGGATGAGCGGCTCGGCAGGGTCAACCACGCTGCCGTAGTCTGAAGTGTTCAGGTTCACGTCTGCGAGGTGAACGTACATCGGGGCCAGCGAACGCAGGTCTTCTTGCGCGGCGGCGGTGGCTTCTTCGCTGCTCATGATCTCGACGTAATCCTTGCCTTGAAATGTGGCGAGACCTTCGCGCGTCTTCTGGGCAAGCTGTACGTTGCGCTTGACACGTTCAGCGCGCTCCTCCGGCTTGAGCTTCTTCTCTTCAGCGGCAAGGCGCTCTTGGATCGCATCGGTCGGCGGGGGGAAGCTGACCGCGCCCATAGTGTAAAGCGCCAGCGCCATTAAGGCCGTGGTGCGCCCGCTGCCGGGGACGCCGTGAATGGCCACATGGCGCGCCCCGAGGCCAACTTCATCTAGGCTGTGAATTGTGATATTGTAAGACGCATAAAGGGCAGGGTATTCGTGAGTGTGTGGTACTCTGAACATGACGCTCTTGGTCAGGTTTTCATCAATGGGGGCGATGAGCGGCGGCTTTTGAACGAAGCGCGGCTCAATCAGCACATCGGTCAGAGGGGCAGCAAACCCTAACAGGTGATGACGTTGGCAAAACGCCCGCAGTTCAGCGGCATAGCCGCGATGCTGGCGAGCAGGAGCAGCGGTACGGGGTCGTTTGGCCAAGGTCATAGAGAGCGCCTTTCGAATAGTTTCAATTTCAACCGCCAAAAGAGCGAACAAAATACGCTAGTATTGTAAGGGACTTTGACGGTTTACCAACATAAAGGTTGAGGCATGCGCGTGTCGTATTCCAGCTATATCGCCCGCAGTGAGTGGAATTGGCTCATGGCAGTGGCGGCGTTGATTGTAACGCTGACGGGGCTGCCGGTGCTCATCACCTCATTGCTGACGGCGACACGCCCCGACTGGGAGTTTATGGGCGCTGTGCATCATACTCCGCTGGTGGCTGCCGACCTCAGCCGCATGTTTCAAGGTGGCAGTGGTCAAATCCTCACCTTTTTCCGTCACACGGCCGAACCGCACTTGGCGGTGTTCGTCCAGCCGATTTATGCGCTCTTAGGTGGAGTGGCAGCTTTCACAGAGATTCCGAACGCCGTGATCTATCACGTGGGGCGGATCTTGGCCAGCGTGTTTACGGCGGTGGCGCTGTATCACCTCGGGGCCAATATCTGGGTGAAGGTGCGCGCGCGCCGCATCTTTTTCGTGTTGGCGTGGCTGGGCGGCGGGATTGGCTTTTACTGGATGCTGCTTGATCCGTCAGCACGCCCGATTGACATTGCGCTGCCTTCAGCTTATCCCTTTTATGCTGCGCTGGTCAGCATCAACCTTCCGTTGTCAATTGGGTTCATTGCGTTAATTAGCGCGGTGTTCATCAACGTGCTGCGGCCCGGCTTTCGTGAGGGGCCGACCGTCAACAACGGCGGGGTGACGTTAGTGCTGAGTTCGCTGGCGCTGGCGCTGCTCTACCCTGCGACGCTGCTGCCGCTGATGGGCGCGTTTATGCTGTGCATCGTGGTGGATTGGACCTCGCAGCGGCAGTTGGTGGTCAACGAGTGGCGCTGGCTGCTTTGGAGCGTTGTGCCTGCGCTGCCGGTTGGGGCTTATTTGGCGGCGGCGTTTTCGACAAACCCTGTGGTGAGCTTGTGGCTGTCGCAGGAGTATCAAGCGCCCTTCACGCTGGTTGACATCCTCTTGAGCAACGCGTTGATGCTGGCGGTGGCGGCGCCCGCGATCTGGCGCGCGGTGCGCAGCTTTGAGCGCGACAGCGACCGCTTTATGCTGCTGTGGCTGCTGGCGGTGATCTTGCTAGGGGCATTTGCGCCGCGCTTCTCGAACAATTTCTTGGCCGCCTACACATTGCCGTTGGCGTATTTTGCAACGCGCGCCGTGGATTCGGTCTGGTTGGAGTTTGTGCAGCGGGCGTGGCAGCGTCGGGTATACGTTATCGCGTCGCTGTTCCTTGCTGTGACGCCGTTGGTGGCTGCGTTTAGCCCGCTTGTGCCGATTATTGAAAATGCGGAGCGTTCCAGCGCGATCTTGCCCGCGGCATATCGTGATGCCGTGTCGTGGATCGACACTCAGACCTCGCGCAGCGTAGTCATTTTGGCGTCACCCACTGTGAGCATGTGGATTCCAACAATGTCGCGCCATCGCGTCGTCTATGGGCATCCGACCGAGACAATGTTTGCGGACTTTCGGCGGTTGGAAGTCCTAGATTGGTATCAACGCGCTGACAGCACCGATTGCGACTTGCTGACGACACAGCAGCGCTCGACGTTGGGCAGTTTCTTTGTGGAGTATGCGTTGCTTGGCCCGATGGAGCGTGAGCTGGGCGCGGCGGCTTGCGCGGCGCGCTGGGCGTTGGTGCATTCGGTGGGCGGGGTCGATGTGTATCAGTGCGATTTTGCGTGCCGGACTGGGAGCCGCTGACGTATGATCTTTGCACCGAGCGGGGCGAGCCGCAGACGGCTTCAACTGCAAATCTCTGAGCGGCGGCTGCTGCTCATGACGGGCGACCTCATCGCATGTGTGCTGGCGGTGTTCATTGCGCTTTATATCTGGACGGTGGTGGCGCGGGAGCCGTTCGATTGGGAGTTCCTTGTTCCACAGTTGGCGTGGGTGGTGGTGCTGCCCAGCTTGTGGCTGCTGCTGGCGGGCGCGAACAACTTCTATGAGCTGCGCGTGGCAGCAGATCGCGTTCAATCGGTGCGGCGCTTGGGGTTGATCACGCTGCAAATGCTGGTGGTTTATCTGTTGGTGTTTTTCTTTTCAGATCGCACATC
>JBDNCV010000246.1:0-3375 GCA_046719465.1 Anaerolinea sp.
TCATCGCCTGCTCCACGCCCTCCGTCGCCAGCACCGTTTCGAGGATCGACTCGTCGAAGGCGGCAGCGTCGTAGCTGTCGTATTCGTCAATCGTCAGCGTGTCGAAACGGCGCGCCGCGCCGTCCACCCAAGTCTTGACGGCTTCCAAACTTGGCCAATTAGACGGCCCCACGCTGTAGCCGAAGTAGTACTCCGGCTCCATCGAGCCGTCCTCGTCGAGGGGTGGTGTTACGTTATCGTTCATGGGCAGCCTTCCCACTCAAGCGCACCGAGAAGCTGACAGCTTCCGGTTGCAGGGCCACAAAATGTCCGTGCTGGGGCAGGCGTTGCCGCGTGGAAAACGCCCTCTGCAAAGCGCGGCGCACGGTGGCGGATTTATCCACCCCCCACTGCGATGCCAGCGCCTCAAGTTCCGCCCGTTCAGCCGCTGAGAGGCGCACGGTGAAGCTGTAGTCACGCGCGGCGGGGTCGCTCACAGCTCTACCTCCCAAGTATCGCGGGCGTAATCGGCAATCTCGCGGGCGGCGTCCGGCTCGAGCGCCATGCCGCGTTCGGTCTGCCAGAATGCGCGCTGGTCGGTCGCCAGTGCCATGCCCGCAGCGGTGTCGAAGAGCTGCTCGATGCCGCCTTTATCCGCCACCTGAATGAGATACTCGGCTGCGTTGTAGGCCTTATCCCAATCGCCCACGACACAAGGCGCCAGATGCGCTTCCAAGGCACTGGTTTCAGGATTGCGCCCCAGCGACAAGATGCTGGTCACGCAGTTCTCGCGGTCGTCGGGGTCGGGCTGGAAGACGCCGATCCAGTACGCTGTGCCGGTCTCAGGGTCGTAGAAGGGGGGCGGGTCGGCGTCCAGATCGACATTTTCCGCCTGCACACCGATGGCTTTGAGGGCCTGTGCAACTGGCTCAGGTGCCACGTCAGGCTCGACTTCCTGCTCGGCAAAGACGCCCCCCAGCCCGACGGCGGTCTGGAGGAGCGGGTCAAGCGCCGCGTCGGGCGGATCGTCGGCCAGCGCCGGGTCGAAGGCTTCTAGGCTGCGGATGTACTCATAGGCCGCGTACTCGGCGGGTTCCGCCGGGCGCCAGTTCGGCGGCGCAGCGTTCATCTGGAAAGCTCGCACGTCGGCGAAATCGATCACCTCGTGAGGCGCCAAGCCCTGCGCGTGAATCTGCGACTGCAAATCGTGATAGAACTCCGTCGCCAACACTTCATGACTGAACGCGGCAATCGGCAGATAGCTGCCGCCCATGTCCCCGGTGTGGGCATTCGCGTAGAGGTCAAGCGCGCCGATTTCGTAGCGTCCGGCGCCTGCGTCTGCGCCGCGATCCACGCCGATCAAGCGCGCGTCGTGCCACGCCCAACCGCGATCTTCGTCTGGGTCAGGGGGTGGCCACCCCTGAGGCGGGATATCCGCGACACTGCCGCCTGCCAGCGCCTCAACCGGCGGCTCATAGTCTGGCGGATAGGGATCGTGATACCAAACGGGCGGGTCATGATCTGGCGGATACGGGTCATACCCCAGCGAAGGATCATAGCCGTCATCATCCGACAGCGCATCCCAGAGAGGCGGCGCTTCATGATCGCTCATGCGCTACGCCTCCCTCGGGTGCAGCACCAGCGGCTTGGGCGACGGCCGCCCTTTGACCTGCGCCAGCGCGTATTCGGTGGCCGTCTTCAACTGTGGCTGGAAACCGCGCCAGAAGGTGGCCAGCAGATCCTGCTGGTTCATGCTTCCCGCCGCCACCCGGTCGAGCGCCGCCTCCAGACGGGCGGTGTAGCCCACCTCAAACACCTGCGGGAACTGTTCCGTCAGAAAATCACACAATTTCACACCCGTGTCGGTCGGCACGAGCCGCTGCTGCTTGAGCGCGACGTAGCCCTTGCCCTTGACGACACTCACCATGCTGGCGTAGGTGGAGGGTCGGCCCACCCCGTGCCGTTCCAGCGCCTGCACCAGTCCAGCTTCGCTGAAACGCGCGGGTGGGCGGGTCTGTGTCTCATCAATGGGCAGTTCCACCAGCGCCAACGTCTGACCTTCCTTCAGAGCAGGCATGCTGCCATCTGCAGCGGCATCGTCGGCATCCCCATCGTCCGGTTCTTCATAAACCCGCAGGAAACCATCGAAAGCCAGCTCGCGTCCACCCGCTTTGAAGATCAGCGGGAAGGGTTTGGCCGTCGACTTGCCTGCATGGATCAACGCGCCAGTGAGCGTGTAACGCGCCGGGGCCATCTGGGAGGCGACGAAGCGCCGCCAGATCAGGGCGTAAAGCTTTGCGCCATCGCCATCCTTATCTTCGGGCAAGCGGGAAACCTCCGTCGGGCGGATGGCCTCGTGCGCTTCTTGGGCGTTCGCCGCTTTCGCCGTGTAGGTAGGGGGTGTGGGGGGCAGGTATGCATCGCCGTAGTCGCGCTGGATAATCGCGCGCGCCGCTGTTTGCGCTTCGGGCGCGACGGTGACCCCATCCGTGCGATGGTAGGTGATGAGACCCTGCTCGTAGAGCGTCTGCGCCAGCTGCATCGTCTTTTCCGGCGATAGCCCTAAGCCCTTCGCCGCCGCCTGTTGCAGACTGCTGGTGGTAAAGGGAGGGAGTGGGTTACGCAGCTTGAGCGTCTGTCCGGTTTTGCCGACCCAGAACGATGCGCCGCTTAGCAAGCCAACCACCTTCTCCGCCTGTTGGCGGGCGGTAAAGCGCGCATCCGCATCTTTCAGCCGGTGCAGCTTTGCCTCAAACTGCACACCCTCTGCATTCAGCAGAGCGCGAAGTGTCCAGTAGGTTTCAGCCACAAAGCCGTCGATCTCGCGCTCGCGCTCGACCACCAGCCGCAGGGCGACGCTCTGCACCCGTCCGGCCGAGACCCTGTCGTCTAGGGCCTTGCACGCCAGCGGCGAAACCAGATAGCCCACCAGCCGATCCACGATGCGCCGCGCCTGCTGCGCTGCGACCAACGCCTCATCCAGCGGACGCGGTTCCGCCAGCGCCGCTTTGACTGCGCTTTCGGTGATCGCATTGAACACAGCACGATAGACAGATTTACCCTTCAAGTTGCCCGCCAGCTGCAGCAGATGCCACGCGATGGCTTCGCCTTCCCGATCCGGGTCGGTGGCGAGATAGACCTCATCCGCCTCACGGATGGCTTTCACCAGCCGCTTGACCAGATTGGCCTTGCCCGGCAGGACAGCGTAATGCGGACGGAAGCGCTCCTCGACCGTCACGCCCAGTTCGGCTTCTGGCAGGTCGCGCACGTGCCCCCGACACGCCTCAACCCGCCACCCACGC
This sequence comes from Anaerolinea sp., assembly GCA_046719465.1. Taxonomy (GTDB): domain Bacteria; phylum Chloroflexota; class Anaerolineae; order Aggregatilineales; family Phototrophicaceae; genus JANWYT01. Next base: position 3,282 of record JBDNCV010000246.1, read on the forward strand.
CCCAGAAACCCTGCAAGTTGCTTCGCCTTCGCTGGCGATTCGACGATGACCAGTTTCACACGTCCTGCTCCTTGATCCATAGACTAGGTGGCCT
>JBDNCV010000247.1:0-3242 GCA_046719465.1 Anaerolinea sp.
CGCTCGCCCGTGTCGGATTCAGCGCTGATGAGCATGCTGAGCAGGTCGCCTTTGTCCTCGCCGCTGGCGCGCCGCTGCTGGATGATCTCCATCGTGATCTCGTGCAGCGTGTCGATTGACCAGCGCTTGCGCTGGCGGGCTGGCGTTGGCACCCAATCCGGCAGGCGGATGATCGTCTGCGACTGCTCGATAACGCTGCGCAGCAGCACCTCCAACGCTTCGGCGATCTGGTTCTGCTCGCCGCGGATGTCGGCGTCGAACAGCGTTTTAGCGACGATGAAGAGCGTCAGGCTCATCATCTCGTGGGCGATGTCGCGCGTTTCACCCGCCCGCCAGCTGTCGCGCATCTGCACGCTGTACTCGGTCATCACGTCGGCGTAGGCCTGCACGCGCTTGTGGTGGAAGGCAGGCTGTGCGAGCGAACGCTGCCGCCGCCAGAAGTCGCCATCGCTGATGAGCAGGCCGTTGCCCAGATACTCTGACAACGTGGATTTGTAGATGATCGCCTTGTGGAACTTGTGCGCCTGTTTGACGAGCACCTGCTGCACATCATCGGGGTGGTTGATCTGATAGCCCGGCCACTTGCCGAACATGACCAGCACCACGTCGCCATAGCGGCGGGCGTTATCTGTCAGATAGCCGAGCGCATCGCGCCGATAGTGCAGCAAATTGCCGCCGATGATGGCCGGTGGCCGCCCGGGTGGAAGTTTGATCGAAGGATTGAGGATTGCCATAATGTGTCTGTGAACTGCGAGTAGTTTTACAAGTTCATGACATTCTATAGCATTGTAACTCTTTCAAGTGAACGTTAACAGAGTTGTCAAGTAGGTAAAGCTAAAAACTTATAAAAAACCTGTAAAGGTTTCGCAATAGAAGACCAAAAGATTGCTTATGTATGTGATAATAAGCGTATTATCAAATCTGCCATTCGATATACTTGTCACTGTAATTATGTTGTGCAAAGTTGACATTCATGGCACAAGTCATCAACCATCGTTATCAGATCAAAGCAACACTCGGTCGTGGCATGTTGGGCGAAGCGCTGCACGTGATCGACGTGGCCAGCGATGCTGCTCAGCCACCTCACCTGCTGCTCAAGCGCCTCACCGTTGAACCAGAGCGGCTCACAAGCCATCTCAAACCACCCAGCGCCGAGGCGCTCGTCCAATTATTAGACAACCTAAGCCACATCAACCACCCCCATCTTGTGCCAGTGCAGCACTACGGGGTCGATGTCACGCTGTCTGCACCCACACTTTACTACACACGGGCGCTGCTGCCGACCTTGCAGACGATGATCGCGGCGGGGCGCATGCTCCCCCTTGAGGGCAGGCTGCGGCTGATGGCGCAGGTGTTGAGCGTGCTGGTGTATCTGCATCGGCGCGGCCTGCTGCATCGCAACCTCAAGCCTGAAAACATCTGCGTAGTCGACGGGCAGGTGCAGGTGTTGGACGCAGGGTTGAACCTCACCACGAGCAACAGCGACCTCAGCCGCTGGCCGATGGAAACGCTGGCCTACCTCGCGCCGGAGCAGCTTGAAGGCAAGCCTGCTAGCGTCCAGACCGACCTTTACGCCTGCGGCCTGCTGCTCTATGAGTTGGTGGTTGGGCGCTTCCCGTACCAGCGCAGCACACGGCGCGAACTCATCACCAACATCCAGATGTTCACGCCGCCGCTGGCTGCGGAGGGCGCGCCAGACGCCGTCACAGCCTTGATCGCGCGGTTGATCGACAAGAACCCAGCGCAGCGCCTCGCCAGCGCGAGTGAGGCGCTCGATGTGCTGGAGGGGGTGCTCGGCGCGCCGCTGGAGTTGGTCAGCCCGTTCAATGCCTTTCCATACGTGCCGACGCCGCGCTTGTTCGGGCGCGATGTCGAGCTGGCGCAAATGGACAGCCTGCTGAACGCCCTTGAGCAGGGCCGCGGCGGCGCGCTGTTCTTCAACGGCGTGCCCGGCATGGGCAAGACTGCGCTGCTGCAAGAGGCTCAGCGCCGCGCCGCCACCCGCACGATTGCTACGCTGCGGCTGAGGCCAGCAGGCGAACGCGGCGGCCCGTGGAGCTTGTGGCGCGGGCTGATTCGCTGCATGGCGCTCTCTGATCAAGCGACCCCCAACGATCAACAGGCGCTGCGGCAGATGCTCGGCGCTGTGGGTTCAGACGCTCAGCCGCTGCAAGCCGAGGCGCTGCGGGCCACCGTCAATCACCTGCTCACCACTATGGCGACCGCTCATCCGCTGCTGCTGCTGTTGGATGATCTGCACCACGCCAGCGCAGACAGCCTGTGGCTGCTGGAGCAGATCCTGCCGCTGACGCAGGTCTGCCCGCTTGTGATCATCGGCGCGTTTGACGCCGAGCGCGCCCCCACGCTGGCCCTGTCTGCCACGGTGCTGCTGCGCCGCCTCTCGGTGCGCGCCATCTCGGGCATCTCTCAGCAGCTTTTGGGCAGCGCCGGTGAGCTTCCAATTGTGAACGCGCTGCTCTTTCGTGAGACGGAGGGCAACCCCTTCTTCCTGATGGAGGTCATCCGCGCGCTGGCCGAACTCACCGGCGACCTCGCAGAGATCGGCATCAAGACGCTGCCAGATCAACTGTTCCCTGAGGGCCTGACCGAGGCGCTCAACCGCCGCCTCGCGCTGCTGGATGAGCCGCTCTTGGAGCTGCTGTGCCTGCTCGCGTTGGATGGTGACCCGCTCGACCTGCCACTGCTCGCCAAACTGACCGACCCAACCACCGCGCGCCGCCTGCTGCTCCACGCGCACGACGCCAGCGTGCTGGCCGCCGACGCGGGTCATTGGCGCTTCACTCACCCGCTGATCCATGCCGCCTGCCGCGACCTGCTGGACGACACCCAGCGCGAGGCGGTGCACCTGCGTTTGGCCGCGCTGTTGGAGGAACTACAAGCCGCGCCAGAGCGCATTGCGTATCACTTTCAACAAGCGGGGCACGATGAGCTGGCCTATCCCTTTGTGCGGCAGGCCGCTGAGGCCGCCTTCATCGCTGGCGCGCCGGAGTACACTGTTGCGCTGCTGGAGCGCCTGCTGCCCACCCCAGAGGCATCCGCTGACCGCGCACGCCTGCTGCTCATGCTGGGCGAGGCTTATGTGCAACTGGGGGATGTCGACCGCGCCGAGCCGCGTTTGACCGAGGCGCTCAGCCGCAGCAGCACAGCAGAAGGCCGCGCCCGCTGCACCCTCGGCTTAGCGACCTGTGCGCGGCTGCGGGATAACTCCAATCAAGCCGAGC
>JBDNCV010000248.1:0-3104 GCA_046719465.1 Anaerolinea sp.
AAGATTCTGGCCGATATCGCTGTGCGCGATGCAGACACCTTCCGCAAGATTGCCGCGCTGGCGCAGCAGCACCAAAAAACGGCCTGAGCTGCCGCCTTCTGAAACACAAACACCCGTCCATGCCGACGGGTGTTTTTCGTTGCGTTCGTGCGTGCTGATGAAAAAAAGCCCTCCACCGAGCGTGAAGGGCTTGACGCATTGCTTGAACGCAGCGCTTACGAGGCGGCCTTGGCCACACCCATATCGCTCACGAAACCTTCTTCCTCGCTGCGAATCTGGGCGACGTAGGTCAGCATCACGCCGTAGATCACCTTTGAGGCGATGTCCGCCACGGTGTAGGTCAACTGGCGACCGACGATGCCCGCCTCGTTGTTGAGGAACACCGGCATGAGGTACGCGCCCGGGTAGAGCATCCAGCTCACGAAGAACAGGTACCAAATCAACTGCATGTTGTCACCGGCGCGCTTGCTCATCGTCTGACGGCTCTCCTGAATGACGCGGTAGATCAGGTACAGCACGTGGATGAAGAAGGCCGTGCTGATCGCGCCCCAGATGAAGAACGGCGCTTGATCAGCCTGCGCCTCGTAGAACTGGCCGATGTAGCCGGTGATGATCATCATTGCGCCGCTGAAGAAGAACCAGTTGCGCAGCGTGGCGCGCTTCTCGCGGGTGATGTTGACGATGAACAGGATCTGGAACAGCAGCATCGGCACGTCGATCAGCCAGTTGAGGTAACGGTAGCCATTGGAGAAGGCTTCTGCGCCCGGGGCCAGCTCATACAGGCCGGTGCTGAAGTTGAAGGTGAAGGTCTGCGTCCACGACTGCGCCTGATAGAACAGGATCAAGAAGGCGGACACCATCACGACGACGGACAGCACAGAGGAGATACGATACTGCGGCGCTACTGTGCGGATCGTCAAAACGAAATAGAATAACGCGGCCAACATGACGGCAAACCCCAACGTGAGGATTTGCGCCACCATGTCGAAGGTCATCGGCGAGATACCCTGATTTTGAATAATCAGGTTCTCAAAGTTGATCAGAGCATTCATGCGAGTTCTCCTTGTATCGTATATTTAAAAGATCCTGAACAAATTGAATCTGTCAGCATATCTATCTTGCTTGATCGGGTTGAGCGTAGACTAAGTGTTGTATAACAACGCGCTTAATGTAAATAATCACAAACGAAACTCGTCTACGGTATGACTAAGGAAAATGACGATGCAGCTAGGGGCAAATGTGGTGATCTTCAACGCGGCGGGGCAGGTGCTGCTGACGCTGCGCGAGGACTTTGAAATCTGGTGCTTGCCCGGCGGGAGCGTTGACCCCCATGAGTCCATCGCACAGGCGGCTATCCGCGAGGTGCATGAGGAAGTCGGGCTGGAGGTGACGTTAGACGCGCTGGTGTGCAGCTATGCCTACGTCAACAGCGCAGGCGAGGTGCTCCACGTGTTTTCGTTTCGCGGTCATACAGACAGCGTTGAGATCACCCGCCAAGCCGAGGAGGTGCTGGAGGCGCGCTGGTTTGAAGTCGATGCGCTGCCGGGGGCGATGGTGATCGGGCATCGCCAGCGCGTGATCGAGGCGGCACAGGGCGTCACGGGGCGCATGGTGTTTGAACGGCGGCATAATCGCCTCCCCCACAGCATGCCGCGCGCTGAGCTGTACGCGTTTCGTGACGCCACCGGCCTGAGCCGCTCGGCGTTCTATCAGCACTACTTCCCAGAGCCTGCGCCAGAAGACATCCTGATCGAGACGCCGGGCGTGATTCACCCGCGCGGAGAGCGGGTATAATCATAAATGTCAACTGTGTGTTGGAGGTTTCACCCATGACCCCTGAACGTGTCGCTGACTTGACGATGGAGCAACTTGAACAGATTGTCCGCCGCATCATCGCAGAGGAGCGGCCCCAGCCCACCCCCAAACCCCCGACCAAAAGCTGGCGGGATGTTCGGGTGTTGAAAAATGACCCACGCTTTGCTGAGGTTGCGCCTAAGACACGGGCGGAATTGTACGAGTAACCGATATGATCCGAGTATAACCCCTGTCATTGACTGAGGCTGAGGTGCTAAACCGCCATGACCCGTGAGCTTTTTGTCGACGCGAACATTTTGATTCGGTTGTACAACGAACATGTGGATCAACACGAAGAGGTCACTCGGCGCATGCAGGCACTTGAGCTAGTGTTCGATAAGATTTGGATTAGCCGCCAAGTGCTGCGTGAGTACCTCAGCACGATGAGCCGTCCTCAACCGTGGGGCTTGCCTGTTCCTGCTAAGGATCTACTGAGCCAGATGACTGAGTTTGAAGAATCATTCTGGGTTGCAGACGAAACGCAAGCAGTGTCGAAACAGCTCTGGCGGCTCATAGACACGGTCCGAGTGGGCGGGAAGCAAATTCACGACGCGAACATCGTCGCAACGATGCTTGCCTATGGCATCACCCACTTATACACCCTCAACCGCAGCGACTTTGAACGGTTTGAGAAGGAGATCACCCTCGTCACAGTCGCTGACAGCGCCTTATGACGCTCATGCTGTTTTGCGCCGTTTGCGGTCAGGGTCAGTCAAGCGCAGAAACAGCACGACTAGCCCCCAAAACACCCCTATCGCCAGCAGCGGCAGCGCCACCGTGAGCACGTTGGCAGCCATTTGCATCAGGTTGGCGCGGCCTGCATCGCCCATGATCACGTCGAAGGGCACGGCTGTGCCGTCGCCATAGATACAGCTGCCAAGCGCCACTGTTCGGACGGATGTGATGCCGTCCAAGACATAAACGCTCGATGTGCCGCCTGTGTTGTAGGCGGTGAACGGCTTGCCGGTGTCGTAAGCGCGGCAGTAGGGGACGAACATGAGCGCGTCGATGATGTCATGAGCGAGGAACACCATCGGAACCCAACCGACTGCAAACCCGAACAGCAGCGTGAACACCGTGACCTGCAGCCGGCGCATCTTGCGCTTGTCGTCGGGGGTGAGCGGGGCCTGCCGCTGATCAACCCAACTGACCGCGTGCCGCCAGCTGAGGTCGTGGTTGAGGTATTGAATGAACATGCGGCGCATCGTTATCGGGCGCAGTTCTTTGTTGGTGGAGGTCATCGTGATGCC
>JBDNCV010000249.1:0-3101 GCA_046719465.1 Anaerolinea sp.
ATTTGAACGCCGGACGCTAAAGCATCCGGCTGTCATGCGCCCCCTGAAGGGGGCTTTAGCCCCCGCGCGTCAGCCAGAGGCTTTAGCCTCTGGCGCACGGCCACCTTCTGCTGCGGCATAGGCACTCCCTTAGGGCGCTTGCGCACTTGTCCGAAACATCGGACTGGGATAAGGTTATGCTGATTGGGTTGATTCTTTGGTGTAGCCTTCATGCGGAACGACATTCAACAGCGGCTTGATCACCTGCGGCAGCAGCTGCAATCCCTCAACGATCCATCGCGCCTCCCTGAGTTGGAACAGCAAGCCCGAGAGCTGCTGGCCGACGCCAAGAACACGCCGTTTGAGGCGGCGACGCAGGCGCTCTTTGCCGATATTGCGCGGCTGATGGCCTCCCCATCCACGATCACGATGAGTCCGACGACGCGCGGCCTGCTGCGGCGCGCGCGCATCCGCATTGAGATGGCGGGCGACAGCGACGACATCGACGAAGCCATCGACATCCTCTCCGAGGTGGTGGCCACCAACCCCAACGACCCCGAAGTGATCCAACTGCTGCAGCAGTCGGCGCAGTACAGCGACGCCGCGGCGCATCGCGTCCGCGATTTGTTCAAGCGCTACAACGTCTCGGCCTCGGTGCCCACTGCCACCCCGCGCAGCACGCAGACCCAGCAGCGCGCCGCTGTTAACCCACCCACGCAGCCCTCGCGCTTTGCGGCGCAGGAGGATGATGAGCCTGAGCCGCCGCCGCGCCCAGCCACCCCGCGCAGCACCGAGCGCGTCCCCGCCCCCTCGCCGTTGGATACGTCCGAACGGCGCGCGCTCAACTACAGCCCCTACGGCGACCTTGACGAGATGCTCTCGCTGTTGACGGAACACTACTACGCAGGGGACTATCAGCAGGCTATTGATGTGGCCAACCGCATCTTATCGATTGAGCCGCACAACAGCACCGCGCAGGAATACCGCCAAAAAGCTGAGGACAACTTGATCCGTGGCATCGTGCCCGATCACCGCATCCCGTTTGACGCGCGCGTGTCCTACAACCGCGCCAACTCGCTGGTGCGCGCGGGCAGCTACGACGAGGCCAGCAAGTTATATCGTGAAGCGCGCGAGATTGCGGAACGTGATGGCATCCTCTCATGGAAGGATGTGGAGCAGGCGCTGCTCGACATCCAAGACTTGGCGCTCGCGCGCGAACTGCTCAACGAAGGCGACCGGTTGATGGCAGTCGACAACTGGGGCGAGGCGCTGCGCAAGTATGAGGGGGCGCTGCGCGTCGTGCCGAACGACCCGCAGGCTGAGGAGCGCGTTGAGATGGTGCGCCGCGTCCAGCAAGACGCTGATCAGATCGCCGTCAAGCTCAACATGTTGGGCGGCACGTTGGAAGACCAAGTGACGCAGCTTCAAGGGGTGCGCAGCGCCCTCGCGCGCATCCGCCAACTGCTGCCGACCAGCCAGCGCCTCGCCCAGATGCAGCGCGAGGTGGACAGCAAGCTGGCCGCCGTCAAGACGCAGCTCAACGACCAAGCCCGCGCCGCGCTCAACCGCGCGCAGACCACCACCAACCTTGACGATCGCATGACGCTGACGCATGAGGCGCTGCGCCTGATGGAGTTTGCCGTTCAGCTTGACCCGTCGGACACGTCCATCAGCGAGCTGATGATGGAGGCGCGCGCCGCCACCGGTGAGATGCAGCGCGCTCGCCAGACCATCGAACGCGCCGCCAACCACATCGCCCAGAACTTCGACAGCGAGCTGACGCAGGCCCGCACCATGCTGGCCGGGCTGTCGATGTACGCCCAAGATGAGCGCTACCGCGTCGTCGTAAACGACCTGATGGCGCGCTACATGGAGCGCGCCGAGCTGGCCATCATGGAGGGGGACATCAACACGGCGCAAAGCTGGCTGGACGCGATGCGCGAGGATCCCTTCCGCATATTGGGGCGACGCTCAGAGCTGTTCCGTTTGGAGGCTGCCGTGCGCAGCCTGCGCAACCGTCGCCGTGCCATCGTTGGCGGCGTGAGCGGCATTATTGGGTTGGGATTGCTCGCCATCGTGTTTATCAGCCGTCCGCAGTGGGAGGCAGCCTTCTTCCCGTCTGAAACGCCCACCCCCACGTGGACAGCGACAGCCACGATGACCTTCACACCCAGCATCACCCCCACGCCCAGCGACACACCGACTGTCACACCTACGTTCACCCCATCGCTAACCTACACCCCAACCATCACGCCTAGTTGGACGTGGACGCCCTCCCCCACATGGACGCCCTCGTTTACGCCGACGGCCTCGCTCACGCCGACGGCCAGCAACACACCCACGGAGACGTTCACACCGACACCAACCCCAACCGAGACGCTGACCCCCACCATCACACCGACGCCGACCATCACCAGCACGCCGCGCGCGCTCTGCACGATCATCGTCAACAACGCACAGCCCATCTTCTTGCGCAGCCAGCCCACCCCCCGTTCTGAGAGCATCACCACGCTGCCGTTTGGGACGGTGATGGAGGCGATTGAGCGCCAGCCCGAGCAAGGCAATGCCGCCACGCGCAGTTTGTGGTATCGCGTGCGCTTGATCCAAAATGGCCGCCAGCTTGAGGGCTGGGTGCGTTCTGATTTAGTGGGCGAGGTGCCGGGTGAGATGTCCTGCCCGCCGCCCCCGCGCTAGATGCGTTAGTGAATTAAAAGGGGGGATGTCATGAATGCAGGGTGTTTGATCAGTGTGGTGTTGTTTGCGTTGAGCGGGGTGGCGCTGGTCGCAACGGCGGTTGTGCCGGCCACAGGCGGGATAGATGCCGTTCCCGGGCTAGCGCAGGCGCTGCGATGAACAATCCGCTTTCGCTGTTTAGGGAGCGTCCCTTGTGCTGCGCAAGCAGTTGTTGGATCAATTGGCAACCGACTAAAAGCGATACGCGCGGTAGTCCTCGTCGTCGTCCGCGATGAGTTCGTCGTCGGTGAGGGCTGCGCTGCGATAACTGCGCTTGGCTTTGGCGATGCGCGCTTCTTCCTCGGCAATGGCTTCGTTGAGGGCCTGTTCCAACGAGTGATGATAGCTCAGCCACAGCAGGTGAAAGGCCCACGCGAGGATCCAGATGA
>JBDNCV010000025.1:0-33590 GCA_046719465.1 Anaerolinea sp.
GATCCCAGTAGGGTATGGGCGCTTGCCTGATGAGTTGATCCGTGTGTTGCAGCGCATCGCCGCGGCCAGCAATACAACATGGCAAAGCGGTGACCCGAACAACATCGGGCGCATCTTGGAGCTGATCAGCAGCTTCTTCTAGCTGTGCGCGCTGTGGCAGTAGGCTTGATAGGCGCTGATCCACTCATGGTCATGCTGTTGAATCAGCGCCTCGGCCCGCTCGACCAGCGGTCGATTGCCGATGAAGAACGGCACGCGCTGCTGAAGGCTGTGCGGGCGAATGGTTAGGATGTCACGCAGGCCGTCGCTGGCGTAGCCCCCGGCCTGCTCTGCGATGAAGGCCAGCGCCTGTGCCTCCACCATGAGGCGGATCTTGCCCTCGGGGCGCTTGGCATCAGGTGGGTAGAGGAAGATGCCGCCTTGCAGCAGGTTGCGGTGGAAATCGCTCACCATAGAGCCGATGTAGCGCGACTGCAGGTCGCCATGTGCGCCCGTTTGTAATTCATCGACGAACTGGCGCACGCCCTCCGGCCAGCGGCGCGCGTTGGCGTGGTTGACGCTGTAGTAGCGCGGCTTCTCGGGGATGCGGATGTTGGGGTGCGAGAGGATGAACTCTCCAATGACTGGGTCGAGCGTGAAGCCATAGACCCCGCTGCCGGTGGTGTAAACCATCATTGTGCTGCTGCCGTAGATGACGTAGCCCGCGGCCAAGAGGCGTGTCCCCTCTTGCAGCACATCGTCGAGCGTGCCGCTCTCGCCGCGGGTGTACTTGCGGTGAATGGAGAAAATCGTGCCGATAGAGACGTTGACATCGATATTGCTGGAGCCGTCCAACGGATCATAGAGCAAGACGTACTTGCCCGTGCCATAGGTAGGCGGCACATCGATTAGGCCGCTGCGCTCCTCGCTGACCATCGCGCAGACGCGGCCAGCATCGCTGTTGAGCGAGGCGATCACCTCATCTGCGAATAGATCGAGTTTCTGCTGGCGTTCTCCAAAAGGGTTGTCGCTCTCGGCTGCGCCGAGGATGTTGCCCAGCCCCGCGCGCGTCGTCTCGCGGGCGATGAGCTTGGCCGCCAGCGCCATATCTTGCAGCATCGCCGTGAACGTGCCGGTGGCATGCGGGAATTCACGCTGCTGCATTTGAATATGCCGTTCGATGGTGATTAAACGGTGCATTTCTGTGCTCCCTCAAAGGTTGATATTAGTTGTCTCTAATGACTATTTTGCCCAACTTCACTTTATGATGAACATTCTAGAGACACTTTAACATGAATCTTCGCGCCGAGTTAGGTACATCAAGATGTCAATCGTAGTTGGTTGGGATAATAACGACAGCGACTCAAGACTGTTACTGTTCACGTGGAGTGGCAGCTGCACGTGGCATGACTGCAAGGAGGCGCTGACCCAAGCCGAACTGCTGGCACACGATACTAACCTGCCGGCCGTTCATCTGTTCGACCTAACGGCAAGCGAGTTGTCGCAGCAAGCGCTGATGCCGCTGCTGCAAAAATGCCTAGCTATGCGCTTGTCGTATCGTGTGCGCAAGACGATTTTCATCGAGCGGCCTCACTTAGTTGGGCTGCTGAACGAAAATTTGCGGCTAGCGTTGGGAGATGCGCTGTGGAGTACGATTCTTATCACAGACAGCCTGCCGCGCGCGCGCGCCCTCAGCGCGATGAATTAGGCCAGTGCCAGCTCAAAATAGCGGGTAAACCATGTATGCGCCAGTTGATCGCTGTAAGCCAAACCGCATTGATTCAACCATAGTTCCAGCTCCAACCAACGCGGCATAAACGCGGCGCGCTGCGCTTCTGGCAGCGTTTTGTATACGCCTTTGAGGCGTGTGTTGAACATGGCGTTATCGACGATTGTCAAGCCCGCAGCGCGAATCCAGCGCTGCACATCAGCCTCGTGAACAAAGGCCTGATAACGTGACTCATCCCCCAAACGAGCGAGAATCGGCCCCACGATATTTTTAAGGCGTTCCCTCAAAGTGGGCTGCACGAAATGGCCTGCATCATAATTGATAAAGGCGCGCCCATTGGGCTTTAAACACGAAGCAATGAAGCGGAAGTAGTCCTCTCGACGGTATACATGTTCTAAAACGCTGAAGGATACCACAAAGTCGTAATGTGGTTGGGGAAGCTGATGGCGGATTCCCTGATAAGCGTAGCCCTGAATGATCGTTGTGCGATCAACAGGGAGGTTGGCGCGCGCTGCGGCGCAGTCCGCTGTGGAGGGTTCGATGCCGACGTAGTGAAGGTGTGGAAAGTGCTGCATCAGGCGGATGAAATTCTTGCCCTCGCCACACCCAAGATCGATGATCGTGAGGCACTCGGTGGTTTGGGATGCAGCTTCTGCAATGCGATTGAGGGTGTGAAGCTTAGCGGTGTTGCCGACAGTCCAAAGGGTCATGCGCTGGTAGGCTCGCTGGTAGGGAAGATTTTGGCGACTGGCAAGGCAAAGTCGGGTAGGACGCTGCCGCCGGTGAGGGTATCGGCGATGGTGAGGGTGAGCACGTCGTCGTCACCATCGTAGACCTCGACGGTTTGAGTGTGGGGGAAGATAAGCCAGACGAGGCGCGTGCCGTTGTCGAGGTAGCGCTGGGCTTTGAGGCGCAAGTCTTTGACTTTGTCAGTGGGGGACATGACCTCGACGGCGAGATCAGGAGGCGTGAGGGCGATACGTTCCGGTAAGGTCGGCATGCGCTCGTGGGTGATGAAGGCTGCGTCGGGGATGAGGATATCGCCGTTGGTCATCTGGAATGTGCCATCTACGCCTGATGCACGCCCGAGGGGATGTTGGAACAAGTAGATGTTCAGGTAAGTCAGAATCAGCCCTGCAATGTAAGATGGCATGTAGCTAGGCATCTTTTCAACAAACTCCCCATCGATGAGTTCAAAGAGGCGATCTCGGTTGGCGGGCGCGCCGACGAAGCGGTAGTAAGCGTCGAGATCGACAGGGCGCACGGGGGCTTCAGTCATGGTGTCCTCCCAGAAAGCAAACAGAGAGTGGGATCACTCTCTGTCAGTATACCGCAAGTTCAACGTGGCAATGCGTTGGCCGCGAGGTCAGCTCAACGCTCGCCGAGGATCTGCGCGCTGCGGTCGATGCTGCCCACGCTGTAATACTTCGCGTCGGGGTGGTGGGCGAACAGCGCTGCGGTGCTCTGCTCCGGCACGAGTTGGAACGATTCGGTGAGCGTGATGCCGATCTGCTGTTCGATCTGCGGCATTAAGCGCCAGACGATAGCGTGATCCTCCAAATCAGGGCAAGCTGGATAGCCCCAACTGTAGCGCTTGCCCTGACCCTCGCCGAGTTTGAGCATCTGGCGCATCAGATAACTGACGTAGTTGGCGGTCGCCTCAGCCGCTTGAACAGCTAACCCGTGAAAGTAGTAGGCTTCCGTGTACTGATCGGCCTGCTGAAGTTTCTCAAACGCTTCGGTCGCCACTTCGCCCACGGTCACGGCCTGCAAGCCCAGCACGTCCACACCGCGCCCGTTGACCGGCTCATAGTAATCGCTCAGGCACAGATACTCCCCATCGGGTTGGCGAGGGAAGACGAAACGAGCAGCCTCGGTGAGCGTGCCATCTCGCTGATAGGCTGCGCTGTCCCAGATGATGAGGTTGTCACCATCACTGTTGACGGGGAAGAAGCCGTAGACGGCCTGTGGCTTGAGCGTGCCGTCGCGCAGCGCCTCGCGGGTCATGCGCGCGAGGCGGGCCTCAAACTCGCGCTCGAGCGCCTCCCACTCTGCGCCCTGCTTGTTCTTCGCGCCCCACGAGAGGCGGTACAGCTCTGGCTTGTGGAGGTATTGCAGCACCACTTGCAGCGGCATCTCGAGGATGGTCTTGACGCCCCAGAAGGGGGGTGTGGGAAGGGTAGGCGCAAGCGGGATCGTCCGTGTGGCGACTTTGCCGCGGCTCGCGCGCGACCGGCGAGCGGGCTTGCCCACTTCGGCAAGGCTCTCGTTGATGATCTCCGTCACGAACTGTTCGCGCTGATCGCTGACCAGCTTATCCATGACTTCCAGCCCCTCAAAGGCGTCTTGGCAGTAGAACACGCCCGGCTCATATGGCTCGCCGCTGTCGTCTAAGAGCAGGATGCGCCGCCCGAACTTGCGATTGATGGCCGCCCCGCCGATCAACACGGGGAACTTGAGGTTGCGCCGCGCCAGCTCGTTGACGATGAGCGGCATTTGTTTGCTCGTGCTGACGAGCAGCGCCGAGAGGCCTATCGCGTCTGCGTTGTACTCGATGGCCTTCTCGATGATGACGTTGGCTGGAACTTGCTTGCCGATGTCGTGGACGGTGTAGCCGTTGTTGCTAAGGATCGTCTTGACGAGGTTCTTGCCGATGTCGTGCACGTCGCCATAGACGGTCGCAAGGACGACCGTCCCCTTGGTTGAGCCTTCCACCTTGTCCATGAACTGCTCGAGATAGGCGACGCTTTTCTTCATCACCTCGGCCGATTGCAGCACGAACGGCAGGATGAGTTCGCCCGCGCCGAATTTATCGCCGACTTCTTTCATGGCGGGCAGCAGCACGTTGTTCAGCACGCCGACGGCATCTTGGCGCGTCAAGCAGTCGTCGATGAGCGCCTCGACGCCCTCCTTCTTGCGGTGGACGATCTGCCAGTGCAGCGCTTGCTCGCTGGTCATGTCGGCAGTGGGGTCTTCTTCCTGCTTGCCGACGCTGACTTGGTTCTGCTCAAAGTATTGAATGAAGCGCGGCAGCGCGTCCTCATCGGTGTTGAAGATCAAGTCGTTGGCGACCTTGCGCTGCTCCTCGGGGATTTCAGCGTAGGGGGTGATGTGCGCTGGGTTGACAATGGCCATGTCAAGGCCAGCCTGCACGGCGTGGTAGAGGAACACGCTGTTGAGTACGCCGCGCGCGCCCTCGCTCACGCCAAACGACACGTTCGAGATGCCCAGCGCCGTCATCACGCCCGGCAGGTGCTGCTTGATGAGGCGGATGCCCTCAATCGTCTCGATAGCATCGTTGCGCAGCTCAGCTTGGCCGGTGGTGAGCGGGAAGGTGAGCGCGTCAAAGATTAAATCCTCGGGCGACATACCGTACTCGTTGACGGCAATCTCGGTGATGCGGCGGGCAATCTCCAGCTTTTTCTCGCGGGTGTGGGCCATGCCCTCCTCGTCGATCGTCATCGAGAGCACCGCCGCGCCGTACTTGCGCGCAATCGGCAGCACCGCGTCGATCCGTTCGCGGCCATTTTCAAGGTTGTTGCCGTTGATGATCGCCTTGCCCGGGTAGATGGCCAGCGCGGCCTCGGCCACCTCTGGCTCAGTCGTGTCGATCACGAGCGGGATTTCGACGGCCATCGCCAGCTTCTTGACGAGCTTTTCCATCATCTGCTTTTCGTCGCTGCGCTCGGTGAGCGCTACGCACACGTCCAGCAGATGCGCGCCGCTGTTCACTTGGTCAACGGCGATCTGCACGATACTGTCATAGTCTTCTTCAAGCAGCAGGCGCTTGACCTTGCGGCTGCCTTGACTGTTGACGCGCTCCCCGATGAGGGTCGGCCCGGGATTTTGCTGCATCGGCATGGCCTTCATGCCGCTGGAGGCTTGCGGCTCAAAGGTGATCTTGCGCGGCTTTTGAGCTGCTCGCTGGCCAATGCCTTGCACGATTTCCTCATGAGAGTAGCCGTGCACCTTGCGATAAACTGCGTCGAGGTGGGCGGGGCGTGTGCCGCAGCAGCCCCCAACAACGCTGACACCCCAGCGGGCGAATTCAGCCATCATGTCGCTGAACGGTTCCGGCTCCATCGGGTAGACGGCCTCACCGTCCACGTTGATCGGCAGGCCAGCGTTGGGCAGGACGCTGATGGGGAACGGACTGTGCTCGACGAGGTATTGGATGGGGGCGCGCATGTACTCCGGCCCAGTGGAGCAGTTCATGCCAAACACGTCAATGTCAAGCGCGGCGAGGGTCGTCAGGGCGCTGGCGATGTCCGTGCCGAACAGCATCCGCCCGCTCACGTCAAGAGTGATCTGCACTTGGAGCGGGATGCGAACGCCAGCGCGGTCAAAATAGCGGTTGATACCATAGACCGCCGCTTTAACCTCCAAAATATCTTGGCTTGTCTCGATCAACAGCACATCTACGCCGCCTTCCACCAGCCCCTGCGCCTGCTCCGCGAACACGTCGGCCAGTTCCTCAAACGTGATGTTGCTGAGGTCGGGGTCGTTGCCGCTGGGGAGCTTGCCACTGGGGCCGATGCTGCCTGCCACCATGCGCGGGATGCCGGTCTTGGCTTCCCAGATGTCGCACGCGCGGCGGGCGACCTGCGCAGCGGCGCGGTTGATCTCTAACACGCGGTCTTGTAGGCCATACTCCGCGAGTGTGAGGCGGTTGCTGCGGAAGGTGTTGGTCTCAACCACTTCTGAGCCGACCGCAAGAAACGACTCATGGATCGCTTGGATCACGTCGGGACGAGTGATGACCAGATAATCGTTGCAGCCGTTGAGGTGTTCCCCACCGAAGTCCTCAGCGGTCAGGTGGTAGGCTTGGATGCTTGTGCCCATTGCGCCGTCAAAGATGACCACGTGATCTTCAATAGCGTCTAGGTAGCGGCGGTTGGTGTAGGGCCGGGCAGTGCGGGATACAGCGGAGTGCGTCACGACCATAAGGTTAGGATGCTCCGTGGGATTCTACTACAGTACAATGAACCACGATTATACGGGACTTGTGCATCCCTCGTAAGGAGAGATTGATTAATTGCTGCGTCTACTAGGGGTGGTGCTAATTTTCTTGGTGGCCGCGCTCAGCCAAGCGCAAGAGCTGCCGCGGTGTTTCTTTCGCCCGCAGACCATCATCCTGCTGCGGACGTATCTCGGCGTGTGCCCGGAGCTGATCCTCAGTGTGCCGTATCTGCCCGGGCGCGTGTTCACCAGCATCGCCGTGGACGAGGCGCGACGCTTGTATCTGGCGGAGCCGACGGCGGGCACGGTGTGGCGGGCCGACGACACCGACGGCGACGGCGTGCCGGATGCCCTTCAACCATTCCTGACAGCGCTCGACACGCCCGCTTCGCTGCTCTACCACGCGAACACGCTTTACATCGCGGGCGGGCAGCGCTTGTACGCTTACGACGGCGCGACGCTGGTCACACTGCGCGACGATCTGCCAGTGGCGGCAGGGCAAACGGTGCGCCTGCTGCTCGTGCGCGATGGGCGACTTCTACTTAGTATGGGCGGCTGTGCAGGGTGTGATCAGCCCGCGCAGGTGCTGAGCCTCGCGCTTGACGGCAGCGGGGGCGATCTTATGGTGATGCGCAAGGGCGCGCTGGCCGCAGCAGATGGCGAAGCTCTATTTTTCACGGTTGGCAATGGTCAAGATGGGCTGTACGCGCTGGGCGACGATGGCGATATCCGCCGTCTGATGGGGCTGCCAAGCGGTGCGGAGCCGGTGGCGCTGGTGCCCTATGATGGCGAGGCTTTTCCCCAGTTCAGCGGGCAGGCGCTGCTCTTGCTAGCAGGCACAGAGTTGGCCGAGGATCCGCCCGGCTTTATGCTGCTTGCGGTGGATGGGCTGGGGCAGGAGGCGCTTCAAGTGTCGACGCTTATTCCGGGATTTATAGACATGCCTGTGGCACGTGTGCCCATCGGCGGTGAGTATCGCAATCCACAGGCGAATACCTTTAATCGCAATGGGGATGGGCTGTACCCGCAGCGGTTGATGGGCTTGGCAGTCGATGATCGCGGATGGATCTATGTGCTGCTGGCGCGCGGCGCGGTGATCATGCTGCGCCCGTAGGGTATGGCGCGCTTAGACGGTTGGCAAACAAGATCATCCCCAGCGTGACGACCGCCAGCGTTGGCACGATGAGGTAGGCCGTCTGAAGTCCGACCGCATCGGCCAGCGCGCCCAGCAGCAGCGGGTTGACCAAGATCGCTGTTCCAGTGGCCAACGGCACGCGCGAGCTGGCTTGGCTGATGAGCGGCCCGGCGGTGATTGCCACAGTGGAGACGGCCAGCGGGAAGAAACCCGCCGCACCTAAGCCCATCAGGAACAGCCCCGCCCCTTGCACCAACAGCGTGCTGGGCACGTAGAACAGCGGGAAGCCGACAAACACGCACAGCATGGTATACGGCAGCAGGCGCTGGGGCGCTTGACGGCGCAGCAGGCGGCTGAGCAGCACGCGCCCCGTCACCGCGCCCAATGGGAACAGGGCGACCATCCCCGCGGCAGCGGCGGTGTCTAGCCCGATGCTCACGATGAGGTAGTCCGCGGCGAACAACCATCCGCCCCACTCGACGCCGCCCGCGACGAAGATGATCAGCAGGTACAGCCGCACGTTGAACGGCAGCTTGCCTTCAGCTCCGCGCTTGAGGGGTGGCGCGCTGGGCAAGGCGGTTTGCTGCTGCAGCGCGAACATCACCAACCACACAGCCACCGCCAGCAGCAGCGCCCAGCGCCAATCGCTCCCGCTGCCCTCCAAAAAGCCAATCGCCAGCGGAACCGCCGCCGCCGTCAGCGAGCCGAGGATGTTGGCCTCGGTGATGGCGACGGGCGCGGTTTGACCGTGCAGCAGTGCGAGGGAGGTTTGCACGCCGATCATGGCCATTGTGCCGAGCACGCCCATGAGGTAAGCGCCTGCGATGGTCATGGGCGCGATTGTCCCGCTGACGAGCAGCAGCACCCCAAGCGTCATCCCGAAAGAACCGCCCCACAGCACCGCGCGCATCCCGAAGCGGCTGAGGACGCGCTCACCGGTTAGGCCTGCTGTGATCATGCCGAGCGCGAAGGCGGCAGGGTGCAGGCTGCTGAGCGTGAACGACAGCTCCAGATCGCGGCGCAGCAAGGGCATAAGTGGGTTAATCGCGCCTTGTGCGTAGGCGTACCAGCCTAAAACGCCGTACAGCAGCCACGTGAGCGACGAGCGGCGGAATTTGATCGTGGTTGTCATAGGGGTCTCCAACAGGTGGACTAGGCATATTGTACGGTCGGGCTGTACACTTTGGCTATAGAAGGTCAAACGAAAAGAGGGCAAGGGGTGGATCCGATCACGCTGCATCCTGTGGGGGTTGTTCATAATGATGTTCGGGAGCTGGTCGAGGTAGATTGGGCCAAGGTGGTCTCAGAAATTCACATCGACGCGGCCTATGCGCCCGGGCTGGCGGGCTTGGAGGATTGGTCGCACGTGGTCGTGCTGTACGTCATGCACCGCGCGGCTTTTGACATCAGCACCGACCTTGTGCGCCGCCCACAGGGGAACGACGCGCTGCCCGCGCTCGGCATCTTTGCGCAGCGCGCCCGCCGTCGCCCCAACTTGATCGGCACAACCGCGGTGAAGCTGCTGAGCGTGGAGGGGAACATCGTCCGCGTGCGCGGGCTGGACGCCATCGATGGCACGCCCGTGGTGGACATCAAGCCGTATGCGCCGGTGTATGACGGGGTGATGAACCCGCTTGTGCCCGCATGGTTTATGCGCCTCATGCAGGGGGTAGATTGAGCATGCAGACGGTGATGATCCTCATTTTTGACGGCGTGGAACTGCTCGACTTTGCTGGGCCGTATGAAGTTTTTTCAGCGTGCGGCAAGGGCGAGGACAACTATCTCTATCAGGTGCGGACAGCCTCACCGGATGGCCAGCCGATCCGCGCGGCAAACGGGCTGGTGGTCGTGCCCGATATGGCCTTTGCGGACGTGGGTCAGCCTGATGTGTTGATCGTCCCGGGCGGCAACGGCGTCTACCCGCTGAAAGATGACCCAGCGCTGCACCGCCTGATTCAAGCACAGGTGGCCGCCGAGCGGCAGACGCTGTCAGTCTGCACGGGGGCGCTGCTGTTGGCGAAGGCGGGGGTGCTGGCGGGCAAGCCTGCGACGACCTATCACACGCGGTTTGAAAGGCTGGTCGAATATGACCCGACGATCACGCCGCAGAAGGGCGCGCGTTGGGTCGACAGCGGCACGGTGATCACCTCTGCAGGGGTGAGCGCAGGCATCGACGCTTCGCTTTATTTCATCGCGCGGCAGCATGGGCGGGCGATTGCGGACGCGACCGCCCAGTATATCGAGTATGAGCATTGGACGCGCGTCGCCGCTGACCTGTCGTAGCCGTGTTTGCGCATCCTCATCAAGAGGGATATGCTTACGAGTACGTCTACAACGATTGAGGGTAATGCCGTGGAAAAGTGGGATTATCTCATGCTGAGTCTGGTCAAGTCGTATGGCATCAACTATCGCGTAAACGGCGAGAAGGTGGCCGACTGGAAAGACCTGCCGCTGCATGACATTTTCAACGTCATTGGCAAGCAGGGTTTCGAATTTGTGGCTTATGACGGCGAGAACTACATCTTCAAACGTCCCACTGCACCGGTGGCACGCCCTGTGCAGCCGCTGCGCCCCCCCACGCAATCAGACGCATGACAGGGTTTATGTTTAACTCGCGCCGCAGTGCAGTGATGGCGCGGCGCGGCATGGTAGCAACGAGCCATCCGTTGGCGGCGCAGGCTGGGCTGCGCGTGTTGATGCAGGGCGGGACGGCAGCAGATGCGGCGGTGGCGACCGCGGCCGCGCTCAACGTGGTGGAGGCAGCCAGCACCGGCATCGGCGGGGACTGCTTCGCGCTGTACTACGACGCGCGCACGGGACAGGTGAGCGCGCTCAACGGGAGCGGGCGCGCCCCACAAGCGCTGAGCGTCGAATGGCTGGCGGCGCAGGGTGTGCACGGCGCGATCCCTGAACGCAGCCCGCACGCCGTGACTGTTCCGGGGGCGGCGCGCGGCTGGGAGGACTTGCTCAAGCGGCATGGGCGCATGACGCTGCGCGAGGCGCTGGCGGATGCCATTCACTATGCAGAGGACGGCTTCCCGGTGTCGCCAGTGTATGCGGCGGCGTGGCGGATGCCGCGCGTGCAGGCGCTGCTGGCGGCCAGCAGCTACGCACACGATTACCGTGTGGCCCCGCACAGCGGGCAGGTAGTGCGCCTGCCTGAATTGGCGCGCACCTTCCGCGCGGTGGCTGAGGGTGGCGCGGAGGCCTTTTACAGCGGCCCGATTGCGGATGCGATCATCACCACGCTGCAAGAGCAGGGCGGGGTCATGACCCACGCCGACTTGCAAGCGCATACCTCCACATGGGGCGACCCCATCAGCGTCGATTATCGCGGCTATCAAGTGCTGGAGCACCCACCGAACGGACAGGGGCTGGCGGCCCTTATTGCCCTAAACATCGCAGCGGGCTACGCGCTTAGCAGTTACGCCGAAGACAGCCCCGAGAAAATCCATCTCATGGTGGAGGCGATGCGCTGCGGCTTTGCGGATGCGCGATACCACGTGGCTGATCCCGCGCACTACGCCGCACCGCTGGACTTTCTGCTGAGCGCTGAGTATGCCGCACAGCGCCGCGCACACATTCAACCGCACGCGGCCATGCAGCCCCCCAGCTATGGGATGCCGGACAACAGCAGCGACACGGTGTACCTGTGTGTGGTGGACGGTGAGGGCAATGCCTGCTCGTTCATCAACAGCCTGTACATGGGCTTCGGCAGCGGCATCGTGGCGAAGGGAACGGGCGTTTTCTTGCAGAATCGCGGCGCAAACTTCGTGCTGGAACCCGGCCACCCCAACGCGCTGAGCGGCGGCAAGCGCCCTTACCACACGATTATCCCCGGGATGATCCTCAAGGACGGCGCGTTCTATGCGACGTTTGGCGTTATGGGCGGGTTTATGCAGCCGCAGGGCCATCTCCAAGTGGTGAACGCGCTCATTGACGACCAGCTTGATCCGCAGGAGGCGTTAGATCGCCCGCGGTGGTGCTTGGAGGCGGGCACACCTGAGAGCGTGTTGGCGCTGGAAGAGGGGCTGCCAGTGGCGACGATGGCGGCGCTGGCCACCTATGGCCATCGTGTGCGCCCCGTCAGCGGGTTAGATCGGGCGCTGTTTGGCTGTGGACAGATTATCACGCGGGATGAGGCGGGCGTGCTCACAGGTGGCAGCGATCCACGTAAGGATGGGCTGGCAATTGGCTTCTGAAGTAGTGGCTGCTTTAGCAAATATCCCCAAAATGTTTATTCTTTTCTGATGAAAGTCTGCTATGCTTGCGGGCTGATCGAAAAGGTAGGCACATGTCTGTTCATCAATGAGGTTGCATATGCCACTGTACACCTATCGCCGCGAAGACGGCACCACGTTCGACTATCGCCAGAGCTTCAGCGATGCGCCCCTGACGGTTGATCCGCAGACCGGGCAGAAGGTGACACGCATCGTGCAGGCCGCCGGCGTCATTTTTAAGGGGTCGGGCTTTTATGTGAACGACAGCAAGGGCGCGCGCAACCCTGCCAGCCCTACGAACGGCGCTAAGAGCGACGCAAAGGCTGAATCCGAGAGTGCCAAGCCCGCTGCTGAGGCAAGCGCCGCAGCGTCTACCGCTGCTGCCGACTAGGCGCAGCCAGCCTATGCATTGATCTCATCAGCATGCCCGAGCCGCTTTAAGCGCGCGTCGGGCATTTTGTTTGTGGCGAGGAATCCCCATGCCAACACCCTACAAGATTTTCCTGAGCGTGCCTGATGCCCCAACGTCTGAGGCCTACTTGGGGGCTGTGCGCACTGCCCTGTGGCGGATGGATCAAATGCTCATCGCTGCCATCAGCCCGCGTGACATCATCGCCAACGGGGAAGATCGTATTCTGCTGGCCAAACAAGCGATGGAAACCAGCGCGCTGTTCATTGGTGTGTACGGCCCAGACTACGGCGCGCTTGCCCCTAACAGCCAGCAGTCCTACGCTGAACAAGAGTATCGTTTGGCGTTTCAACGCGGGCTGCTGTGTGCGATCTTCATGCACGAGGACTGCCGCACGCACCCAGACGCGCGCATGCAGCACTTTCGTGAACTGCTCGAGACCCGCCACGTCATCAACTACTTCAAAACGCTGGACGAACTGCAAGCCCAAGTGATCCTCGCGGTGGATACACACCTGCGCACGAGCCGTCAGATGCGCTTGCTGCCGCCCGCTGCGCAGGGCTTCGGCGCTGATGGCGAGGTGTCGGCGCTTGTCATGCCTGCCCCTGATGAGCCGCTGCGCGCCTTTCGGTCGGCGGCGGACGCGCTGCCGCCCAACTTTGAGACGCTGGTGGAGGAGGGGCTGCGCTTCGCTGCGGATGAAATCGAGCTGATTGTGCGGCGCGCGCTGCAAGTCTGGGATGCGCAGAAGCAGCTCCCATCGCAAGAGGCGGCCAGCGGGGTGATGCGCGTGACGCCGATCTTTGGCGTGCCGCAGCAGCAGTCACAGTTCCGCTCGGATATCTTTATGGTGATGCCGTTCCGTGAGCCATATAATGCGATTTATCAGACGGTAATCCGGCCTGTGGCAAGCAGCTTGAACTTGTCGATCCGGCGGGGGGATGAGTTCGCCAGCGTGCGCGGGGTGGTGATGAAGGAGGTGTGGGCGGCAATCAACGGCTGTCGCTTGATCATCGCCGACATCAGCGAGGTCAATGCTAACGTGTTTTATGAGCTGGGGATTGCGCACACGGTTGGCAAACCGGCCATTTTGCTCACACAAGCCCAATCGCCGGAGGAAGTGCCGTTCGACGTGCGCCATTTGCGCTATATCAGCTATCGCAACACGATTGAAGGCGGCGAAAAGCTGGCGCAAGATCTGCGGCAGGCGATTATCTGGATTTTGAACGATTTGAAGGAGATCACCCCCCAATGAACCCCCAATTTCATCACGAACGCTACGTGACGATCATCAAGCTGCACTCGCAGACGCTCATCACGCTGGGCAAGATGCTCACACAAGAGGAAGCCAGCACATGGCGCGACGGCGGCACAGGCTGGACGGTGCTGGAAGTGCTGGGGCATCTGCTGGAATATGACGCGATCTTTCAATCGCGCGTGCGGGCGATGCTAGAGCAGGACAACCCTACGTTTCAGTACTATGACCACGAGAAGCTGGCTGTTGACCATGCCTACAACGCGCAGCCGCTGCACGACGTGCTGGCCAAGCTGAGTGTCTCACGCGCGGAGATGGTGGCGTTTTTTGAGAGCTTCGACGAGGCACAATTGGCACGCACTGGCGTTCATCCCGAGTATGGGGCGTATACGGTCATGCGTTCTATCGCGCAGGTGGCCGCGCACGATGCCAACCATATTGAACAGATCACGCGGATTATGTTGGAAAAGAAGACCAGCTAACGGAGGTGACGCATGCGGCGGGCGATTGGGGCGGGGCTGCTGCTGGGTGGGTTCTTGGCGCTTTGGCGGATGAACGAGCGCGAGAAGAACGCCGTCAGCCTGCGTAACAAGGTGGTGCTCATCACGGGGGCAGGGGCTGGCATCGGCCGCGAGACGGCACATGCCTTTGGCCGTGAACAAGCGCACCTGCTGCTCGTTGACCTCGACGCGGAGGCGCTGGCGGCCACGCAAGCCGAGGTGCAGCAGTACGGCGAGCGTGTCTACACCCTGTCCATTGACCTTACTGAAGAGAACGCCCCTGCCGAGATCGTCGCCTATGCGATGGAACAGTTCGGGCGGATCGACGTGCTGGTGAACAACGCGGGTCTGCTGGTGAGCGGAGACTTCCTCAAGCACAACGAGGCGACCTACCGCCGCATGTTGGAGGTGAACGTGGTGGCGCTCATCCGCTTGACGCAGGCGGTGGCGCGCGTCATGCAGGTTCAGCACAGCGGCCACATCGTCAACATCGCCAGTATGGCCGCCCTGCTGCCGAGCATTGGCTTCAGCATCTACGGGGCGAGCAAGGGAGCCGTGCGCACGTTCAGCGCTGCGCTGCGCCGTGAGCTGCGCCGCGATGGGATCATGGTCTCATACGTGTGTCCGGGCTTTGTCGATACGCAGATGGTGGGCCACATGACGCGCGAGCAGATGCGGCAGGCTGGGATGATCGACCCTGTGCTGCGCCTGAACTTGATCGCGCCCTATGAAGTGGCTGATGCGGTGGTGCGCACGGTCGTCTATCGTGATGCTGAGGTGATCGTGGGCGATCTAGGCTATCACCTGCTCGCGCTGTTGGAGCGCCTCTCACCACCGCTGGTGGATATGCTGTTCGAGCGTTTGATCGACCGTGATCGCTTGATCGAGACAACGCAGTATCCGCGTTAGGGCTTGTTTTTGAGCTGTTCGCGCAGTTCATTGCCTTGAAAGTACAGGGCAACGGCCATGGTGGCACCAGCGAACGCACCGCCCACCACCAGACCCACCAGCAAGGCATGGATGAAGACATTGCCGTTGGCCAGCGCGAACAGCATCATCGAGATGATGCTGCCCGCTGCACACGCCGCGCCGATCACAATGGGGCGGGTAAGCTTACGCCGCAGCGCGATATAGCTGGCGAAGATCGTCGCCACGAATAACACGAAGAAGAACAGCGCTCCAATCGTCATACATCCCCCTTGAGTGGCCGCAGAATCGCGCGGACGGGCGAGGCACACGCCCCGCTGAGCTTGAGCGGCAGTGCAATTAATTCATAATCGCCCACAGGAACCCCCTGCAGGCAGAGGCTTTCCAGATTATAGAGGCCGTGGCGCGCCAGCGCGTGGTGTGCGTCGAGCGTTCGACTGGTGTATGGGTCAACGCTGATGGCGTCTGTGCCGATGAGCACATAGCCGAGCGCGGCAAGGTGCTCAATCAGCGCTACGCTGAGAGACGGAAACTCAGTCGTGAGCTGCTCGTCGGGTGTATCGCTGATAAAGGTGCGGATGAGCAGGCGTTGGCCCCCGTGCAGATCCACATGGGCAAGGTCATCAGGGACAATCCCACCGCTGCGCCGTTCGACCTCCACCACGCGGGCTGGGCCGATGAACGGCGCCAGCGGCGCTTGTTCGATGGTGGGGCCAGCGAGTTGATAGTGAAAGCGTGCGTCGGCATGGGTGGCGCTGTGGGCGCTGAGCGTGAGTGTTGTGAGGTTGATGCTGCTGCCACGGCTTATCTCGGCGATCAAACGCGCGCTGTATGCCGTATCACCCTCCCAGACAGCGCTGGTTGGGGCAATCGTGCGGGTGATGTCGTAGATCGTCGGCATGACTGCATAATAGCACTGATCTGGCCTCAATGCTGTGCAAAGTTTGTCAATTTCTCCAAATTATTTGCTAGACAATTGGCCGCGTCTGCGCTACAGTGACGGCGAAGATTGATGTTTGGTTAACAAACTTAAGGAAAATCTTATGCAACTTCACAACAATCGACTCTGGGGGGTAGTGTGCCTTGTGCTGGTTTTTGTCGTTGGGCTGCCCGTCATGGCGCAGATGCAAACCCCATCCACAGTGACCATCCCCGGCAACCTGAACCCTGTGATGGGCTGCCCGGGCGAGTGGCAGCCGGGCTGCACCGATGCCATGCTGGAGTATGACCCCGCAACCGACATCTGGTCTCGGACGTTTTTCATCCCTGCCGGCACTTATGAGTATAAGGTGGCTATCGACGGCACATGGGGCGAGAACTACGGCGGGCGCGCTGACCGCGACGGCCCGAATATCATCCTCAACGTGCCGACCGACAGCGACATCACCTTTTTCTACGATCACAAGACCAAGTGGGTGGCGGATGATCTGCGCGTGCTGATCGTCACTGCGCCCGGCAGCTATCAGACGTTCCTCGGCTGCCCAGAGAACGACGATCCGGCCTGTATGGCCACATGGCTGCAAGACCCAGAAGGCGACGGCGTGTTCACCTTCAGCACCACGCGCATCCCTGCTGGCGAGTACACGGCGCGCTTCGCCATTGGGCGCAGCACCGACCGCATGGGCGAGGAGATCACGTTTACCGTTGAGGAGGACGGCCAGAACGTGTCGTTCACCTATGATGCCAGCCTTGACGCGATGGTGGTCGTCGCGGGTGGGGCTGCCATTACGAGCGCCAACCTGCGCCAGCTCACCGCCTACTGGGTGGATGAATCGACGCTGCTGTGGGGCGTGGAGGTTGACCCGAACGCCGAGTATCGCCTGCTGTACAGCGCGGCGGGTGACATGGTCGTGTCGTTGTTTGGGCTGCAAGGCACGTTTGAATCGCTCACGCTGACCCCCGCTGAGGAAATCCCTGCGGCGGCGCTCGCCAAGTTCCCGCACCTGCGCGGGCTGACCCCGTTCGTGATCGCCGAAGCTGACCTTGCCAAAGTGCCGGACGCGCTGCGCGCTCAGATCGCCATTGCGGCCTACCGCGGCGAGGATGTTGTCAACATCGCTGGGTTGCAAATCCCGGGTGTGCTGGACGACCTCTACACGACAGACGCGCCGCTCGGTGTGCACTGGGACGCGGACGGCGTGCCGACGATCTCGGTGTGGGCGCCGACTGCGCAGAACGTCGAGTTCATGCTGTACGCCGACAACGTGCCGCGCACCCAACCGCAGCTGCTGCCGATGACGCGCGATGACGCCACCGGCGTTTGGAGCATCACCGGTGAGCCAAGCTGGAAGAACCTCTACTACAAGTTCCGCGTGACGGTGTTCGCCCCCAGCGTCGGCCAGATTGTGATCAACGAGGTTACGGATCCCTACTCGCTGAACCTGTCGATCAACAGCCTACGCTCGCAGATCATCGACCTGTCGGATCCAGCGCTCAAGCCGGAGGGCTGGGACGAGCTGGTGAAGCCACCGCTGGTCAACTTTGAGGACATCACGATCTATGAGCTGCACGTGCGCGACTTCAACGCCTTTGACGAGAGCACGCCGGTTGAGCTGCGCGGGACGTATCTGGCCTTCACGCTGACGGACAGCGTGCCGGCGCAGCATCTGGCGGCGCTGGCGGCAGCCGGTTTGACGCATGTTCATCTGCTGCCAACGTTCGACATCGCCACCATCAACGAGAATCGCGCCCGCTGGTTTGAGCCAGATTATGAACTCATGGCGACCTTCCCGCCAGATAGCCCGCAGCAGCAGGAACTCATCAACCCGATTCGTGACCGTGACGGTTTCAACTGGGGCTATGACCCGTACCACTTCATGGCTCCCGAGGGCAGCTACAGCACTGACCCGAACAGCACCGCCCGCGTGCTGGAGTACCGCCAGATGGTGCAAGCGCTCAACCGGATGGGGCTGCGCGTGATTCAGGATGTGGTGTTCAACCACACCAACGCCAGCGGCCAGAACGACCGCAGCGTCCTCGATCAGATCGTGCCCGGCTACTATCACCGTTTGAGCGCGACGGGCACGGTCGAGCGCTCCACGTGCTGCGATAACACTGCGACCGAACACAACATGATGCGCCGCCTGATGATCGACACGGTGATCTTGATGGCCGTCGAGTACAAGGTGGACGGCTTCCGCTTTGACCTGATGGGGCATCATATGCTGGAGGACATGATCGCGGTGCAAGAGGCCGTCGCTGCGCTGACGATGGAAGAACACGGCGTGGACGGCAGCACGATCTATCTATACGGCGAGGGGTGGAACTTCGGCGAGGTGGCTAATAACGCGCGCGGCGTCAACGCCACGCAGATCAACGCAGCGGGGACAGGCATCGGCACATTTAACGACCGCCTGCGCGACGCGGTGCGCGGCGGCAGTCCGTTTGGTGACCGTGAGAAGCAGGGGCTGGCCAACGGCATCGTGAGCAACCCGAACGGCCTGAGCGCGGACAACGAAAATGTTGACATCGCGCTGCTGTTTGCGGATCGCGTCCGCGTGGGGCTGGCGGGCAACCTGCGCGACTACACCTTTATTGACCGCAACGGCGACCTTGTGACCGGCGCCGACGTGGACTACAACGGCTCGCCCGCAGGCTATACGCTCGACCCGCAGGAGAACATCATCTACGTCGACAAGCACGACAACGAGACGCTGTACGACAACAACATGTACAAAGCGCCTGCGGATACGCCGATGGAAGACCGCGTGCGGATGCAAA
Source organism: Anaerolinea sp. (assembly GCA_046719465.1). Classification (GTDB taxonomy): domain Bacteria; phylum Chloroflexota; class Anaerolineae; order Aggregatilineales; family Phototrophicaceae; genus JANWYT01. The sequence continues at coordinate 18,834 of JBDNCV010000025.1, forward strand.
TCCTCGGTAACGCCTTCGTCATGTACAGTCAGGGCATTCCGTTCTTCCAAGCGGGGACGGAACTGCTGCGCTCTAAGAGCTTGGATCGCAACAGCTACAACAGCGGCGACTGGTTCAACCGCCTTGACTTCACGATGCAGACGAACAACTTCGGCGTTGGCTTGCCCCCAGCGGGCGACAACAGCGCCGAATGGAACCGCATGCGCCCCTTCCTCGCCAACCCAGCCAACGTCCCCGCCCCTGAGAACATCATGGACAGCTACAGCCGCTGGGTGGACATGCTGCGCGTGCGCTACAGCAGCCCGCTGTTCCGCCTGACAACCGCTGAAGAAGTCCAGAACCGTTTGACGTTCCTCAACGTCGGGCCAGATCAACAGGTGGGCGTGATCGTCATGGTGCTGGACGACACAGCGGGCGATCTCGACGAGAACTTCGCCCAACTGGTCGTCATCTTCAACACGACCAACGAAACGATCACCTTCAGCGATGAGGCCTTGACGGGCGCGTATGAACTCCATCCCATCTTGGCGATGGGCGCTGATGACACCATGCGCGAGGCGTCTTACAGCGAGGGCACGTTCAGCGTGCCGTATCTGACAGCGGCCGTGTTCGTGCTGCCACGGTAGATGAGACAGAGTGGGAGGTCATATGTCACAAGATCCGACGAGCAGTGACCTCCCCGCTGGATTGAGCAGCGCCGAGCGGCGCGCCTTACAAAACGCGGGGATCACGCGGCTTGAACAGGTGCGCCGCCTCAAAGCGAGTGACTTGACCACACGTTACGGCGTCAGCTCGCGGGGAGTAGAAATGCTGCGGACGGCGCTGCGCCGCAAAGGCTGGGACTTGGCTGATCGCTAACGCGGGATGCGCCCCAATAAGCGCAGGCCTGCCCGTTCCACGTCGGCAGGCTCACGCACGCGCTGGTTTGTGGCTTCGGCGAGCGCTGCCAGCACAATGCCAACGACCAGCGCAAGGCCAATGCGGATGAGCGGCTCAAAGCGGTTGACGAGCGGGGGCGGCGCGGCCACCACCACGGGCGCGTCGATGATCGTCACCGTGGCTGGCTCTGCGCCGAGGTGCGGGAAGTAAACTTGGTTGCGCGTTTGCAGCACTTGGATGGCGGCGGCGGCAATTCGCTCTAATGCGGCAGCGTCCGGGTGGCTCATCTGTACTTGGCCGATGCTGCGCGCGTTGTCGCTGGCGATGCCGAGCGGCGCAAGGTCGACATCGGGCAGCAGCGCTTGCAGCTCGGCGCGGAAGCTGCTGCCGCGCACCCACTCGGTGAAGGCGTTCACCGTGTACTCGCTGGCGATCCACACATCTTGAAAGTCGCCATCGCGCGGGGTGACGTTGGCGCTGGTCATGGCTGCTGTGTACTTGAACTGAACAGAGAAGCCCCCGCTGGCCGGTCGGTCAAGGAAGGCAGGCAAGGTCAAGGCAGCGACCACCACAGGCGGCAGCAGCATCAGCCACCACCACAGCCGGACAAAGCGCCAAATGGGTTGCAGCTCATTCATGGGGTTCCTCTTGCGGCTTGGTGCGCTTCATAGGCGGTTTCAATATAGCGCCTTAACGCGGTCTTGAACAGCGGCGTGTCGAATGTGAGGGCGTGGGCGCGGATCGCTGCTGGGTCGTAGGCGGCAGCGTCGAAGCTGGCCATGACCTCGGCGAGGCTGCCCACGGTCTGCTCGTCGAAGAACGCCCCCGTGATCCCTTCCTGCACCGTGTCGAGCGCGCCGCCCGCGCGGTAGGCGATCACGGGGCGGCCGGCGGCCTGCGCCTGCACGGGCGTGATGCCGAAGTCCTCAAACCCGGGGAAAATAAACGCCTTGCAGCGCGCCATCAGGCCGGGCAGCTCGTCATCGGGCACATAGCCCAAAAACTCGACCGTAGGGCCTGCCATCGCGCGCAGGCGCTCAAAGTCACGCCCACGCCCGCCCACTTTGAGCGGCACACCCAAGCGTGTGGCAGCTTGCACGGCAAGATCGATGCGTTTGTAGGGGATCAAGCGCGACACGACGAGGAAGTAATCGCCCACCTCGTGGGCTGGCACGGGCGTAAAGCGAGCGCAGTCCACCGGTGGATAGATGATCGTCGATTCGCGGTCGTAAAACTGGCGGATGCGCTGCTGGATGTCGGTGCTGATGGCGATGAAGTGCGTCACACGTTGGGCGGCGGCGTAGTCCCAGCGGCGCAGCAGCGCCATCAGCGGTTTGAGCGCTGCCTGAGCCGCGGCTCCGAGGCCTTCGCGGGCGACGTAATGCTCCAACTGCCACACGTAGCGCGTTGGCGCAAGGCAGTAGCAGATGTGCAGCGCGTCGCCCGCGCGCACCCCATGACAGAAGCCGCTTTTGTTGCTGAGGATCACGTCGTAATCGGACAGGTCGAGGCTGCCCCATGCCAGCGGGTAGATCGGCAGGTAGGGCTGGTGGCGACGGCGGATGCCCGGCAGCCGATCTGACCACAGCGGGCGGATGTCCCATTGGCGGTAGGCGGTGGGCATCACGTCGGGGGCGTAAAGGCTGGTGAAGATTGGGCTGGTGGGGAACATGTCCACCAGCTCGGCCAGCACGTCCTCTGCGCCGCCGATCTGGTTAAGCCAGTCGTGGACGAGCGCCAGTTTCATAGTAAACGCGCCTGTGCCACAGGGCGCACGTTCAGCCGGTGCACACCTTGCACAATGCCATGCGCCTGAATGGCCGCGCTGTGCTGGGCTGTGCCGTAGCCCTTGTTGCGGTCAAAGCCGTAGACGGGGTGCTGCGCGTGCAGCTCGATCATGTGCTGGTCGCGCCACGTCTTGGCGAGGATGCTGGCGCAAGCGATGCTCAGCGAGAGCTGATCGCCGTGGGTGATCGACAGATGCGGCAATGGCTGCTGCGGCCATTGGGTGTGGTCGATCAACAGGAAGTCGGCGGGGATGTCGCACAGGTCGAGCGCGCGCTGATACGCCATGCGCAGCGCCGCAGGCAGCCCCAACGCTGTGATGTCGTCCGCGCTGACGACGCCGATCCCATAGGCGAGCGCAACCTGCTTGATGACCTCTGCTGAGCGCAGCCGCTGGCGGTGCGTCATCTGCTTGCTGTCGCGCGCTCCTTTGAGCTGGTCGGGCAAGGTGTCCACATCGGGCAGGATGACGGCCGCCGCTACCAGCGGCCCGGCCCACGGGCCGCGCCCAGACTCATCCAGCCCGGCCACCCGCTGATAGCCCTGCGCGTGCGCTTGCTCCTCATAGGTAAGGGGGGCGGTTTTATCCCGACGAGGCGTTCTTGTCATAGAGGCCTTTGCGCCAATTCTGGCGAATTTCCCAGATTTCGAGCAGGATTTTGAGCGAGTCTTGGAATAGGCGCATGCGCGAATCGGGGTCGAAGTACCACGTGATGGGCACGTCCACGATGCGGTATCCGCGCCGCAGCGCTACGTAGATCAGCTCCACGTCGAAGCCGATGCCGCTCATCTGCTGGACGCTGAACAAGTCCTCAGCGGCTTCGCGCTTAAACATCTTGAAGCCGCACTGGGTATCCTCAAAATTGGGGACGGCAGTCATTTTGACAATAAAGTTGAGCACGCGCCCCATAATGTGGCGGTACTCTGGCTCGCCGATGCGCCGCGCCCCTTTGCCCTCGCGGCTGCCGATCAGCACATCATAACCCTCGCGCGTTGGGGGCAGGAACTTGGCGATTTCTTCGATCGGCATCGACAAGTCTGTGTCGCAGATGAAGCGATACTCACCGCTGGCGGCCAGCATCCCGGCTTTGACGGCAAGGCCTTTGCCGCGTGTCTCGACCTCGATCAAGCGCACATAGGGGTGATCTTGGGCGAACTCGCGCACGACCTCACTAGTTCGGTCTTTGCTGCCGTTCTCGACGACGATTACTTCGTAGGTATAGTCTTGGGTTTTTAGGTAAGCGTCGATCTTGGCCAAGCTGGGAGGGAGGCGTTTCTCCTCGTTGTGCGCCGGGATGATGATCGACAGGAAAGGATGCTGTGTAGTCAAGAGACAACTCCGCCCGAGTGTGAGGACATAGGCTCCGCTCAACAAGCCGGAGTCAACATCGACTCCAAGTATTCGATCGACACCGCGCGCTGCGGCTGGACGATGCGCCGCTTTGCTAGCATGCGATGCAAGGTGAGCAGGCCGATGAGCATGCCGCGCAGGCGTGCCCGCGCCGCCGCGCCCCGCCACGCTCGCAGCGCTTCCCATGCGAGCTGCGCTTGGCGCTGCACGATGCAGCGGCGATGTTTGCGCCATAATTCGCTTGGTAAGTTCTTTGCCAACAGGTAAAGGGCGTTGCGCCCGTCGTAGAAGCTGGCCGTCACCCCGCCGCCCGTTGCAGACAAGTGATGATAAACGACGGCATGAGGGGTGTAAAGTGCGCGCCAACCGGCCAGCTGCGCGCGCCATGCTAGATCAACATCTTCGAGCGAGAAGAAAAAATCGTCGTCCAGCAGGCCGATTTGGTCGAGCATAGCGCGGCGGTAGGCCGAAGCGCCGCCGCACGCGCTGAACACAAAGGCCTCCTCGTCGTACTGGCCGATGTCCTTCTCCCACACGCCGCGGTTGAAGGCTGTGCCATCGGTGCGGAAGCCATCGCCTGCGGTGTGGAACGTATCGCGTTGGTCGAAGAGCAGCATCTTGCTGGCCACAATGCCGACCTGTGGGTGGCGCTGGAAGGCGTCCACGATGGCGGCGGCCCACTGAGGGCTAACTTCCGTGTCGTTGTTGAGCAGGCTCACGAATTCTCCTTGAGCGCGTTCCATACCTGCGTTGCACGCGCCAGTGAAGCCGCGATTGCTCGGCAGGGCGATGAGCATCACTTCAGGGTATTCTGCGCGCAGCAGAGCTTGTGAGCCGTCGCTGGAGGCATTATCGACGACGATGATCTCCAGCGCGGGGTGGGTTTGGCGGCGCAGCGCGTCGAGGCACGTCCGCAGGAAGCGCTCGCCGTTCCAATTGGGGATGACGACCGAGAGCAGCGGCTCAGGCATGGCGTTCGGCTTCCCGTTGGATGAACGCTGTGAGCGCCTCTTGCCACGGTCGGAGCGTGATGCCCAGCGCAGCCGCAGCGTCGTTGGCCAGTGCGGCATGGGGCGGCGGCGTGCTGGGGCGCGGCCACTCCTTGAGCGTGATCGGCTCGATCGGCGCGTCAATACCAGCTGCTTCGAGGATGGCCTGTGCAAACGTAAAGCGGCTGGCCATGCCGCTGTTGGTGAGGTGATACGTCCCCCAGCAGCGCGCGGCAATCAAAGCGGGGATAGCGTCGGCGAGGTCGTCGGTGTAGGTGGGGTTGCTCACCTCGTCGCGCACGACGCGCAGCGCTTTTCCAGCGCGCGCTGCGTTGAGGATCGTCTGCACAAAATTTCGCCCGCCATGCGCGAACAGCCACGCCGTGCGGACGATCATATGCTGCGGGTTGTGGCGGATGAGCGCCTGCTCGCCCACCCACTTACTGTAGCCGTAGGGGTTAGCGGGGCGGGTGGGGTCATACTCGCGGTAGGGCTGCGCGCTCGTGCCGTCGAAGACCTCGTTGCTGCTGATGTACAGCATCGGAATGCCGCGCGCGCCGCTGGCCGCTGCGAGGTACTGCGTGCCCAGCCCGTTCACGCGGAGGGCGCGCTGCGGGTCGCGTGCGCATCCGTCCACGTCTGTCCACGCGGCAGTGTGGATGATGAAGTCTGGGGCGAAGTGTTCGACGGCGCGGTGCACTTCGGCCCAGCGCGTCAGCTCAACGTGTACGCCAGACGCGCTCTCCCCGACGAGGGGGACGACGTGGTGCTGGTCTGCCAACCGGTTGCATAACGCGCTGCCGAGTCGGCCATTGGCCCCAGTGATGAGAATCTTCATGAGTCGCTCATTTCTTGATAGAAAGCGAAGGCCGCTTCAGCCTCTGCGCGCCAGCAGTCGTCCAAATCCCCCGAACATGGCATCAGGCGGAAGTAGCCCGCGCCGGGCTTGCCCGTGGCTTTGGCCACCACCAGCGCGCAAAGCTGAACCCCTGTCTCTCGCTCCTCTTGATGGCACGCCTCGCGCAGCATGGCGGTGAACACATACGCGCCCGGATGCGCGCGCACGCTGAGCATGGCCTGTGTGACCTCCCCATAGGTCAAGAAGCGGCGCTCGCGCGCTGCTTGGCGCAAGATATCGCGGATTTCAGCCACCGCTTCATCCCATTTTTCAACCGCTAGGCCATATTTTAGCGCCATTGTAAGCCCCTTGTCAGCGCAGGATAAGCGTCAGAAGGTCATGATCGAGAAACATGTCCTGCACGCTGTAGGCTGTGCCGTCGACACTCGCGCTGAGCGTGCCGATGAGCGCGTTGACAGCCTGCTCGGCCTCGCTGATGAGCGCGTTGTACGGCGCAGGCGGATCCACCAGCAGCAGCCCGTTGACATCCACCCCAACGACCCCCAAACGCCGCCCCACCTGCTGGAACACGATCCCGACTGGCTGCCACGTGTTCAGCGCGGGGATGAGCACCTCCCCTGAGACGATGAGGCCGTTGGGGCGCAGGTCGAAGCGCACGCCGCGCACCTGCCCGTTGCCCTCTGCGCATAGAGAGCTGTACTGCTGACACAACGACAGCAGACCCGCCTCATTCGTTTGCGCTTGCAGGACGGTTTGCGCGGTTTGCGGGTCAAGACCGGTGGCAGCTTGGATGCGCTCACCATCGATCGTGACGGCTTGCTGGCCGACTTGGGGGATGTTCAGGATGATCTGGCTGACGGGGGCGGGCTGCGCCAGCACGGGGGCAGGGCGTGCCGTCTGGTCGGCGAACAGCGTTTCGGTCTGCCCAGCGCTGCGGAAGCCCATCACTTGCAGCGCGAAGCCCTGCGGGTTGGGCAGCACAAGCAGGGCGACGACGGCAGCCGCCGCGCACAAGCCCAGCACACTCGCGCCACAGCCCACATACAGCAGCGGTGTGAACAAGCTGCGGCGACGACCGTAATTGTAACGCGGTAGAAGCATCGGTTTTCATCCTAAGCAAACTGCAATACACTAAACCCAGAACGGCGCTGATGTGAAGGGTAAGTTATGCGCAAGTGGGGGCTGCGGCTTTGGGTGATCGTCGTCTTGGGAGTGGTGTGGCCGCTTGCTGCGCTGAGCGACCCAGCGGGCATCGGCGACCCGTACTTCCCGTTGATGGGCAACAGCGGCTACGACGTGCTGCATTACGACATTGACCTTGACGTGGCGTTGGCCGCGCGCACAGCACGCGCCGTCGTGACAATTGACCTGCTCGCGCTGACCACGCTAGAGCAGTTCCATCTTGACTTCAGCGGGCCAGCCATCAGCGCCTTGACGGTGAACGGCGCTCCTGCTGCGTTTGAGCGGCGCGACGGTGAACTCATCGTGACGCCCGCTGCCCCGATCCTCAGCATGGCGCAAGCGCAGGTTCGGGTGGCCTACGCTGGATCGTTGGAAGGTCGTCAGCGGCTGGGCGGCTTCGGCGCGGGCTGGCAGCACTATCAGACGGGGGTGTTTGTCGCCAGCCAGCCGGACGGTTCTGCGACGTGGTTCCCGTCGAACGACCATCCGCAGGACAAGGCAACGTTCACGTTTACGATTCGTGTGCCTGCGGGCAACCTTGCAGCGGCCAACGGCGTGCTGATTGACACGCGCCATGAACCCGATGCGACCACCTATGTCTGGCATATGGGGCAGCCGATGGCAACTTACCTCGCAACCGTCAACATCACCGACTTTGTGATGGTCGAAAGCGAGTCGCCTAGCGGCGTGCCGATCCGCAACTATTTCCCGATGGAGCTGGCGCCACGCCTTGAGGAGGTGTTCGCCGTGCAGCCCGCCATGATGGCGTTTTACGAATCGATCATCGGGCCGTACCCGTTCGACGTGTATGGGGCGGTGGTAGCGCGCGCGACGTTCGGTTTTGCGCTTGAGACGCAGACCCTCTCGCTGTTCCCGCGTGAAGTCACCCGTATGCCCACGCCAGCGGTCAACGACATCATCGCGCATGAGATGGTGCATCAGTGGTTTGGCAACAGCATCAGCGTGCGGCATTGGCGCGACATCTGGCTGAATGAGGGGTTTGCGACGTATTTTGCGGCGCTGTGGGTGGAGCATACCGAGGGCAAAGCCGCTTTTGAGCGCCTGATGGAGGACTACTACATCATGATCTCTCAGCCCGGCCATGAGCGGCGCGGCGTGCGCATCGGTGACCCGGGGGCAGGCCAACTTTTCCACCAGTTTGTCTACCTGCGCGGGGCTTACGCGCTGCACGCGCTGCGCTTGCTGTTGGGGGATGAGGTCTTCTTCCGCGCGATCCGTGAGTATTACGAGCGCTACGCCTATGGCAACGCCAGCATCGCCGACTTCATCGCCAGCGTTGAGGCCACCAGCGGGCTTGATCTGGGCGATTTTTTCCAGCAGTGGCTCTACGAGACGCGCACACCAGCGTTCAAGTAGTCAACTAAAACTCAAATACGTCGAAGTCTTTGCACAGGGTGATCGGGCCTTTGAAGGTGCGGCTGGCCTCTTTGACAAGCGGGGTCGGATCAACGTTCCACACCTGATAATGGATCAACCAGAGCTGCTGCGCGCCGCCCTCGGTGGCAATCTGGCCGGCTTGCTGGGCGGTGCTGTGGCCGGGCGGGGGGCCGGCCGCCTCGTGCAGCAGCACATCGACGCCTTTAGCGATGTGTCGCACGCCGTCACACGGTTCTGTGTCGCAGCTGTAGCCGAGGGTTGTTTGGTTGTGCTTGTCGTAGATGCGCAGGCCGATGGTGGGGATGAAGTGGTTCACAGGGAAGGCCGTGATGGTGAAGTCCTCATTTTCAAGCACGGGGGCGTTGTCGCGTTCGCTCACGCGGTGGAACGACACCGGAAAGAAGTTGGGCCACTCCGTCCAGCCGTAGGCTTCCATCATGTTCTCTACGCGGTGGATGCAGTGGTGAATGCCGTAGATGCGCAGCGGCGCGCGCCGTCCCAGCAGCCACATGTGCATCATCATGTTGGGGATGCCGCCGACGTGATCGCTGTGAAAGTGGGTGAGGATGATGTCTTGTAAGTTCTCATCGTCGATCCCGAGGTTTTTGATCTTGCCCAGCGGGTTGCTGCCCGCGTCCACGAGGATCGGCGTGTCCTTCTGGCCTTGCAGCAGAAAGTGCGTGTAATCGTGGGTTGCATCGTTGACGGCCGCTGCTGAACCTAGAATGGTGATCCGCGCCATGAATTCGTCAGGCTTTCACAGGATGAGCGCACATACTACCCCTCCCATTATAGCGCGTTTTCTTAACCTTGTTTAACTCAGCAGGTTGAGCAGCAGCCACGGCGTGAGCGTCACTTCTAACAAGCCTGCCACGAACAACCCGGGGATGACGAGGCCGAGGCTGATCTTCACCATGTCGCCGAACGCGACGATCCATGCGTGGCCGAGGGTGTGCGTGCGCGGCGGGCGGGTGACCACCGCGCCGAGCCGGAACAGCGCTGCCGTGGCGAGGATCGCAACCGGTATCTTGACGAGGTTGTGCGGGACGAACGCGGTCAAGAACAGTTCCGTGCCATAGCCTGCTAGCAAGAACTGCATCAAGATATAACCTGCGATCACATAGGTCAAAGGCATGACGATAAAGGCTGCCACGCCGAAGCTGAACGTGGACAAGATCACCCCGAGCGCCAGCACGCGCAGACTGTCGCTAAAGACCGACATGAAGTAAGTGCGCTGGATGTTGGAGCCGAGGTAACTGCCGAATAGGTCGTTGATAACGGAGTTGTTCTGACGGAGGTTCGTCAGGGCGGTTTCGAACAGCGCGGCGCTGGGCAGCGGCAGGCGCAGATCCGGCAGTGTGCCGACGAACATCCCCACACCGAAGGCAGTGGCGAACACAACCGCGCTCAAGACAATCGGGATGCGCAGGCGCGAGAGCGACAAGCCGATGCCGCGCCGATACCATTCGGCAAGGCTGCGCGCTGGCGTCCCGGTTTCGTCCACCGTCAGGATGTAGCGCCCCATCTTGCGCAGCGTGCCGCCGAGGCTGATTTGGTCGATCATGCGGCCCAGCAGCTCCTCACGGTTGAAGATCGCGTTGCCCATGCGCAGCAGCAGCACTACCACCAGCAGCATCCCCGCCGCGATGGCCCACAGCGCGCCGATCCCGTTGGGCGAGTTGGCATCCGGCGCGAGGAACATGATCACGCTCTCCCCGTTGATGACCAGCGCCATTGGGATGACGATGAAGCTGGCCAGCAGGTTGGCGGCGCGGGTGCTGGTCGTTTGACTGCTGACGACGACCGCGCCGGTGACCATCACGAGCGCTTGCACAATCGTGAGGATGAAGATCTGCACAATCAACATGGCAGGGGGACGCCACGCCAGCTCCCCGCCCAGCAGCGTGAGCAGGTAGACGACCATGCCGCCAAAGCTGGCCAACAGCGGCGGGATCATGGCGGCAAGCGTCTTGCCGATGTACAGCTCGGTGTTGGAAAGGGGCGTGCTGAGCAGCGGTTCAAGGCTGCGGCGCTCTTTCTCTCCGACGAATGTCTCCAGCGCGATGACTAGCGAGATCGAAATCGGGAAGAAGCCGACGACCATCAACAGGAAGGGGATGGTGCGCTCGCCGATGATCTGTGCGCCGAAGCCTGCAAGGAAGTTGGAGAAGTTGGCGGCGACGCTCTGCGCGAGGAATGGGAAGAAGAAGGTGAGGATGATGATGGGCGCGATGATGCGCCAATCGCGGAAGCTGTCGCGCACTTCGCGGCGGGTGATGATGAGCGCGTTGGAGAGGGTGCGCCGCATGCTCGGGCGCGGCGGCTCAGGGCTGGTGATGGCGGTCATGCGCTTCGTCCTCCTTCACCACTTGTAGGTAGATATCCTCAAGCGATTGTTTTTTTTGTGACAGCGTGACGACGCGCAGCCCCAGCCCTACAGCGCGCGCCAGCACGTCGGGGTTGGTTTGACGGGGCGACGGGGTTTGGAAGTAGAGCGTGTCCTCCGTTTGATCCACAATGGTGACGAGGTCAGCGAAGTCTTTTGCCGCCCCGTTGAGCGCCCCGTCCACGCGCATCTCGACGACAGTCTCACCGCCAAACTGCTGGGTCAGCTCCTCAAATGTGCCGAGCGCGATGATGCGCCCGTGGCGGATGATAGCAATCTGATTGGCGAGCTGCTGCGCTTCAGTCAAGTTGTGGGTGGTGATGAGGAAGGTGCGCTCGTCGCGCTGAAGCTCCAGAATGGCATCGCGGACTTGTTTGGCGCTCATGGGATCCATCGCCGAAGTTGGCTCATCCAGCAGCAGCACAGGCGGGTTGTGCAGCAGCGCGCGCACCAGCGCCAGCTTCTGCTTCATGCCTTTGCTGTAATCGCCGACGCGCCGATGCATGGCATCTTCCAGCCCAAAGCGCTTCATGAGGTCAACGGCGCGTTCACGGCGTGTCGGCTTGGGCACGTGATAGACCTCGCCAAAGAAGTCAAGGTATTCAAGGCCTTTCATGCGCTCGTAGAGGCCATGCTGCTCCGTCAACACGCCGACGTGGGCGCGCACCTGCTCCGGTTGTTTGACCACGTCAAACCCTGCGACGACGGCGCGGCCTGATGTGGGCGCGAGGATGGAGGTCAACATGCGGACGGTGGTGGTCTTGCCTGCGCCGTTTGGCCCCAGCACGGCCAGCACCTCACCCGGGTTCACGCGCAGCGTCACGCGGTCGACCGCCAAAAAATCATCGAAGACTTTGGTCAAGTTTTCAGTTTCGATCATGGGCAACCCTGCCATTTAACGCTACCAGTATAGGGGCATCACATTAAGCGTGTATGACAAGTTAAGCGCATACGACAAGCTGCCGAAAAAAACACCCGCGCGCGGCGGGTGTCGGAGAAGTTGCTAAGGTTAAGAACGGGCGGCAGCGGCTTGGTTGGCGCTCGGCATGGGCGTGGCCTCGTCGTAGGACTGCTGCGCGGCACTGCGCCGCCGGATGAGGAACAGCAGGAGCGCTATCACAAACAGGACGACGCTGGTCGCTTGTGAGCTGTTGATGCCGGTTGCGCCAATCGTCGCCACTTCCACGCGCAGGAATTCCAAGAAGAAGCGGATGACGCTGTACTGGATGAGGTAGATCAAGAAAAAGTCACCCGGCTTGAAGCGGTTGCGCTGCTGGTTGTAGAGGTAGAGCAGCACGAAGAACGCGCCGAGGTTCCACAGGCTTTCATAGAGGAACAGCGGGTGGAAGCGCGTGTCGGGCGGGTAATCGGCGATGAGGTTGTAGGGGGCGACACGGTTGCTGACGTCGATCAAGATGCCCCACGGCAGCGTAGTCGGTGAGCCGTACAGCTCTTGGTTGACGAAGTTGCCCCAGCGGCCAATCGACTGTGCCAGCGGCAGCACGACCGCCGCGATATCGAGCCATGGCAGCATCGGGATGCCACCGTCGGGGAAGGTGGTGGTGAACTTGGGCAGCTTGAAGGTGGGCAGCTCGCGGCCAGTGATCTTGCGCAGCGGCCAATCAATCAAGAAGCTGACGAAATCAATCACGAGGATGAAGGGGTAGAAGATTACGAAGCTGGCGAACGCCACGCGGTTGTGCAGCGGGCTGCAATACAGCCATACCCCCAGTAAACCGCCTAACACCGCGCCGAAGATGCCCAGCCCGCCGTTCCAGATGGCGATAGCGCCGTTGGTGGTGTCGAAGAAGTTGGTCAGCATGTAGTTGGTGTCGAAGCCGCGCTCGACGGCAGACACTGACGGGAAGAACACATGCCACAAGCGCGCCCCGATGATCCCCGGGAAGATCGCCCACGTCAGGCCACCCCAGATGTGATCCGCGTCGTAGCCGCGCCGCTTGGCAAGCCGCGCCGCCACATACGCCGCCACCAACATAGCCACCACAATGATGATGCCGTAGTACCGAATCTGAAGATCGCCAAACGGCGTGTTGCGAATGAGCAAGAATTCCTGCTGAAACATCTTAGCTGCCCCTGTTTTTTAAAGTTTGATAGACAAACCACAACCGCTGAACCGCTGTGATGTTGGTGCCCACAGCGAGCAATGCCACCCCCACCTCCAACAACACTGGAAACAGCAGCATGGGAATGATAATCGCTGAGCGCTCCAAACGCGACAGGATGCCCAATTTGGCCTCCACCCCCACGCCCTCTGCCCGTGCGCGTAAATAGCTGACAAGGAACGTCCCGAGCAAGGCAATCTGGGTAATGGCGAACCATTCAAAGCGATCTTGAACGGCAAAATAATAACTCAAAGCGGCGAAAATGAAACCGTCAGCATAGCGATCAAGCGAAGAATCCAGCACCGCGCCGAAGCGCCCCTTGCGCTGCATGGCGCGCGCCACCGCCCCGTCCAACACGTCACAGGGCAGCGCCAAGATGAGCAGCACCGCCCCCGTTTGCAGCTCGCCTTGTGCGATGGGCACGCAGGCCGCCAGCACTAACAACAGTCCTATAATCGTGATCGTGTCGGGGTGGACGCCTGCGCGGTGCAGCAGGTGACCAATCGGGTTGATCAGGCTGTAGGCTTGCTGTCGCAGGCGATCTGTCAGCGTGGCAGGTGATTGCTCGGTCATGTTTACTCTTGTACAGATAGGGGCTTTCCGCTACACTCACAGATGTTCGGGGCGTAGCGCAGCCCGGTAGCGCGCTTCGTTCGGGTCGAAGAGGTCGTGGGTTCGAATCCCGCCGCCCCGACACAGTTTCCCGCCGTTCGAGGCGGGTTTTTAGTTGCTGCTCATGATAGGCCGCGCCCTGCACAGCGGCAAGGGTGGGGCTGACCAATCGCAAACGCTCTATTGCACAACGGCCACCTTTCCGTGACAATCAACGCGCTGTGAGATGGTTCGACCGACCGCACGGAGGCCGCAGTTTCTATGAAAGGGTTGATTTTAAGCGGTGGCAAGGGCACACGCCTCTACCCGCTGACGTACACCCGCGCCAAGCAGCTTGTGCCGGTGGCCAATAAGCCGGTGCTGATCCGCGTGTTGGAGAGCATCCGCGACGCCGGCGTGACCGAGATCGGGATCGTCGTGGGGCACACCGCGCCGGAGATCAAAGAGACGGTGGGTGATGGCAGCGCGTGGGGGGTCAACGTGACGTACATCCCGCAGGCCAGCCCGGATGGATTGGCGCACGCGGTCAAGATCTCGCAGGACTTCCTCGGTGATGAGTCGTTTGTGATGTTCCTCGGCGATAACGTCATCCAAGGCGGGATCAGCCCACTCATACGGGATTTTGACAACAACGACTGGAACAGCCAGATCGTCTTGAAGCAAGTGGCTGATCCGCGGGCGTATGGCGTGGCCGAACTGCGGCCTGACGGCAGCATCGCCCGCTTGATCGAAAAGCCCCCCGTCCCGCCGAGTAACTATGCCTTGATCGGCATCTACATGTTCGATTCGAACATCTTCAAAGCTGTCAACGCGATCAAACCGTCAGCGCGCGGTGAGCTGGAGATCACCGATGCGATCCAGTGGTTGATCGACCACGGCTACCGCGTCTACCCGCACATCCATGAAGGGTGGTGGATCGACACGGGCAAGCCGATTGACATGCTGGAGGCCAACAGCTATGTGCTGGAGGAGCTGACCCCGTCGATTGCGCCCGACGCGCAGATCGACAACTCCGAGATTGACGCCCGCGTGACCGTGCAGGCGCGCGCCCGTATCGTCAACAGCACAGTGCACGGCCCGGCGATCATCGGCGAGGACTGCGTGATTGAGAACAGCTACATCGGGCCGTTCACCAGCATTTACCACCACACGACGATCCGCAACTGTGAGATCGTGCGAAGCATTGTGCTGGA
>JBDNCV010000250.1:0-3085 GCA_046719465.1 Anaerolinea sp.
CCGATGGACTGCCGCTGGCCCTGCTGGAGCGCGAGATCACCCCAGCCCCACCCATCAGCGCGGCGGCGCTGCGCCGTGGCGACTTGACAATCACGCTGGAGTGGGACAACGACGCCGACATGGACTTGCAGCTTTATGAGCCAGATGGGTCTCACGTCTACTTCGGCAACCCCAGCTCGATCTCTGGGGCGCGGCTGGATGTCGACGCTAACGCTGCCTGCGATCGCAACTTCGGCAGGCGCGAGACGATCACATGGCCCAGCGGCCAGCCGCGCCTCGGCACGCATCGGATCGTCGTCTCGGAGTATGCGGTGTGCAATCAAGGGCGAGCCAACTGGACGCTTGAGGTGCGCATTGGCGCGGAGGTCATCCTGCGCGAGACCGGCACTGGCGGCGCTGAGTTTGAGTTCCGCCGCTAAGCGCGATCGCCGCGCGCAGCTGGCGTTCATTTTGATTCTCAACGGGGCGCGGCACGCCGCGCCCCTGCGCCTGTTCACGGCAACTGCGCGCCACATGCCCACCCTATGCCAGCACATAGCACAATTGCCCGCAATATGGAACAATTGGCGCATTATTTAACGCGGCAGGGGGATCGATCAATGCAGTTTCCAAGTGATTTTTTGTGGGGTGCAGCCACCAGCAGCTATCAGATCGAAGGCGCAGTGAACGAGGACGGGCGCGGCGATACCATCTGGGATGTGTTCTGTCGCACGCCCGGCAAGGTCGCCAACGGTGACACGGGCGACGTAGCCTGTGACCACTATCACCGCTACAAGGACGATGTGGCGCTCATGGCCAGCCTCGGCCTCAAGGGGTATCGCTTCAGCGTGGCGTGGTCGCGCATCTTCCCCGAGGGGCGCGGGCGCATCGAGCCGCGCGGGCTGGACTTCTACGACCGGCTCGTAGATGAGCTGCTGGCGCACAACATCACGCCCTTCTTGACGCTCTACCACTGGGACTTGCCGCAGGCGCTGCAAGAGATCGGCGGGTGGGAAAACCGCGACACGCTCAGCGCGTTTGCCGCCTATGCCGACACGGTGAGCCGCAAGCTGGGCGACCGCGTCAAGCACTTTGCCACGCACAATGAGCCGTTCGTGATCGCCTTTGTGGGCAACCTGTGGGGTATCCACGCGCCGGGCAAGCAAGACCTCGCCGCGGCGCTGCTGGTCTCGCACCATCTCATGGTCTCGCATGGCATGGCAATTGACGCGCTGCGCGCCAACGTCCCCGACGGCAAGCACGGCATCGTCCTCAACTTCACGCCGTCCTATCCCGCCACGCTCAGCCACGCCGACCGTGAGGCCGCGCGGCTGGTGGATGGCTTCAACAACCGCTGGTTCATCGACGCCATCCTGCGCGGCCACTATCCGCCGGATATGGCGCAGCACTTCGGCGCGGCCATGTTCGACATACAGGACGGTGATCAAGCCCTCATGACGCGTCCCATCGACTTCCTCGGCGTGAACTACTACACCCGTAACTTGGTGCGCGCCGGTAACGGCATGTTCAAAGAGGAATACCTCAAGACCGACAACGAATACACCGACATGGACTGGGAGGTCTACCCACAGGCGCTGTTCGACCTCTTGATGCGCTTTAAGGCTGAGTATCACACGCCGGAGCTGTACATCACGGAGAACGGCAGCGCATGGCCGGATGTCGTGGCGGCGGATGGAAAGGTCTACGATGACGGGCGCGAGCGCTACCTGCGCGGGCATCTGGCGGCGTGCTGGCGCGCCATCCAAGAGGGTGTGCCGCTCAAGGGCTACTTCCAATGGTCGCTGCTGGACAACTTCGAATGGGCAGAGGGCTACAACAAGCGCTTCGGCATGACCTACGTCGATTATGCCACCCAGCAGCGCATCCTCAAGCAGAGCGGCCACTTCTACCAGCGCGTGGTGGCGGCGAACGCGCTGCCGAGTTAGGCTTGGGCTGGCGGGCGAGGCCTGCCTTGTTCCTACGACAACGCGGCCATCATGAACTTCAAAGGGGGCGATCCGATGGATCGCCCCTACTGGCGTAGGCTTTGGATGATCTTGGTGGCCTCGGCCACCAATTCCTTCGGCCAGAGCAGGTTTTGCTCGACGAAGGCCGGGTCGAGGTAGCGCCGGTCGAGCTTCACCAGCGACGCCCACAACTGCTTGGCGCGCTCCACCTCGCCCATGACGTGGGCGTTGATGGCGATCCCGCCGATGAGCAGCGGCTCGTTCGGCAGTTTTTCGAAGGCGCGGGCGTAATCGGCCATCGAAGCGGCATAGTTGGCTTGGACGAAGTGCAGCACGCCGCGGTTGTTCAGGGCGCGCGGGTCGTCGGGGTCAAGCTCGATGGCGCGGTTGAAGTCGGCCATAGCCTTCTCGTGGTCGTTCTCGAAGTACCACGCCGCGCCGCGGCTGGTGTAGATGTCGGCGTAGTCGGGGTCAAGCGCGAGCGCGCGGTCATAATCGGCGATGGCTTTGAGGTGCTCGTTCTTATCGCTGTAGACGATGCCGCGGCTGTACCACGCTTCAACCAGCGTGTCGTCCAGTTCGAGGGCGCGGTCATAATCCGCCAGCGCGTTTTTCAAATCGCCGCGCCGCGCGTAGAGGTCACCGCGTTCAGCGTAGGCTTCGGCACAGTTCGGGTCAAACTTGAGGGCGCGCTTCAGGTCGCTGGCAGCTTCTTGGAAGTCACCCTTGTAGCTGTGCATGCGCCCGCGAGAGACGTAGTACATCGGCTCGTTGGGTTTGAGGCGAATCGCGCGGTTGAAGTCGCGCAGGGCGCTGCGGAAGTCTTCCTTTTCATAATAGGCGACGCCCCGCTGATGCCACAGCGCCGCGTTGGTGGGGTCTTGTTCAATGGCGCTGTCGAGCAGTTGAATGGCTTCTTCGCAGCGTTCTTCTTTAATCAGGGCTTTGGCCTGTTCCAGCGTGTCAGACATAGCATTTCTCGTGAGTGAGCGCGTCAATAGGTGTGCGCTGCGCATTATAGGCCATAACGCACGGCGAGTAAACGCACGAGGTGACGGAGAGCGCCTACATCCGGAGTCGCAGGCCTCACACCCTTGGGCTAGGTTGAACGCCGGACGCTGAAGCATCCGGCCAAAGCG
>JBDNCV010000251.1:0-3038 GCA_046719465.1 Anaerolinea sp.
CGACCAGCTCCCACACGCGCGGCTGCTGCACCGCGCGGCTGTCGGCGCTGGCCAACTCGGCATAGCTGCGGCTGCTGCGGTTGCGGAAGCCGTAAATGCCTAACACGCCCGGGTCACGACTTGTGAACATGCTCGACCACGCGGGCACAGTGATGCACGGCACACATGAGCGCAGCACGCCCCAACGCCCCGCCGCCATGAGCTGGCGCAGGTGCGGCAGATCAGGTTGAAAGGTATCGAACACAAGGTTGGGGCTGGCGCAGTCCAACCCGATCACGAGCACGCGCGGGCGCGCCCACCGTCCCCAGCGCGGCATCAGCTTACTCAGACGGCTCAGTGTCTGCCAGCAGGCTGCTCAGCGTGCGCCCCTGCCGCGCTAGGTGTTCATCGATGTGCATTCGCAGCAGCTCACGCACTTGTTTGATATTCTGCGCGATCGTGCCCAGCACGCCGTTCACGAAGCGCGGCGTCGTCTCACTCCCGAACAGCTTAGCCAGCTCAATCGCCTCGTCAATGGCCACACCCACCGGCACACGCCGATCCACGCCGATCTCCCATAGGGCAATCCGGAGGATGTTGCGGTCGACGACTGCCACTTGGTCAATCGGGAAGTCGGGGGCGTATGGGCCTAGCAGTTCATCCAGCACCTCGCGCACGCGCACGATGCCAAACACAAGCCGTTGAAAATACTTGAGGATGCGCGTCTCTTCATCCTCCAGCGTATGCGTCTCTTGGATCAAGTTGGTCAGGTTGGTGGGCTGTTCACCCTCCACCGATGCAATCACCACGTCGATGTTGAGGGTGTCGCTGCCGCGCGCCAAAAAATGGGCAACAACTGCTTCAACCGAATGTTCGGTTGTATCTACTTCATAGAGGGCTTGCAGCGCTAACCGCCGCGCAAGGCTGCGCCCGGTCATTGGGCGTTCATGCGGCAGGACTTCGACAGACTCGATGTCCTCCGGCTCAAAGTCCACATCTTGAAAGGGAAAGTCATACATAGGACGGTCTTTGCAGTGGTCGAATGTTAACAGGCCGCTAGTTTACCTGAGAGGGCCACACGGCGCTATTGCCAACCTGAGCCACAGCTTGAACCACCAAGAACCCTTGTGACTATCTAAGATCATTAAATTATCTTTAAAGATCAAAAATGGCCTTGACGAATCTTTGAGGCCTATAATACAATGTCAGGGTTGATCGCAATCCAAACGGGTTAGGTAGAAAGGCACAGCATGGTGAAGGCCGCATTTGATGGCATTCAGCGCGTCATCTACTACCCCACGCACGTTCAGCTTTAACACCCCTCGTGTTGCTGGTCGTCGTGGTGAGTAGCACACGGCGAATCAGCCATCCCCATCCCAAGCAAGGTCATTAGCTGCACCGCCTGTCATCGAGCAACCGGCTCATACAGCACGTCATTCCATTCAGTACAACACACGAGGTGAACCCGTTATGTATACCCTGTCGTATGCCGATAAGATCGTCCTGAAGCGCCAGCAAGCTGAGAGGATCGCCCAAGCCGAGCAGTACCGGTTGGCTCAACTGGTCAACGCTGAGAACACGACCAAACCAGCCCGTTACAGCATGCGCACCCTGTGGCAGCGCATCATGCGCCTGCTCAAGCGCGCCAACCACATCCCTTACGTGCAGCAGGCTAGTCGTCGGCTAGGCTACCGCTAAGGCACAAGCTCAACGGGGCAGCTCACGAGGCTGCCCTGCTGCTTTGTCGGGGCGCAGATCAGGCGGCACACTGCGCAGCGCGCTCAGTTCCGGGTAGTACATCTCAACGCGCGCAGGTGGCTGGCTGCGGCTCCATTCGTCCTCTGCAATGAGCCACTCGTTCAACCGCGCGCAGATTTCTGCGCTCAACAAGAAGATGGAAGCCAACAAATACGCCCAGAACAGCAGCACAATGCCCGTGGCGATGCTTCCATAAATGATGCTGTAGTTGGCAAGGTTGGTGAGATACCACTGGAAGGCGGCCTTGGCTAGCTCCCAGCCCACCGCGCCCAGCATTGCCGCTGGCCAGATCGCGTCCCAATGCACATAGCGCGTGGGCACGAAGCGGAACAGCAGCGCGAAGATCACAAGGTTCAGCCCCAACGGCAGGAACAGCGTCCCCACGGTGAACCAAATGTTCAGTTCCAATGCTAGCGCACTGAACAAGCGCAGAATGCCGGACGTCAAGAACGAGGCCACCACCAACCCCACCAAGATCACGCCCATCACCAGCGCCAGCAGGCGCATCCGCCACATGCTGCGCAAGGCCGGCACTGCAAAAATCTCGTCCAAGAAGCGCGTGACCCCTGAGAACAGCCCCGTGGCCGACCACAACAAACCCACCAGCGCCACCACCCCGAACTGCGTCCCTTGATCGACAACTGTGAACACTGTCTCTTGCAGCGATTGCGCAGTGTCTGCGGGCAGGAACAAGGCTAGCCCATTGATGATCTGCTCTTGGGCGACCGCCGGGCTGACTACCGCCCCAACTGCAATCGTCAGCAGCAGCACCAGCGGGAAGATGCTGAACACCGCAAAATACGCCAGCGACGTCGCATGCAGCGAGCCATAGGTGATGAAGTTGCGCACGGCGCGCAGCAAATAGCTTGGCAGGGTCTGCGTAGCATGTGGCAGCGTCTGCCACCAGCTCTCAAACTGTTCGCGCCAGTATCGCCACCGCTGCATCGCTTGTCTGAGCATCGCTTACTCCTCACTTGCTCAACCCTGCCTGTTGCCACATCAACCATGCCTGTTATGATTGTAGCTGAGAATCACGTTATAATAACCCTATGTCAATCTCGGACTCATCGTTGGAGGAAAATTCAATGGATTTAGGTCAACAGCTCGTCGCCATTTTGCGGCCTGATTCGCTGGCGGATCTCTTTATCTACACGGTGTTTATCTTGTGCATCTTGACGTTGGCAGCCATTCCTGAAAAGAACGTCGTGCCACCTTACCTGATTTATGTAGCTATGTTCTGCTGCGTCCTCGACCTTGTGCGCGGGGCAGGTGGTAACACCGTGCCATTTCTGAATCGCTTT
>JBDNCV010000252.1:0-2993 GCA_046719465.1 Anaerolinea sp.
GCGCCGAGCACGCGATGAACCCGCCTTGCACGTTGTCCGAGCCGATGTAGCTCAGCGGGAACGTCACCGGCCCGCTCACGTAGTCGCCATCGCCGATGAACGTGTCCACGCTGATGACCGGAATGCCCGCGTCGTTCACCGCTTGCAGCACCGGAACCATCTGCTCTTTGTCCGTCGCCGCCGTGATCAGCGCGCTGATGTCACCACGCGCCACCAGCGCGTTGATGATCGGCGTCTGCACTGTCGGGTCGAAGCGCTGCGGGTCTTGCTGGATGACGGTGATGCCGAAGCGATTCGCCGCCGCGTTCACACCGCGCGCCATCGTGATGTAGAACGGGTCGGGGTTCACGCCCGGGACGAACGCCACCGTGAAGTCGCTCAGCGCTGGCGCTGGCTCGGCGGTGTTGCTGGTGTAGATGAAGCGGGCGACGTTCGGGTCGTCCACGTTGTCAATCGTGATGACCGCGTAGCCCGTCGGGATGCGCTTGGGCACGCTCTGATAGCCGTCGAGATAGGCCACGCCCATCGCCACCGCCAGATAGCCCATGTCGGCTGGTTTCTGGGCGATGACGAGGCTCACCGTCCCTGCCCGCAGGTACTCGATGTTCTCCTCCGACGCATCGAACAGCGCCACTTCCACCGCGCCCTTCAACCCCGCGTTCTCAATCGCCGCGCCTGCCCCCGCCGCGCCGAACGTGTTCGTCGCAAACACCCCCGTGATGTCCGGGTTCGCCGTCAGCACCGCCGCCGTCTGCTGCTGCGCCGTCGTCGCGTCGTTGCCGTGGTAGTCCACACGCACCACCTCCAGCCCGCGCTCCGCCGCCGCCTGCTCGCACCCTTGCTGCCGCTGATCCGTCGTCGAAATCCCCGGACTCACATTCGAAATGTAGATCTTCGCCCCAGCACCCAGCGCATCCGCCAGCGCCGAGCACGCGATGAACCCGCCTTGCACGTTGTCCGAGCCGATGTAGCTCAGCGGGAACGTCACCGGCCCGCTCACGTAGTCGCCATCGCCGATGAACGTGTCCACGCTGATGACCGGAATGCCTGCGTCGTTCACCGCTTGCAGCACCGGAACCATCTGCTCTTTGTCCGTCGCCGCCGTGATCAGCAGGTCGATATCGCCGCGCGCCACCAGCGCGTTGATGATCGGCGTCTGCACTGTCGGGTCGAAGCGCTGCGGGTCTTGCTGGATCACCGTCACGCCGAGATCAGCGGCGGCTTGGTTCACGCCAGAGGCCATCGTGATGTAGAACGGGTCGGGGTTCACCCCCGGCACAAACGCAATAGTATAGCCGCTGTCTTGCGCGCTGCTGAGGCTGGTGGCCATCAAGAGGCCGCCAAGGACTGCCAAAGATAGGGTCTTTTTCATTTGTACTCTCCAAAGTGACTAACTTACAAAATGATTCAATCCGAAGCCGTCTTTCTACTTTGCTTGCTGTGTCTGTTTCACCTCCCTTCAATGATGCATCAAGCAGATGCGCTAAACACGTGTGACATGCACCCCGAGCGCTTCGATTGCCTCGGCACTAGCATCGTTGAGGTTGACATCCGTCACGATGCGGTGCAGGGCAGTCAGCGGTGCTACATTCAGAGAGAGCACCTTGCCAAATTTGCTGCTATCGGCCACGAGCACGACTCGTTGCGCGCGAGATACCATCGTCCGCTTGACCTCCACCTCCAAGATGTGCGAGGTCGTCACACCATGCGTCAAGCTGAAGCCGCCGCTGGCCAAGAACGCCCAATCCGCGTTGAACATCTCCAGCGAGCGCAGCGCTTGCGGCCCGATGAGGCTCCACGTCAGATTGCGCAGGATGCCACCGGTCATCACCAGCTCATAATTGGGGAAGTAGGCGGCGGCCGCGGCCACGTTCAGCGCGGGGGTGACAATGCGCAGATAGTCGAAGTGGTGTGGCAGCGCACGGACGACTTCTTGGGTCGTCGTGCCTGCGTCTACGATGATCGTCTGACCGTCTTCGACCAGCTTAGCCGCCCACTCGCCGATGCGCTGCTTGGCTTCGGGGTTCAGGCGGCTGCGACGGTCGAGGTGGAACTCCGGCTCCCGCGAGGGCTTACTGTAGACCGCGCCGCCCCATGTAATCTCGCATTCGCCTTGCGCCGCCAGCTCACGCAGATCAGAGCGGATTGTCACCGTTGAGACGCCGAAAAGCTGCGCCAGCTCGGTGTTGCGAACCACCCCTTCGCGTTCCAAGATCGCAAGGATGCGCCGCTGCCGCTCAACTGCTAAACGACTATTCTCTTCCGGTAAATGTGACACAAGGTTCTCAATCATTTTTTGTCAATACTTCCCAACTAGACTATAACGAGTTTGCGGTCTGTTGTCAAAATTTTCACTTTCTTTTTATTTGTGGCATAATTCACACAAATAACTGACTATTTCTAAACTATTCGAAAGTGAGCGCGATGAAACTGTTAGCCGTGGTGAGCGGGGGGGATGCGCCGGGGATCAACGTCGCGCTGGCACAGTGGGTGCAGCGGGCGGGTGATCATGCGGTGTGGGGGGCGTTAGGCGGGCTGCCCGCGCTGGTGCAAGGGCGCTGGCGAGCGCTCAACCATGCGGATGTGTGGCCGTTCGTCGGCCTTGCGGGGTCGCTGCTGCCCTCAAGCCGTGAACCCATTCTGCGCGACCCTGCCGCCCAGCAGGCCGCCCGCGACCGCCTACACGCTGAGGGCATCCGCGGCGTGCTGCTGTTCGGCGGCGATGGCACGCTGCGCCACGTGCTGCCGATCCTGACCTCGTGGGGCATCCCATGCGCAGCCATCCCCACCACGATTGACAACGACGTGCCCGGGACGGACTACACGCTGGGCTTCGACAGCGCCTGCAACTTCGCCTATCAGAGCATCGACGGCGTGACCGCCACCGCCCACGCGCTGGGCGGGCGCATCTTCATGGTCGAGACGCTGGGCGGCAGCACCGGCTACCTAGCGCTGGCGATCGCGGAGGGCGCAGGGGCACACGCCGTCCTGCT
>JBDNCV010000253.1:0-2956 GCA_046719465.1 Anaerolinea sp.
TTGGCTAGCCATGCTCGCGTGAAGCGGGTCCTCTACCCCGGCCTGCCCGATCATCCCCAGCATGCGCTGGCGAAACGACAGATGCGTGGCTTCGGCGGCATGATCAGCATCTTGCTGGAAGATGAGAAAACGGCGCGCACCATGGTGACTCAAACTCGATTATTTGCCCTGGCCGAAAGCCTCGGCGGTGTCGAGAGCCTGATCGAGCATCCACACAGCATGACGCACGCCAGCACAGCCACCAGCCCAATTGCTGTGCCGGCGGAGCTGGTGCGGCTTAGCGTTGGCATTGAGCACAGCGATGATCTGCTGGACGACCTGCGCACAGCTTTAAAGTGAAAATAAAAAGGCGTGAGCACAAGCTCACACCTTTTTACAGAGATTGAAACTTTAGAACTTATTCGCAGCCGGGGATGCGCGGCTGACCGCCCGGAAGACCATAATCTTCAGCCACCTGGGCGCTCGGGCCAAGGTTGACCCAGCCGCCGATGGTGAGACGGCCGAAGTTCTGGTGGATGCGGTCGATGCGCCAAGTCTGGCACTGACGAACAGTGTTACCCGTCGGCTCTCCGGCGACGCGCGATAGCACCGGAGTGTCATCGAAGAACACGCGCAGCTGGTTGGTCGGAGCCGGAGGCAGCAACACCGCATCAATCACGTGAATGATGCCATTCGAAGCGCGAATATCGGTGATAGTGACATTGACCGACCCGTTGAGCACCACACCGCCATCGACAACGTTGATAAAGATCGGCGCTCCCTGCACCGTCGGCGCGCTCGCAAGCGTGACGACCTCGGCAGCCGGCACTTCACCGGCCACAACATGATAGGTTAGAATGTTGGTCAGTGCGGGAATATCGGCCAGTAGAGCTTCAACAGTGCCCGCGGGCAGCGCAGCAAAAGCCGCATTGGTCGGGGCAAAAACCGTGAAGGGTCCCTCACCCGCCAGCACATCGACAAGATCCGCCGCCGTAACAGCGGCGACCAGCGTGCTGAAGCGGCTGTCGCGCGCGGCGATGTCGACAATTGTGCGGCTTCCTTGGCTGAAGGCCGGCACAACGGCGACCGCTAGCAGGGCGATCAAGACGAGAACGAGAAGTACTTTACGCATGTTCAATTTCTCCACCTGTGATTCATTACCGCAAAGTGCGGTGCCTCTCAACAATCGAAAAATTAACGCTATTATCTAAGAAAATTACTATGAAAACATGAGAGCGCCGTGAGAGCGACTTAGCTCGTCGCTCTCACAGCACAAACAAAACTGCCTTACAAAACTCGTATCAAGCGCCCTGACTGGCTAAAAAGTCGAGCAAGTCGATTTTGGTGATGATGCCGACGACATGACGTTCGTTTACACCTGAGCCATCGTCGGTGACCAGCACGACCTCGTTCGTCGTGAAAGCGTTCAGCACCGCCTCAATTGGGGTATCGCGTGTTAGAGTGGGAACGTCCTTATCAATCACATTCGCATCTTCGATCGCGATCTCAGCCGCGCTGGCTGCTGGCTGCTGAAGCAGGAAGCTGAGCAAGCTCACCTCACTGACCAAGCCGAGCAAGCCACCGCGGTCGCTGGTGACCGGCAGTTGAGACACGCCATGCGCTTTCATCTTCGCAATGACTGCGCTCACCGGCTCGTTACAGTGTGCGGTGATGATCTCAGAATGCGGCTTCCGTCCTAACACGTTGGAGACGCGTGCCTCTTGGCGTTCATCATCCAAAAAGCGATTCTCACGCATCCAGTTGTCATCAAAAATTTTACTGAGATAGCGCGTACCGCTATCCGGCAGCAGCACAACGACGAGCTTGTCTGGCCCCAGCTTCTGCTCAACAGCATATTGCAAGGCACCCACCACGGCAAACCCGCACGATCCTCCGACGAAAAGCCCCTCTTCGCGTACCAACCGGCGAGTCATGAGGAAAGAGTCTTTATCAGAAACTTTGACCACTGCGTCGATTACGCTGAAATCATAGATCGAGGGAATAAAGTCCTCGCCTACCCCTTCGACTTTATAGCTGTGCGCCTCAGTCATTTTACCGGTATAGAAATAGTCGTACAGAACCGATCCGATTGGGTCAACACCTACGATTTGTATATTCGGGTTTTGTTCCTTGAGATAGCGGCCAACCCCCGTGATCGTGCCGCCAGTGCCCATCCCCGCGACGAAAACATCGACTTTGCCGGCCGTCTGCCGCCAAATTTCAGGCCCAGTGGTATCGTAATGTGTCTGCGGGTTGACGGGATTATGATACTGGTTAGCGAGAATGCTGTTCGGCGTCTCCTCAACGACCTGCCGGGCAACGCTGTAGTAGCTCTGTGGATCGTCTGGCTCCACATTGGTTGGCGTAACGATGACACGCGCGCCGTAGGCACGTAAAACGCGGATCTTCTCCTCAGACATTTTATCCGGCATCACAAAGACCGTCTTGTAGCCTTTGATAGCAGCGGCGATCGCCAAACCTACTCCAGTATTGCCGGAAGTCGCTTCGACGACCGTGCCGCCCGGCTTGAGCAGTCCCTTCCGCTCAGCATCTTCGATAATCGTGATTCCGATACGATCTTTGACCGAATTGCCCGGATTAAAATATTCAACCTTAGCGACGATCTGACACGGCAAATCCCGCGCGACTCGGTTCAGGCGCACTAGCGGCGTGTTGCCTAGCGTGCCAAGAATATTCTCGTGAATTTGCAGCTCTCCAACAGATGATGAACAGTTCACGGGGCTTTTATCCTATCATTCACCCAAGCTCACTTACAGTGTAGCGGGTTCAAGTATTGCGGACAAGTTCAATCGTGTTCATAAAAATAGCCTATAATCAGAGTAGATCGATAAGAAGCTAAGGGGAAAATGGGAATGACCAGCGAAGTTCTTGAGCAGGGGATTAACGCTTTTCAAACTGGTGACCGAGAACGCGCGCGCGAGCTGCTGCTACAAGCGGTTGAACTTGAACCGGGCAA
>JBDNCV010000254.1:0-2758 GCA_046719465.1 Anaerolinea sp.
ATGTACTTCTGGGCTTCGATGATCGCGCCCAAGCTCATGCTGCCCACGATCATCACTGGCACAGCCATCGCCAAGCCGAGGCTCAACTCATAGCTGATCATCTGCGCAGAGGCGCGCAGGCCGCCCAGCATGGCGTACTTGTTGTTCGATGCCCAACCCGCCAGCGTGATGCCATACGTGCCGATGCTCGTGATCGCCAACAGCCACAGCACACCCACATTGACATCCGCCAGCCCCAACGGCACGACGTAATAGAAACCGTCGATCCACGGCAGCAGGATGCTCGGCCCCAACGGGACGACCGCCAGCACGATCAGCGCAGGCACGGTCTTGAGCAGCGGCGCGAGGTAGTAAATCGGCTTATCGGCTTTGTCGGGGATGATGTCCTCTTTGAAGATCAACTTGACCGCATCCGCCGCCGGCTGCAGCAGCCCCAGCGGGCCGACGCGGTTAGGGCCGACGCGCTGCTGGAACCACGCGATGAACTTGCGCTCCAGCAGCGTCGTGTAAGCAAACCCCGTGACAATCGTCAGCACGAAGATCAAACCGAACACAATCGGCCACACCACCGAGCAGGTGCTGCTGGCGCTGCACTGGACGACGCGCTGGGGATCAACAAAGTTCGGGTCAAACAGCGCTTGCAGCACGTTGACCGTGACAAACAGGCCCGCCGCCAGCGCTCCGAAGACGACAACTACAGCGACCAAACCTAGACCTATCTTGACCGGTGTCGACATAATTCAGCCTCTCTCGTCTATCGGTTACAGGGTGGCCACAACACCAGCCGCCAGCTCGACCTCCGCGCGCGTTGGCAGCATCGGCGTCGCTTCAGCAGTCAGATGGCGCGGCAAGAACGCTGCATCTGGCGCGTAGGCCTCGCTCACATGAGCCTTGACCGTGACTTGTCCACCTTCAAATGACATCGTCACAGCAGCGCCATCCACAACGTTTAACTTCTGGGCCGTGGCAGGGTTCAGCCCCACGAAGGGCGCGGCCACGCGCGAGGCGATCAACGCGCTCTGACGGACGATGGTGCTGCGGTCATAGAGGCGCGTCGTCGGGATGAGCAGCAAGCCATCCCCAGCAACGTCCGCTGCGTTCACCGCGCTGGCGGCCACCGTGCCTTGATCGGCCTCTGATGGAATCTGCAAGCCGAGGCCACCCTTGTTCTGGTAGGCCGTCCCGCCGTAGTACTGATCGGCCCCGCCCACATCAGGGAACTGGCGCTCCACTTTGGCGAGTTCCTTGTAGCGCATCCCCTCAAAGGCAGGCACGTTGTTGGTGATTTCAAGCATGACCGCCGCCGCGCTCAGCTTGGCGCGCGTGCCCGTGATGCGCTCACGCAGGCGGGCAGCGATATCCCACAGCGCGAGGCTGTCGCCCATCGGCCCTTGCGCGGTGTAGAAGCGCTGCACGCGCCGCTCGCCGCTGGTGAACGTGCCATCGCGCTCCGCGAAGCTCTGGATTGGCAGCGCATAGGCAGCGTGCTCAATCGTGCGGTCAGGGAACAGGTTCATCGTGATGAGCGTCTCGACCTTCGAGAGCCACTTAGACGCGGTGGGGTCGTCGTTGAGCGGCTCGCACTGCGCGACGATCAGCACTTTGGGCGGGTTCTGCATGATCGACAGGGTATTCTCGACCGTGTAGCCCATGTAGTGCAGCCCCATACCGTTCGGGCCGGGCAGCACCGGCAGCAAGCCGTTCTGCGGCTTGCCGACGTGACCGCTTTCAATCAGGAAGTTGGCGGCAGCTTGTGTCAGCGCGGCGCTGCCCTCCCACGTCAAGCCTTCGCTGCCGACGACGATCACAAGGTTGGCGGCTTCGCGCAGCGTCTTTGCAATCTCCGGCGCGTGCTTGTCGATGTTGGTCATCCACTCCACCGCGCCGCCCGCCGCATAGCGCACGTCCGCCCCGTGGATGGCTTTGCGCTCCGTCTGCGTGCTAACCTTACGCTCTGTCTCGCGCGCCAGCTCCGCAAGGCGTGTCTCGCGGTGGTTGGCTACCACCAGATACGCGCCGCGATCCTGCGCCTGCTTCAAGCGCAAGAACCAAATCGGCACTTCTTCTTCAAGGTCGCTGGCGATCACGAGAATCGCATCACCCTTGCCCAGCTTGCCGAGGTTAGTGCCCTTACCCACGCCGACCTGCGCCGCCAGCGCCGCGCCTGCGTGGGTCGTCCACGCGCCGAGGCGCTCACTGCCAACAGCCTTTGCAAGCTGCTTCAGCTCCCAAAGGTCTTCGTTGCTCGCGCCCGGGCCGACCAGCACTGCCACGTTGCCCTCAGCAGCCTTCAGCGCGTTGGCCACGTCCGGCAGCGCTTCATTCCACACCGTCGGGCGCAGGTGGCCGCTGCGGCGGATCTGCGGGCTTTGCAGGCGCTCATCGCTGCGGGTGAAATGGTGCACGAAGCGCGCCTTGTCGCTGATCCAGATTTCGTTGACGAACTCGTTCTGGCGCGGCATGACCCGCTTGATCATCGCGCGACCGCCAAAGTCACGGTCAAGGCGCGTGCTGAGGCTGATGTTGCTGCCCGCTGCGTCGTGCGGGTCGATGCTGGGGACTTCGGTCAGCTCCCACGGGCGCGCCCCAAAGCGGAAGTCCGCCGTCGTCAGCGCCCCCACCGGGCAGATGTCGGTCGTGTTGCCGCTGAAGTAGGTGTCAAAGCCCGGGTCGCTCTTGGTGATGATCTGGAGGCGGCGGCCCCGTTCGTGGAAGGCCAGCACGTCATCGCCCACGATCTCATCTTGGAAGCGAATGC
>JBDNCV010000255.1:0-2681 GCA_046719465.1 Anaerolinea sp.
GATGATCAAGCCGTGGATGTAGGTTCCCATGCGCTCCTCGATGCGCCCGTCGATGAGTTCAAAGCGGCGGTCAACGTTTTCAGGCTGCTGCAAGAACGCCTCGAAATCGGCGGCGGTCAGGCGGGTGGGGGTCGTCATGTGCGGGCTGCCCTCGCTTGCGGTAGTACTTTCATAATACGGCAAAAACGACCGAAAACAAAAAGCCCCCATGAGCGGGGGCTGCGGTGCGTGGCAGGGGTGCGCTCGGAGCAGGTCGATTAGGCCTCACC
Organism: Anaerolinea sp.; assembly: GCA_046719465.1. GTDB lineage: Bacteria > Chloroflexota > Anaerolineae > Aggregatilineales > Phototrophicaceae > JANWYT01. The sequence goes on from JBDNCV010000255.1 coordinate 270, forward strand.
CCGACGCGGCTGTGCTCCGTCGCCCCTCTCCCGTAGAGAGGGGCAAACGTCCGTGATGGGCACAGCATGTTGTGCCCTTGCAGCTGCCACAGATGCGCTAGGAGCGGATCACGTCCGGGTTGCAGACGTTGTTCACGCTGCCCTTGAGGAAGAAATCGCGGATCAGCTCAGCGGCTTCAATCGCCACGGTGATCTGTGCGTCAACGGTGCTTGCGCCGAGGTGAGGCGTGTCGATCACGTTGGGGGCGTTCAGCAGCGGGTGATCGGGCGGCGGCGGCTCGACGTCGTAGACATCGACGGCGGCCCCGGCCACCTTGCCGCTCTTGAGCGCCTCAGCCAGATCGGCATCGTGGATGAGCGCGCCGCGCGCGGCGTTGATGATGCGCACGCCGTCCTTCATCTTGGCGATGTTCTCGCGGTTGATGAGGTGCTTCGTCTCCGGCGTGATGACGCTGTGCAGCGTGATGAAGTCACTTTGGGCGAACAGCTCATCCAACGTGACCATCGTAGCCAAGTCCCCGCCGTCTTCCACAAACGGGTCATGGGCGATAACCTTCATTTCGAAGGCCTTCGCGCGGGCGGCAACCGCCTTGCCGATGCGCCCGAAGCCCACAATGCCCAGCGTCTTGCCGCGCAGCTCTACGCCGACCATGTTCTTGCGCTCCCACTTGCCAGCCTTGAGGGTGGCGTCCCCTTGTGGGATGAAGCGAGCCAGCGCCAACATGAGGCCCAGCGTCAGTTCAGCCGTGGCGATGGTGTTGCCGCCGGGTGTGTTCATGACGATTACGCCGTGACGGGTGGCGGCTTCAAGGTCGACGTTGTCCACGCCGACGCCTGCGCGCGCAATCGCTTTGAGGTTGGGGGCGGCTTCAAACACGTCCGGGGTGATCTTCACGCCGCTGCGGATCATGATCGCGTCGGCGTCAGGGATCAGCTCCTTGAGCTTGTCCTGTGAAATTTTGCCGGTGTAGGTGACTTTTAAGCCCTCTGCCGCGTTGAGGATGTCCAGCGCGGCGGCGTCGACATCGTCAGGCACGAGTACGTGAAAGGTCATGCTCAGGCTCCGTTTACACCAATAAACTCATCCAGACCAGCCAACACTTCTTCGAGGATGTCGGTGGTCATGTCGCCCATGTGCGCGATGCGGAAGGTCTTGCCTTTGATCTCGCCGTAGCCCTTGTCCATCGAGAAGCCCTTGCCGCCCATGAACTTGGCCATGTCGTCCACGTTGATCTGGCGCGTGCGATTGTCAACGGCGGTCACAGTGGGCGAGCGGTAGCCTTCCTGCGCGAACAAGCCGAAGCCGCGCTCGTTGGCCCACGTGTGCGTCATATCGCGCATCGTCTGGTGGCGCTGCCAGCGGTTCTCTAGGCCTTCCGCAAGGATATCATCGAGTTGGCGGTCAGCGGCGAACATCAAGCTGATGGGCGGGGTGCTGGGGGTGTTGTTCTTCTGGGCGCTCTTCTCGATCTCGACAAAGTCGAAGTAGTAGCCGCGGTTTTTGACCTGCTTGGCGCGCTCAAGGCAGCGGTCGCTCAAGGTGGCGAAGGCGATGCCCGGCGGCAGCGCGAAGGCCTTCTGGCTGCTGGTGAGCGCCATGTCGATGCCCCATTCGTCCGTGCGAAGCTCTGCGCCGAGGAAGCCGCTCACCGTGTCGATCACGTACAGCGTGTCGTCGTACTGGCGCACGACCTCGCCAATTTCTTTCACGGGGTTGGTGACGCCGGTGCTGGTCTCATTGTGGACGACGAACACCACGTCGTAGTGCTGCTTCTTGAGCGCGTCGGCCACCATCTCCGGCGTGTGAGCCGCGCCCCACGGCACTTCGATCACGTCAATCTCTTTGCCGTTCTCTTGGCTGATTTTGGCCCACCGGTCGCTAAACGCGCCGCCGACGAGGTGGAGCGCTTTCTTGCCATCGCGGATGAAGTTGCGTGAGGCTCCTTCCCATAGGCCGGTGCCGCTGGAGCCGTGGACAACCACACGATACTGCGTCAAAAAGACCTGCTTGAGCTTGGGCTGAAGCCGCGCAAATAGATCGGCAAAGGCAGTGGAGCGGTGGCCAATCATCCACTGTGTTTGCGCCTCGAGGATTTCTTTGCGCACTTCGACCGGGCCGGGGATGACAAGATACTTATGATCGCGGTTGCTCATCTTGAACGAGACTCCTGCCTCATCGGGCCTATTTGTGAGAAACGTCACATGGGACGCGAGGTAGTATAGCGAAGAGTGGGGCGAGTTGTAAGCGGCAACCTCGGCTTGCGCCGAGGTCTCATCCTGCCATAACATGAGATGGACACGTGAAAAGAAGCGCCACCAGAGGCTGAAGCCCTCTGGCTAGAGCGCGGGGGCTGAAGCCCCCTTCAGGGGGCGCGCGGCAGCCGGATGCTTCAGCATCCGGCGCGGCTTCCA
>JBDNCV010000256.1:0-2663 GCA_046719465.1 Anaerolinea sp.
ACCCGGCTAGGATGCGCCCCCTGAAGGGGGCTTGTGCGACAGCAGAACTGGTTTTTAAGGGGGCTTCAGCCCCCGCGCCTTAGCCGGAGGCTTTAGCCTCCGGCGCACCCACCGCCGCCGGGCGCTCAAGCACCCGGCTAGGATGCGCCCCCTGAAGGGGGCTTGTGCGATAGCAGGACTAGTTTTTAAGGGGGCTTCAGCCCCCGCGCTCTAGCCGGAGGCTTTAGCCTCTGGCGCTGCTACCTGCACGACGCGGCCCTCGGCGGCGCGCCACAGCCGATCCCACAGCGCGAGGCCGAGGCCGGTTTGCGCGGGCGCGCGGGTGAGGATCACGTCGGTATCTGGCTCCAGCATGCGCAGCACAGCGAACAAGCGGTTGGCGGCTTCGCGCTCATCCGCGCCCAGCGACACGACGCGCACCCCTTGCGGCAGGTCATCCTCAGCATGGCCGATGACCAGCACAGCGACCGATGCGCCGCGTGCGAGCTGTTCCTCGGCGTGGCGTGCGATGCGCGCGGTCACCGCATCAGGCTCGCCAGTGAACAGGATGAGTTCCGCTTCGGGCGAATAGTGCTTGAGCAGCGTGCCGGGCGCGGGGGCGGTCTGCCCCTCGGTCACGGTCAGGGTGCGCAGCGTCAGGTTGGGCAGCAGCGCGCGCAGCGCCTCCACCGGCACGCCGCCCGGGCGCAGCACAGCAGGCGGATCGCTCGTCAGGTCAAGGATGGTGGACTCGACGCCGATGGCCGCCGCGCCGCCGTCCAGCACCACATCGACACGTCCGGCAAGGTCGGCCAGCACGTGGTCGGCGGTGGTGGGGCTGGGGCGGCTGAAGCGGTTGGCGCTGGGGGCAGCGAGGGGGCCTGCTGCGCGGATGAGGGCCTGCGCCACCGGATGCGATGGCACGCGCACGGCCACCGTTGGCTGCCCCGCGGTGACTAAATCAGGCACTTGAGCGGAGCGCGGCAGCACCAGCGTCAGCGGGCCGGGCCAGAACCGCGCTGCCAGCGTGTCCACAATCGGCGGGACGGCGCGCACCAGCGGCGGCAGATCGGCAGCGTCGGCGAGGTGGACGATGAGCGGGTCGGTAGTCGGGCGCTGCTTGGCGTGGAAGATGCGCGCGACGGCCTCCGCGTTGAGCGCGTGCGCCCCCAGCCCATACACCGTCTCGGTCGGAAAAGCCACAAGGCCGCCTGCTTGGATCACCTGCGCGGCGCGCGTGATCGTCGCCGCGTCTGGCGCGGCGGGGTCAACTGTCAAAAGCAGGGTGTTCGTCGTCTGGTTCATCATCAGGCAAAGTCTACGCTCAGCAGGCCGTGGCCGCACTTATCCCTCGGTACTCAGTACTCGGTGCTTTAGTATACCTGATCGCGCTGCTGCATCGCGGCCAACAGCGCTGCCGCCACCTCTGGACGGGTGAACTCGGGCGGGGGGGCTTCGCCCCGCGCCAGCAGCGCGCGCACCTGCGTCCCGCTGAGCACAACGTGACAGCTTGAGTCGTGGGGGCATGTCTTGCGGCTCACGACGGCTCCACAGGCGCGGCAGTAGAAGGTGTGCTCAAAGAACAGGGGGGTGATGCCGATCTCCTCGGGGGTGAACTCGTCGAAGATGTGCTGCGCGTCATAGCTGCCATAGTAGCTGCCGACGCCAGCGTGATCGCGCCCGATGATGATGTGCGTGCAGCCGTAATTTTTGCGGGCGATGGCGTGCCAGATCGCCTCGCGCGGGCCAGCGTAGCGCATGGCCGCTGGGAAGGCCGCCAGCACCACGCGATCCGCCGGGTAGTAGGCCGCCAGCAGCGCGCGGTAGCTGGCGATCCGCGCGGCGGCGGGCACGTCGTCCGCTTTCGTCTCGCCGATTAACGGGTGCAGCAGCAGCCCATCGACGATCTCCAGCGCCACCTTGTGCATGTATTCGTGGGCGCGGTGGATCGGGTTGCGCGTTTGAAAGGCGACGATCCGCCGCCAGCCGCGCGCGGCAAACTCGGCGCGGGTCTGCGCAGGGGTCAAGCGCAGCTCCGGGAACGCGCCGCCCGGCACGTTGATCACATGGACTGCGCCGCCCAGCGCGATGCGCCCCTGCTGGTAAAGGCGCGCCACGCCCGGGTGCGCGGGGTCGGCCGTGCGGTAGACCCGCTGCGCTTCCAACAGCGGGTCGATCTCGTAGATGTCCTCAAGGTCGAGAATGGCCAGAGGCTGACCGCCCGCGTTGAGCGCTACCGACTGCCCCACGCGCAGCCCATCGAGCGCCGGCACAGTTAGCGTGACGGGCAGCCCCCACGGCAGGCCATTGGCAAGGCGCATGTGGTCGCGCACGCTGAGGTAGTCGGCCCGCGTCATGAAGCCCACCAGCGGGCTGAGCGCCCCCACCGCGATCATCTCTAGATCGGCCAGCGCCACCTCGTTGAGCGCGACGCGCGGCAGGCGTTGGGCGCGTTCGAGCGCTGCGTCACGGGTGGCTCCGGTCAGGGTGCGGTCGATCAATGTGCCGCCGTGTGGGGGGATCGAGCGGGTCATGCGCGCACCTCGGCAGGGATCAGGCCGCGTTCTTCCAGCGCTGCTATCAAACGTTGGAGGCTTTCGTCGGGCGTTTCCGTCGCCGTGTGCAGCGTGACCTCCGGAGCGAAGGGCGGCTCGTAGGGGTCGTTCACGCCAGTAAAATCGGGG
>JBDNCV010000257.1:0-2644 GCA_046719465.1 Anaerolinea sp.
TGCAAGGCGGTGAATGTGGGGTCAGTTGCGATGACGAGCTGATATGTGCCGGTATGCCACGGATAGCGCTCGAACGTAAACTCAGGCAGCGTTGTCGTCAGGTAAGCATGATGGGCAGGGCTGACCCCCAAATGCACCGTCAACGCGCGGCGTGGGCTGGCGCTCTCGTTGCCCGCTGCGTCAACCGCGACGACACGCCACTCAACCGGCGTTTGAGGCAGCGGCGCAAACGTGGAGGCTGCCAAGCGGCTGGTGACAAGTTCGGGCGCGCTGGTGTGAACGGTGCGGAAAGGTACAGCTTGGCCGAGTTCAAAGAACTCAACCCGATAGCCGTCCCGTGTGCGCACGCCTGCGCTCGGCTGCCAGCGCAATGTTGGCAGCGGCGTCGTGATGCGCACATTGTTGATAGGTTGCAGCAAGATGGGCGCGGCGGGCGGGGTCAAATCGACCGTGATGCGACGTGATGGACTGACCAGCGTCAACCCATCCTGATACATCGTCACCACGCGCACAAACGGCCTGCTGACCAGCATGCTTGCCGCCAACTGCGGGCGAGCCAGCCCATCGCACACAGCGGGCTGTCGCAGCGCCTCGCGGCTAAAGGCAGCATCGGCGGCGACCTCAAGCTGGTATGGTGTGGCGTGCAGCATGGGCACATGTTCTGGCAGCACCCCCTGACAGCTCACCAGCACATCACCGGCGGCATGCTCAGCGCTGTTGAGGGCGTTGTCATCGGCGATGGAGCCGAGCGCCGCCCGCGAGAGCGACACGGCGCTGATGTAAAGCGCACGCGAGGGCAAGTTTTCGCTCAGCACAGCCCCGGACGGGTACACACGCCAGTAGACTACGCCGGTGTCGAGCGGAACGGTGTATGTGCTGCCGCTAACAACCGCAGAGCCGGGCAGGAGGTCGATGAAGGTTGGGTCAGCGGCGATCTCAACCGTGTACTGGGTGTGATTCGGCTGGCTCGCCCAGCGGAGCGTGACTGGACTGCCAATGGCGGCGCTCGCGGCGGGTGATTGCGCGATGTCGACCCACACCGTCAGCGTCGTCTCGGCGGTGTTGCCTGCCGCGTCTGATGCGCGCACCGTTAGGATATTCTCCCCGATCATGAGGTCAACCGTTGGGGTGAAGCGCGGCGCAGTGAGAGGGGCTGGGCTGATGGTCACCGGCGCGCTATTGCGGAGCTGTGTCACGGTGTAGCTCACAGCGCCAGCAGCCGCAGGGAAGCTCAAGTTGGGGCGCAGGTTCTGTGTGCGCACGGTCGGCAGAGGCGCGAACGTGGGCGGGTGCGTGTCGAAGACGAAACGGCGCGGCGCGGTAAACGGGGACGCGATTTCTCTTGAAGGCGTGTGATAGATGAAGCGCGCTCGCCAGAAGTAAGTCGTGCCAGTGGATGGCGGCAGCGCATGATCTAGAGGGATTGAATCCCCATTAAATTCGGCGATGGTGATGAGGGTGGCGTGTGGCGGGAAGCTGCTGGACGTGCTGACTTGGATTTCCGCATCCACGCGCGAGCTGGTAAGTGACAGCAGCGGGGAATGCAGCAGGAACGAGGGAGTGTTGTTCAAACGCGCACCATCCATCGGGGTGGTGATGTGCGGCGCACCAAGCGCCTGATCCACAACATAGAAGGCACGCTCGGCCAAGTAGCCGTTGGGCTGGTCTGGCAAGCTCACGCGCCAGAAGACCACCGCGCCCGGGCGCAGCACGTCACCCATACTCGGGTAGAGCACGGCGGCGTCAAAGCGGCTGAGGGTGTAAACGTTGGAGGCTAATGTGTGGGTGCGCGGATGAGTGAAGAAGGGGTCGGTTGCAAGGTCGAGTCGATAAGTGGTGGCCCCGACGACTGCCGTCCACTCAAGACGAGGCAGGAAGCCATTGGGCGTGGCTTGCAGCAGCGCATCCGGCGCAGGGGAGCGCCTGAGGTCGATATAACTGTCGCGGATATGCGCGCTGCCGACGTTGCCCGCGGCGTCGATGGGATAGACCGCCCAAAAAAACTGGCCTTGCAGCGGCGCGACATAGTTCGGGTGGCCTAGTGTCCCTGAGCCTGTGAAGGATGTGCCCGCGACAACGCGGCTCTCGTAGCCTTCTACTTCTACAGGAAAGCTTAGATCTGGCAAGTAGCTTACGAACAGACGATAGCGCACTGCGCCTGCTGCGGGTGACCATGAGAAGGTTGGTCGCGGGTTTTGGCCGAGGGTGGGCGCGGCAGCGGGCTGCTGCAGCGTCACGGCTGGCGGCGGCGTGCGATCAATCACGAGCGCGCGGGAAGTGCTCCATGGGCTGATGCCTGCTGCGTTGATCGCACGGACACGCCAAAAATAGCGTCCATCAGGCAGACCACTCGGTGCAATCGTGTTGAGGTTCAAACCTGTGCCCGGTTGCAAGTCCAGCGGTTCGACCTCGGAAATCGTCAGAAAGTTGGGATGGCTGGAAAGCTCAAATTGATAGGATACGGCGCTGCTGCCCGCAGGCATCTGCCAGTCGAAGAGGACATTTTCTACCCAAGATGCTGATTGAATCGTCCCTCCGATCTGGGCGCCTGTCGGTGGAGAGATCAGCAAAGGGGCAGGCGGTGCAGAAGCCGACAGGGGCTGAGGCGCACCGGTGGTGTAGGATGAAGGGTTTTGTTCTACGG
>JBDNCV010000258.1:0-2632 GCA_046719465.1 Anaerolinea sp.
TGGCCAGCTACGTCGTCTCAGGGATCGGCTTCCTCGGCGCGGGGGCGATCTTGCGCCACGGGACAACCGTGCGTGGGCTGACGACTGCCGCCAGCATCTGGGGGTCGGCGGGCATCGGCATCGCCACCGGTGTCGGGCTGGGGTGGCTGGCCGTGGTGACGACGCTGCTGATCCTGTTCACGCTTACCACGCTGGAGCGGGTGGAGGTGCGGCTTGGGCGCGGTGAAGCGGCCAACGACCTCAAGATTCACCTGCGCGACGACCACCGCGCGGTGGGCAAAGCACTAACCGCGCTGGATCGGCTGGGCGTGCCCGTCAAACAGGCGACGATGCTGCCCACCGCCGGCGAGACGGCCATCCTGCGCGTGGAGCTGAACCGTCCGCTCAAGGCCGATCAGATTCCCCGTTTGATCAAGCAGCTTCTCGTGGTTAAGTCCATCGCACGCGTGGACGTGGCCGCGCTGGAAGTCGAAGATGCCGAGGACTTGGTGCAAGAGGTGGCTGCCCTGACTCATAACGCTCAGCAGCAGGTCGAGCAGTTGAACCTCGACGATGAACACCTGCTTAAAGACTTGAACGAGCCAGAGTCGCAGGCTGCGCGCGCCCAAGCCACCCCTGATGAAACGCGAGTGTCCCGCCAATATCGGCGGTTGCTCTACCGCAAACGGTCAAAGGACGAAAGGAGTGAGTAGCCCAACGATGGCTGACGATAGTAGTAGTCATCGCCCGTTGTCGGGCCGCTGGCTAAGCTGTTCACAACCGCATAGCCTCGCGCAGGAGGTGCAGCGCTCCACTGGATGATGGTGATCACACAGGGGATGGCACAGCCTGCTGAGGCGCTGCTTGTGGCAGATTGCTAGCGGCGTGGCCCAGCCGACCCTTCGGCCCAGCAATCCCTATGTTCGACCCATCAACCAACGAAGGAGCACTAAACCATGACGAAAGTGAACTACGACCTGCAAACGATGATCGACAAACAAGACTGGAACGGCATCAAGACGCACCAAGCCACTTGGTCGACCCCCAAGCTTATCGGCATCTTAAAGGAGCTGCCAAAGGCCCAGCGGGTGATCCTGTTCCGCTTATTGGACAAAGATCGCGCCATTGAGGTCTTCGAACGCCTCGACCACGCCGATCAGACCGAACTAGTGCGCGCGATGAGCGATCCGGAGGCTGTGCGCCTGCTGGAGCAGCTCGACCCCGATCTGCGTACGCAGATCATCGATGAGCTACCCGCCAAAGTGACTAAGCGGCTGCTGGCAGCGCTCAACCCCGAGGCGCGCGAGGCCGTCAACATTCTGCTCGGTTACCCTGAGAACAGCGCCGGGCGCATCATGAACCCGCGTTACTTGGCCGTGCGCCAGTCCATGACCGTCGGGGAAGCGCTGCAAGCGGTCAAGGACAGCCCGCTGGGGGATGACATCCTGCGCACGATCTTTGTGATTGACGAGAGCCGCTTCTATCAGGGCTACGTCTCGCTGGGGGCGCTCGTGAAGGCCAGCCCCGAAGTCAAGATCAGCGGTTTGGTCGAAGGCGCCGATATCTTCGTCGGCGCGACGGAAGATCGCCTCACGGCAGCGCGCCTGCTCAAGCGTCATGATCTGGTCGCGCTGCCCGTGGTGGACAAGGAAAATCGCCTTGTGGGCGCGGTGGCCTTCGATGACATCATCGACGTGCTGGAGGAGGAAGCCAGCGAGTCCATGTATCGCAAGGCAGGGATCGTGGACTTGTACCACCAAAAGGACGTGATGGACAGCCAAAAGCTGACGCAAGGCCCGATCTGGTACGCCGTGCGCTTGCGCATTGCCTTCCTGTTTGTGACGGTGGCAGGCGGCTTCGCGGTTGGCGCGCTGATCGACCAGTTCGAGGAGACGCTGGCGGCAGTGCTGACAGCAGCCATCTTCATCCCGATTGTGATGGACATGGGCGGCAACGTCGGCACACAGTCCACCACGACGTTTGCCCGCGGGATCGCGCTGGGGCACATCAACCTCAAACGATTCTGGCAGCACCTACGGCGCGAGGTCAGCGTCGGCGCGGTGATGGGCGTGCTGTTGGGCATCCTGACGGGTGTCATCGCGTGGCAGTGGCAGGGCATCCCAAACGGCGTGCCGGAGATCGGCATTGCAGTAGGCATCTCGATCGCTACTGTGGTGACACTGGCGACCTTCTTGGGCTTTATGCTCCCCTACGTACTGATCAAGCTCGGCTTTGACCACGCCCCCGGCGCAGACCCGTTCATCACCACCATCAAGGACTTTACCGGCCTTGCCCTCTACTTCACGCTGGTCGGGGTGTTAATCGGCCTGTAATGCAACAAACAGCATCCCCTCTACCGGAGCTGCTCCGGTGGGGGATGCTATCCTATACCCCCAGCATGCCTAGAACGCCCTATACCCAGAAGATGTCGGTTGAGGAGGCTGCAAGAACCGACTCGATCAAAGGGCGGTTTGAGGCGAGCGCGACCCCTGATGTATACTCCACGGCGCGAGACAGTCACTCAACGACAGGAGCCATCCCATGCACCTACCTGAGCTGCGCCGTATTGTCTGCACCCTTCATGAGGAGCTGCCCAAGAACCACCTCGTCGCGTGGACGAGCGGCAACCTCAGCGCGCGTGACCCCGAGACCA
>JBDNCV010000259.1:0-2631 GCA_046719465.1 Anaerolinea sp.
CGCGGCGTGATGTTTGCTGTTGGCCGTTGCGATGTAAAGTAGGATGCATGTCAAGCGCAATCCCTGAACCAGTGACCAAACGTATTGCGGAGTAATGCAGCATGGCGATGACGCAAGCCCAACCCAGCAAGAAGGTCGGCATGCCCTTCGAAGAGTTCATGCGGCTTCAAGAAGAGCAGCCATTCGAGCTTTTACTAGGAGAGCGTGTTGACAAGATGCCGAATGTTTGGGTTCATAGCTGGATGATTCGCGTTATGTTTCGCGCCCTTGACCGCTTCGTGATCGAACACCAGCTCGGAGAGGTATTTCAGGAAACAACCTATGCCGAGATCGTTGATCAAAGCGCATGGATCAAGGGGGCACGCATTCCCGATGTCATGTTCTTCTCGGCCGGTCGCCTAGGAAAATACTTGAGTGAGATTCAACGTGCACATGATCTGCCCTTCGGCATTGCGCCTGATCTCACGGTGGAAGTGCTGTCGCCGTCCGAAAAAGCCGTTGACATCAACCGCAAGGTCAAGGTCGATCAAGGATTGGGTGTGCGCTTGATCTGGATCGCTGACCCGTTTCAAAAGACCGTGACCGAGTACGCGCTCAGCGGGGCGATCAAGCAGTTGGGGTTGGAGGATGCGCTGGAAGGCGCGGACGTGCTGCCGGGTTTCAAGCTCCCGTTGGCGGAACTGTTCCAAGAGCCAACGTTCTGAGCGCGGCGTGATGTTTGCTGTTGGCCATTGCGATGTAAAGTAGGATGCATGTCAAGCGCAATCCCTGAACCAGTGACCAAACTTATTGAGGCGTTTTCAGCCCTGCCGGGGGTCGGCCCCAAGACGGCCTCGCGCCTTACGTACTATCTGCTGCGCGCGCCGGATGCGCTCGCGCTCAACCTTGCGGAGGCGTTGACCAACCTCAAAGTGCAGACCAAACTCTGTTCGGTGTGCTTTAACATCACCGTTGATGACCCCTGCCAGATTTGCAGCGACAGCAAGCGCGACGCCAAAACGATTGCCGTGGTCGAGGAACCGCTGGACGTGTTGGCGCTCGAACGCACGGGGATCTATCAAGGGGTCTACCATGTCCTGCATGGGGCAATCTCCCCTGTGAATGGGATCGGGCCGGACAATTTGAAGATCAAGGAACTGGTGCAGCGCGTTGCGTCGGATACAGACACAGTGCACGAGGTGATCATCGCCACTAACCCGGGCATGGAAGGGGACGCTACCGCCATGTACATCCAGCGCGAGTTGCAGCCGTTCAGCGTCAAGCTCACGCGGTTGGCGCGCGGCCTGCCCATGGGGGGCGACTTGGAGTACGTGGACAGTGTAACGGTGCTGCGGGCGCTGCAAGGGCGCACGGCTATGTGATTTTTCCAAGCCGAGCAGTGGAATCAAGTGGCGATGAGGCAGTGAGTCTACCCATGCGGGCCTGTCACTAATTTAGCTACGATATTCTATGCAACTTCTTATCTTTTCAAAATTGAGGAGATTGAATAGCTGCGTGTGCAGCCGTATAATATAATAAACTTTCAGAAACTTCTGAAAGTTGTGAATAAAAACTGTACAGGATTCACACAAACAAAAGGGGAAAAGTCGTATGGTTGTCTTAAGTCCTGAGCAGTACAGCCTTGTCTACAATATGTTCTCTTTCACCATTGCCGCTATGCTGGCTTCACTGTTGTTCTTCATTCTGTCCATGCAGCAAGTGGCAAGCGAGTACCGCAGCGCGCTGGTGATGTCGGCGCTGGTAGTAGCCGTAGCTGGCTATCACTATCTTCGTATCTTCGAAAGTTGGTCTGGGGCGTATGTAGTCACCGAATCCGGCTACGAACCAAGCCTAACGGCGTTCAACGATGCTTATCGCTATGTAGACTGGCTCTTAACGGTGCCGCTGCTGGTCGCAGAGTTGATTGCAGTCATCCGTCCGGAGAAGGGCGCTGGCGCGATGACTTTCCGCTTGGCAGCAGCCGCGGCTCTGATGATTGTGTTAGGGTACCCGGGCGAAATTTCGACCGATACCGGCACTCGTCTTGTGTGGGGCACGCTCAGCACGATCCCCTTTGTCTACATCGTCTACGTGTTGTTCACGCAGTTGACAAGCTCCATCGAGCGCCAACCGGGCGAAGCGAAGGTGCTTGTGCGCAACATTCGGCTGCTGCTGCTTGCAACGTGGGGCTTCTATCCCATCGTTTATCTGCTGCCTGTGTTGGGCGCTGGCATGGATGCGGCGACGCTGGTCGCTGTGCAGGTGGGCTATTGCATTGCAGACGTGGCGGCGAAGTGTGGTTACGGCGTCATGATCTACATGATTGCCCGTGAGAAGACCAAGTTCGCGCAGATGCAAGTTGCCCCTGCTGCTGCGTAAGCTTAGCAAACCTAATTTTAAGTGGCAGAGATGAAGCATCCCTGCCACTTTTTTATTAATTTTTTGAAAGAGATCCCAAAAAGGCTTGACGCAAGCCGAAGCCAAATGTAGTATTTGCCCCGTTCGGTGAGAGAGAGCACCGGGCGCGGGTTAACAACTGAGAGCGGGAGGGAGTGCGGGGTAACTGCACAACCGAATAGGCAAGGGAGCGGCCACTGGCGGGGTGAGGTCTTGCTGGATAACCCAAGAATCGCAAATGGGTTAGAGAAGATC
>JBDNCV010000026.1:0-33380 GCA_046719465.1 Anaerolinea sp.
AAAGATAAATAGATGGTGATGAGGCTTTGTAACGCCAACCGAACGCGCCAAGATGGCGCATCCCCGTGACCTTAGACCCTCTTGTTCAAAAAGAAGTGTCTAAGCTGCGATGGATGGTGGCCTTCAACTAGAGCGCGGGGCTGAAACCCCCTTCAGGGGCATTTGGCAGCCGGACGCTTTAGCGTCTGGGGTTTGTGATCCGTTCCACCCTAGACACGCCCGATGCGCAGGCGTTCCGTAGGAGCACGGCGCGCCCTACCCCTCCAACGCGCTGCGGTCGTACACTTCTGGGTTGACGCAGTACGGCAGGCGCTGGCCGAGCAGCCCCGCGATCACGTTCTCGCTGGCCTGCTGCCCCATGTGGATGCGCGCGCTGACGGTAGCGCTGCCGATGTGCGGCACGATCAAGCAGTTAGCCAGTGTGAGCAGCGGGCTGTCCAGCGGGATCGGCTCTGGCTCGGTCACGTCAAGCGCCGCTTGGGCGATCACGCCGTCGCGCAGCGCCTCATAGAGCGCGTCCGGATCCACCACGCCGCCGCGCGAAGTGTTGATAAGCATGGCGCTGGGCTTCATAAGGGAGAACTCGCGCGGGCCGATGAGGTGATAGGTTTGGTCAGTGAGCGGCGCGTGGACAGTCACAAAGTCGCTCTCGGCCAGCAGCTCTTCCAAACTGACATGCTCTGCGCCCAGCGCAGCAGCGGCCTCGGGCTTGGGGCTGCCGCTGTAGAGGATGCGCATGTCAAACCCGCGCGCGCGCCGCGCCACCGCTTGGCCAATCCGCCCAAAGCCGATGATCCCCAGCGTCGCGCCCGCCACGCGCATCCCCAGCAGCAGCGTCGGATCCCATGCCTGCCAGTGCCCGTCATGGATGTAGCGCTCGCCCTCGGGGATGCGGCGCGCCGCGCTCAGCAGCAGCGCAAAGGTGATGTCGGCGGTGGGTTCTGTGACGGCGTCGGGCGTGTTGCCGATGGGCACGCCGTAGGCCGTTGCGGTGGCCACGTCGATGTTATCGTAGCCCACGCCGTAGTTGCTCACAACTTTGAGGTTGGGATGCGCCAGCACAGCCTGATCCACGCGATCAGTGACCATCGTCAGCAGGCCGTCGCACACCGCAGCCTCCTCCAGCAGCACATCCCGCGGGACGGGATAATCTCCCTCCCACACGCGCACCTTGGCGTAGTCACGCAGCGCAGCGATACCCTCCGGCAGCACCTGTCGAGTAACAAAAACGCGCATATCTGTTTCTTTCCTTTCTGAGCATGGTACAATCCTCAGGGTTTTTATTATGCCGCGCGTCGCTGGCAACTGCACTACCTTGGGGGGGATTCATGCGCATTATCGTCGTCGGGTTTGGGACGGTTGGGCAGGGGTTTGTTCAACTGCTGCGCGATCAAGGGGCACACCTGCGGCAGGCCTATGGGCTGAGCGCCAACGTCGTCGGCGTGGCCACGCGCTCGCGCGGGGTGCTGTATCACCCCAACGGCCTCAACCTTGACGCGCTGCTCATGGCCGCCCAACAGGGCAGCTTCGATGCTTACCCTCACTCGCCCGGCCTCACCCGCGACTGGACAACCGAAGAACTCATCATGCACAGCAGCGCCGAGGTCATGATCGAGGCCACCCCCTCCAACCTGCAAACCGGCCAGCCCGCCACCGATTACTGCCTGCGGGCGCTCGACACACGCAAACACGTTATCTTGGCCAACAAGGGCGTGGTGGCGCTGCATTACGCGCGGGTCAAAGCCGCTGCCGACGCTGTCCAGAAGCAGGTGCGCTTTGAGGCCACCGTCATGTCTGGCACGCCCGCCATCTCTCTGGCGCAGCAGGGCTTGGCCGGGGCGACCATCACCCGCGCGCGCGGCATCCTCAACGGCACGACCAACTTCATGCTTACCCTGATGGAAACCGGCGCGACTTATCAAGATGCGCTGGCTGAGGCGCAGCGCCTCGGCTATGCCGAGGCTGACCCCAGCGCCGACGTGGACGGGTGGGACGCAGCAGGCAAGGCCTTGATCATCGCCAACACGGTGCTGGGCGGCCACCTCACGATGGACGATATGGCCGTGGAGGGCATCGCGCAGCTTACACCGGCGGACATCCGCGACGCGCAGACCACAGGCGCGCGCTACCGGCTCATCGCCGAGGTCACGCCGACCGGCGGCAGTGTTCATCCAGTGCGCCTGCCGCTGAGCGATCCGCTGGCGGCGGTCAAAGGCGCGATGAACGCCATCACCTATGATACCGAGCCGCTGGGGCCGATCACGCTCATCGGCGTGGGGGCCGGCCGCCTGCAAACCGGCTTTGGCCTGCTGGCTGATCTGCTGGCGATCCGCGCTGTGTCATAGCTCATCGAGCGGCAGCATCGCCGGCATGGCCGCCCCGGGGAACGGATCGCGCGAGTTGATCTTGGCGAGGATGTACAGCACGATCAAGCGCAGCGACCCCGCAATCGGCACGATCAAGAACGCGCCCAAAATGCCGCCCAACGCTGCGCCGATCACGATGCCGACGATGATCACCGGCAGGGGGAGCGACACCGCATCCCCCATGATCTTGGGCGCAACCCCGTTCCAGATGACCTGCGTCCACAGCACATTCACCCCCACTACCAGCAGCGCCACCGCAAGGTTCGACCAATCTGTCAAGACGCTGGAGCCGGAAATCAACGGGACAAGCCCCAGCGGGATCAGCGCGATGAAGCCGCCAATCGTCGGGATGAGCGAAATCAACGCCACCACCACCGAGAGGCCGATGGGCTGCGCGATGCCCATGATCGAGAGCTGCGCCATCGTCAGCACGCCGATGATGATCCCTACCGTCACCTGACCGCGGAAGAAGCCGCGCCACACCCGCCCGATGCGGTACAGCAAGATGTGCATCTCGCGGTGGTAGGGGCGCGGGATCAAGCCCATCACGCCGGTTTGGTAGTTGGGCAGGTCGAGCAGGATCAGCAGCGACAAGAAGATCGCCAAGAAGCTGGTCGAGAGCAAGCCCGAGATCGTCCCAACTAAGCCGGTGGCCAAGTTCGTCACCACCGAGATGATCGCGCCAAAGTTGATCCCTGCAAGCGCATCCCCGGCGGTGGTGGTGGGCGGGTTGAAGGGGTCGATCATCTCCGGCGTGAGCAGCAGCCGCAGCGGCCCCAGCAGCGTCTCCGCGTCGATGTCGAGGATCGGGATCACGATGGAGCCGGGTTCAATCCCGCGCAGCACGTCCGCCGCGCGCGCTTGCAACGTTTGCAGCCCCGCCGGCAGTGACTGGATCAAGCGCAGCACATTCGGCAGCAGCAGCGTGATCGCCAGCACAATCGACAGGATCAGCAGGGTGTAGACCACAACAATCGAACCGCGCAGCTTCAAGCGCGTGTTGATGGCGATGAAACGCGCCGGGACGTACATCAAGAACGCCAGCAAAAACGTCGAGACGAGGATCTGCAAAACCGGCAGCAGCAGCACAAGGCCGAACACAACCGCGATCACCAAGACCACCGTCATAAACTGGCGCATCCACGGCGACCACTCGGGTTGATAGGTTACCAGCGGCTCCACCGGTGGGATTTGGGGGCGCGGGCCAGACGATTCGCTCATGCGAAACCTGCTCTCTATGAACTCACACGGGCATTACACTGAATATAACCCTGATCGTCGGGTCGGGTGGCGGGCCTAGCCCCACAGCGCGCGCATCAACGGCGCGAACACTACCGAGGCCGCGGCGTTGTGCACGCCCGTCGCCATCGCCACATACGGCACGATCAACACGATCAGCACCACCGCAAAGTTGACCGCCGCAAAGCCAACCCGACCGCGCAGCCCGCTCACCCAGCGGATGGGCGCGAGGAAAACGCGCGTGCGCGTGCCCTCCAGCAAAAACACGATCAGCGCGGCGTGGATAATCGTGTGGCCGATGACCTCCACCTTGCCAAAGATGAGCGTCGTCAGGAAGAAGACCAGCGTCACGACGATGGCCATCGGGCGTTCCAACAGGCCAATGATGAACAGATAGCCCAGCGCCAGCTCGACGAAGGCCGCACCCGTCAGAAAGAAGGACGGCTCAAACCCCAACGTCAGGACAGGCCGCTCGGCGAGGATGGCCAAGCCCCACTGGGGGTAAACCAGCTTCTCAATCCCCACCCAGAAGAGCGAAAAGCCCACGCTGAAATAGAGCGCCGGGATGCGCAGCGCGCGCAAGCGGGCGTTGCGCAGCCCATACACCATCAAGTAGACCGCCACGCCCACAAAGATGAAGTAATCGAGCATGTAGAACGCGCCAAACTGCGCCACCCCCAGCACATACAAGCCCAACGTGCCGAGGCCTGCCAGCGGCGTCGTCTGGGGGAAGATGAGCAGCAGCGCCAGCGCAAACTGCGCCCACCCGAGGATCGGTTGATCAGCCACGTTCAAATCCGGCGAGAGCAGCGTATCGGCCTGCCACGCGAGGATGAAGGTCATGCCGAGGCCGATCCGCAGCGCCAGCGGGGCGACCGCGCGCCGCGCCTCAAACCACGCGATGATGCGCTGATACCACCCCTGCTGCTGAAGGGTCGTGTCGATGAACACGGCCAGTGCCAGCGCCGCCATCGTAAACAGCAGCAGCCCAACCGTCAGCGGTGTGAGCAGCTCACCCAACCCGCGCGGCGGATCGGCGAAGCTCCACTCGGTGAACCACTTGACATGCCCCGATACGACCAGCGGGGACACCCCCAGCAGCCAGATCAAGCAGAACCAAACGAGGCGTATACGCTTCATTGAGTCGATCTCCCTTGTCAGCGATGTCACCATTGTAAACCAGCTTGAGGGAGACGGTAGGATCTAAGAAGAGGGCTGCGTCCTCGATGAGACGTTTACCTCTAGCAGATCGCATGGATACAGGCTACGCCGTAGTCGCAAGACCCCCTTCTCCTTTGGGAGAAGGGGGTTGGGGATGAGGCTTTTGCAGGGGAGGCACGCCTCACCCCTACTTGCCCCTCAGGCCTCGGTTCTCGTCCCTTTTATGGGGGGATGAGGCCCGCTGCCTAATTCTTCTTCGTGACGAGGATCGTAAAGCGGCCGTCGCCCGGCCGCCACTCGGCTTCGGGGTCGAAGTTGGCGAAACCGTAGTAGGTCGCAAACACTAGGTAGCGCGCCGTCTCAGGAAGTTCAAGATCCACCAGCGCGGAGTTGGTGGTGTTGTCTGAATCGTCGTTGAAGGCGACGCGCGCGCCCGTGTTCCCGCTGAAGAGGTACAGCACCGTGTCAAAGTCTTCGCTCGTCAACGTGAGGTCGATCACGTCGCCTGCTTCCCCGTTGAAGAAGAAGTAGTACACCGGCTCTTCTGGAGTTATTGTGCCGTTGAAGGGCGTGCCGAAGGTGAGCGTGCTGCCCAGTAACGAGAATGTGGCTTCGTCCTCGGGCGCGGTGCTGCCTTCCAGCGTGATCGTGTACGGCCAAGCCTCTTCTCCTTGCATTATTCCCTCAGCCCTTAGGTTGGCAAGGCTTGTGGCGAAGACAAGGTAGGGGCCATCCGCGGGCAGAACAAGGTCAGCCACCTGTGCGTTGAGCGTGCCCTCGGCCATGTCGTCATTGAATGCCAGCACCTGCCCCGCCGGCCCCAAAATCAACAAGTACGGGTCAAGCATCGTGCCGAGGATGGACAACGAGCTTTCGTCCTGCATCATCGTCACGGTGATGCTGTCCCCTTCCTTGCCGCCGAAGAAGAACAGCTCCGCCGGCACTTCTGCTGAGATCGCGCTCTCTAACGTCTGCTCATTCCTGAGCATCACCAACTCAAGCCGAGGCTCGGCGCTCTCCTGCGCCATCGCTGGCAAGGCCAGCAGCCCAATGATAGTCATCCCAAGCCAGCGGTAAAATTTCTGCATGGTCGTCACTCCGTGAGGTAAGATTGTTCCACGTGGGGCGCCGCTGATATACCCGCTGCGCCTTATATCTTACTGTATCACACAAAACGACTATCGAACGCGCTGGAGCATAAAGAAAACCCCACGCTTTGGGCGCAGGGCTTTCTCGACGATGTATATGTGTGGCGGTGGTGTGTGTCTAGTTGGGGGGCAGCAGCACCGCGTCGATGACGTGGATAACGCCGTTGGCCGAGGGGACATTGGTCTGCACGATGCGGGCATCGTTCACACGCGGGGCAGCCCCAGCCGTGATGCGCACCGTCGCGCCTTGCAGCGTGGCCACGTCGCCCGTGCGCAGGTCACCGCGGAAGACGCGGCCCGGCAGCACATGGTAGAGCAGGACGTTCGTTAGCAGCTCACGATCTGCGATCACCGCGGCAGGCTCCAAGCCGAGGGCGTTGAACGCGGCCAAGAAGGCGGCGTCTGTCGGCGCGAACACCGTCAGGCTGCTGCTCATGCTGTCGAGCGCGTCGATCACGCCGCGATCAGCGTTCTGAACCGCCGCCAGCAGGATCGTGAACTGGCCATCCTCAGCAAATTTGAGCAGGTTGCCGTAGATGGTGCGATAGCCGCGCTCGTTCTGGGCGATGGCCTCGGCGATGCGGGCACGGTTGGCGGCGGTGGCGTTGGCGGCGTTCACGCGATCAGGCAGCAGCACCGTATCGATGACGTGGATCACGCCGTTGCTGGCGTTGACATCGGTCGTGATGACGCGGCTGCTGTCGACATAGACCACACCGTTGCTGGCCGAGACGAGCAGATCATCCCCGCGCAGGAGGGTGGGGACGAAGCTGCCCTGTGCTTCAATGGCGGCGGCAGCGCTGATGCGGCCTTCCACCACATGATAGCGCAGCACGTTGTTCAGCAGGGTGCGGTTGGCCAGAAGCTGCTCCGCGCTCAAGCCCAAGCCGTTCAACAAGGCGACGAACGCGCGATCCGTGGGAGCGAACACCGTCAGGTTAGCATCCGGGTTGGCCAGCGCTTCCACAATCGACGGGTCAGCCGCCTGCACCGCTGCCAGCAGGATCGAAAACTCGGGGTTCTCGCGGGTAGCAAAAGTCACCACGATGTCGGCAATCGTGCCGTCTTGCGCGTTGGCCACCGGCGCGATGACCCCAATCGTCATGAGGGCTGCAACCGCCCATACTACCAGTTTACGCATGCTTCAGCTCCTTCTCTTGTCAACATTGCTTGCGGATAGGCGTTTATTCGCCTAGCATGCGCCATGCTGCGGTTGTCAGTTTAATGGTGACTGAAACGCGGATTAAAATTACGCCCTTCATTTCTATTATGAGAATACATTGATTGATTTATCAATCAACGCTCAGCTGCTAAGGGCACTTTGGTTATAGGTTGGTAAGGTTTTTGTGATGAAGCCCCCCTATTGGGACGTGGAGGGCGCTTTTTTATCAGGCGAGAAGAAGCGATTGAGCACGGCCTGCACCTGTGCTTGGGCGATCTCCGCCATGTGCTCTGCCCACAGGCGTTTGCCTTCATCTTGTTTGAGCGCAGCGTCGGGGTCAGCTTCAGGCAGGGGTGTGGGCCGCACAGCCACACGCAGCGAAGCGCCGCGCTCGCTGCCGGTGTTGTCGTTCTTGCCGCGCATGCTGCGCTTCCTGCTTTTACCGCGTTTGTAGGTGACCGGATCAGACCAAGCAGCGTCATCCGTCGCGCCCATGCCCTCGGCGCTGTCGCTGATTTGCGGGTCGGCCTCCGCTTGCTGCATGTCCTCAATCAGCGCGGGGAGCAGATCGCCGAGGATTTGCGGGCGAAGCTGCTGCACGTAGGACAAGACCCGTTCAGCGCGCTGCTGGCTGAGCAGTTGATTCTTCTCGGCAGCGCTTTCGCCTTCTTGAAGCTGCTTCCAAGCGCGGCTGGCCTTGCCGATGACGATGAAGCGCAGCGCAGCTTGTGGGTCTTTGCTGAGGTATTCGCGCATCTTGTGCAGCGCCAACTCCAGCGCTTGGAACCCCTCCGCGTTGATCATGCTGGAGCCAGTGTCGAAGAATAGGTCAACGGTGACGAAGGGCTGCCAGTTGAGCTTGCCGCGGTCGATCTTGTGGCGCAGGCCGAGGTCGATGATGAGCGGGTCGCTGGTGCGCTTTTCCTTCTTGTGCGCCATGGTTACGGCGCGCTTGTAATAGATGTCGGCGTCAAAATCTGGCTTGCCGCTGATAATCTCGGGGATTTTGTAGCGGCCTTTTTTCAGCTCCTCGATGTTCAACTCGTCAATTTCGATGTCGGCCAGTTCTTCTTTGAGGTCTTCCAGCACTGTCTTGCGAATATCGCGTATCGTCTCAAGCCGCAGCTCGGGCAGCTTGGGGTCGAAGCTGTAGTAAGGGCTGGACAAGTCAAAGGTCAGGCGCTGAGCTTTGTAGTCAAAGCTCAGCAAGCGCATATTGGGCGTGAAGCTCGGCAGTCCTTTGGCCAGCACGTGCTTGTATTCCGCTTGGGTGTAAGCTCCCAACTCGGTCATCGTGCTCAGCTCAAACCAGCTCGGCAGCCAGAAAGTGTGGCTGGTGGCGCTGCTGGTGGTCTCGTCAAAGCTTGGCTCGATGCCAAAAGCGCCTTCAATCTGGTCGTCAATGGCAGATTGGAACTGCCCTGTGATCGCCTCTTTGATCTTCCCGGCGATTTCGCCACCCACGATAAGCTTGGCCCCGCCGCCCAACCAACGGAACGACAGCTCCTTCTCATAGGACATGCCGATGTTGTTGCTGTAGCGGATGATGACCTCGTGGGGGATCGTCATCCAACTGCGCGACGTCCGCAGGGTCAGGTCGTAGCGGTGTTCGATCTGGATATAGGGCAGGCCGAACAGCGTGCCGAGGCTGGCCATCCCCGGCTCTTTGCTGAACGAGCGCGCCTGCTGGAGCAGCGTCAGCGTCTCGGAATCTAATTGGGACTGCAGGTAGTGGGCATAGGCGGCATTGTCCATCACCGCCAGCAGATCGCGCATCCCGCGCCCGACAAAGCTGTCCTCATCTTGGTTGCGCGCGCTCGGCCCGCCGATTGCCGCCAACCGCTTCAACTCCGCAAGGGTCTTTTTGGATTCCTCGGCTAGCTTGAGCGCAGGCTGAGCCATGCGCTGCACGCCGTCCTCGCGCTCATAGCCGCCATCGCGGAACTGTTTGAAATCTTGGGCGGCCTGCTGTGCCAACGGCACAAGGCGGCGCAGCATATCCTTCGCCCACGGCTGATCGGCGAGGGGGTCAAAGTTGCGGTTGATGTTCTCGTTGATGGCGACACGTGGGGCAGGGGTCGCCGTACTGTCGCGTTGAATGGCCTGTGCGGTGCGGCGGTTGCCAAGCGTGCGTTGGAGGCACAGCACGTTCAAAAGTTGGGGGGAGCGTTCTGGCTCTACCGATGGCAGCGGGGCATGCCCCACCTGAGGTAACCGAGAACGTATCGTAGACACCTGCTGTTTGTTCGCACGCGCTGGCGACATACCACTATTCTCCAGTGTAAAGCAAGTAAAACAAATCTACAAATAATATGCTCGATATTATAATTACATAAAGTTACAACACCTATTGCAAGCCTTGATATAAACTGTATCAATAATCGCATGATATGCGCGGTGGGGGTTTTGGGGCTGATGCTCACACGCGCCAAAAGCGCGGTTTTCGCCCTCCATCCTCGATCCACAGCGCAGATGATGATACGATAGATGGTGTCCGCTTTTGTGGTTGTGAGGGGCAATGCCCACCCCATTTACTCATCTGGCGTATGCGAGCCGTCTGCTGGAGAGCGCTGATCGTCATTGGCTGCTGCCCAGTGCGATGGAGGAACTGCCGTCCTTCTTGCTAGGAAGCGTGGCAGCGGATGCGCGCGTGCCGGCGCTTGATTCGCGCGCGGCCACCCACTTCTACACCTACACCGAGCCGATGCACGACCACCCGTGGCGTGTCATGCTGGCGCGCAACCCTGATCTGGCGCATCCTGATGACCCCGCGCTGGCGGCCTTCGTCTCAGGGTATGTGTTTCATCTGGCGATGGACGAGTACTGGTCACGCGAGATGCTGGGGCCGCACTTCGCCAACGGCACATGGGGCAGCAGCCGCGCGGAGCGCTTCTATGTGCTGCACCTGCTGCTGATTGCGATGGACGAGCGCGACGAGCGAAGCCTCAACCCGGCGCTGGCCACCGAGCTGAGCCGCTGCCAGCCCGATCATTGGCTGGGCTTCATGAGCGACGACATCCTGCGCGATTGGCGCGATTTTATCGCCCGCCAGATCACCGGCCAGAGCGAGACGCTGCGCATCTTCGGCGAGCGCATCGGCCGTTCCCCGTCAGAACTGCGCCAAACGCTCGACTCGCCGGAGCAGATGCAGCGCCTGCTCTACCAGCACCTCACGCCGTCTTTTCTAGCGGATTTTGAACAGCACATGTATGATTTTGCCTGTGAGCAGTTGGCCGTGTTCGCGCGGCAAGGCTCACGGTAACCAGTCGTCAGGAGTTTCATGCGCCTTATCCTCTCCCTGTTGGGGGGTATCGTTATCGGCCTGCTCAGCGGCCTGTTTATCGGCTGGGTCGTCGCCCCAACAGAATACGTCAACAGCCCAATGACAGCGCTGGCGCAGCGCTGGCGCGATGAATACACCGTCATGATTGCGGCGGGCTATGCGGTAGATCGTGACCTCAACGGGGCATTGGAGCGGCTGCGGCGGCTGGGCGTGCCGAATGTGCCGCAGTACGTGCAAGAGATCACCGAGCGCTACATCACCAACAGCCGCAACGTGGCCGATATTCGGCTGCTGGTGCGCCTTGCGGAGGGCTTTGGCCGCCTGACGCCGCTGATGCAGGACTTCCGCAGCCTCAACCCGGAGACGTCGCCATGAGCGCGCCGCTGCCGCCCCCGCCGCCCGGCTTCGCGCCGGAGCAGCTCCCTTTCTCACGCCGCAGCCGCTATCAACGCCCGCGCCGCCGCGTCTCGTGGTGGGGCTTGCTCGTCGGGATGGGCATTGGGCTGGCCATCGGCCTGACGTATGCATGGGTGGTCGAGCCTGTGCGCGAGGTGGACACGCAGCCGCGCCAGCTCAACCGCGCCGCCCGCGCCGATTATGTGGTAGCCATTGCCCTGCGCTTCAGCTATGACAGCGACCTCGGGCGAGCGGTGAACGACCTCATCGCCCTCAACCTCGGCCCCGATCCGTTCCAAGAGGTGGCCAACATCGCCTGCGAGCTGGCCTCCACTGGTTATGTGGACAGCACCGCGGGCATCCGCGCGCTGCGCACCCTGCGCACGTTCTATCAACTGCAAGGCAAGACGGGCTGCGCCGACCAACTGATCGACGATGCGACCCCCGTCCCACTGGCGACCATCGTCGTCCCCACTAACACGCCCACACTCATCCCGCCGCCCACCAAAACGCCCACCCCCGCCGCGCTGAGCATCGGCACGCCTGCCGCCCAGATTGTGCCGACGATGCTGCCACGCCGCACCTACGAAGGGCAGATCCTCAACACCTTTTGCAGCCTGAGCGCCTCCGGCGTGATTGAAGTGACCGTGCGCGACGCCAACGGCAGCGGCATCCCCGGGCAGCGCGTGCGCGTCCGCTGGGATGGCGGCTCGGACGAGTTCAGCACCGGCCTCAAGCCCGACCGCGGCGACGGCTACGCCGACTTCCGCATGCGCAGCGGCTTCAACTACACCATCGACATGCCCGGCCAAAGCGACCCCATCGCGCAGACCCTCTCCGCCGAGCCGTGCTTCACCAGCGAAGGCGAGGAAGCCCTGCGCGGCTACCGCGTCGTGTTCCGCTTGGTGCGTTGAGCGTGCCTGAGGCCGCAAACACCCCAAAAACGCCCCCAACCCTCGCGTAAGCCCACTCAAAATACCCCATCGACTGGTACATTTTGGGAACCTGTGCGATAGTATGACTGAGTGAGCGAGCGCGGCACGGGGTGCACCCTGCAAAACGCCTGCTGACGACGACTTCTACATAAGTTTTTTGAAGGAGCAAGTTTCATGGCCGTCGAGTTCTATGATGTCAAGACCCGCAGCAAAGTCATGATTGACGACAGCAAGGTCGTCAAGGTCAAGTTCCAGAGCGGCAGCGGCGTGCGCTTCGGCCTGCGCGGCAAGACGGACGACAATCGCAACGTGACCAAGTTCATCAGCAAAGCCGACTGGGAAAGCAGCAAGTTCCCAGAAGAGAAATAAGCTTGAACGCGAGCTGTGGCTGGCGCGGCTGGCCACAGCTTGGCCCCCCGCACTCACGAACGCCTGCCAGTCACTGAATCGTGCTACACTTACAGCTGTGCAGGTGGCACAGGGGGTGTGATGCGGGGTTGGATCATCGGGATCGTGGGGGCGCTGGTGGGCATCAGCCACGCGCAAGCCGTGCAAGTGTTTCAGCCCGGAGCAGACGGGGCACAGGGCTTCACCGGGCAGCTCAGCAGCGCCAACGCGCTTGACGTGCGCCTGAGCGGGATGCAGCGCGGCCACATGCTCGAGATCGAGGCCGAGGGCGACCCAGCGCTTGACCTTGCCCTCTTGATCGACAGCGCTTTTGAGACACTCATTGTGAACGATGGAAGCATCAGCGAGCCAGAGCGCGCCAGCTATACCTTCCCCGCCGATGGCGATTATATGCTCAGCTTGTTCACCCTTGCGGGCAGCGGCGCCTACAGCCTCCGTGTGACCGTGCCAGAGCTGGCCACCGCCCTCGACTTGCCGCCAGATCCCTCCACAGAGAACCCGCTGCGCCCGCTCGAGTCGACTGAGCAGCAGCTCATCCAGTTCCAAACAGCAAGCAGCGCTGCCGTCCAAACCCAGCAAGGGACGCTGACCGCGCCGATGGAAGAAGTCCGCGTGCTGCTGGGCGGCCTACGCATCGGCGACACGGTGTACGCGGTCGTCAGCGGCCCCACCATCGCCCCCCTGCTCACGCTTTACGACAGCAGCCTCACGATCCGCCACGCCCAAGACCAGAACGCGGGCGCGGCCAACAGCGCGTTTATCGTCTTCCAAGTGGAGCGCGCAGGCGATTATGTGCTGTCCTTCTTCAGCGTCACCAACGGCGGCGACTATGTGCTGCGCTACGGCGTAAACACCCCTGAGCTGCAATCCGACATGAACGCGCCAGCTGCCAGCCGCAGCGGGGGCAGCCGCAGCTTCTTCGTCAGCCGCGGGACGAGCGCCCAACGCTTCACCGGGACGATGACCACCGCCGACACGGTCACAGTGCGGGTGCAGGGGGCGCGGACGGGCGACATCGTCTACGCGGCAGCCACGGGGCGCGGCAGCTTCGACCCCGTGCTGACATTGCGCGACCGCGACGGCAACTTCATCCTGCGCGATGACAACGGCGGCGGTGGGACGGTCGCGCTCATCCAGTTCACCAGTTCAGGGCAAGATCAACTCCTGCTCGAGCTGACGGCCAACGTCGGCGGTGAGTACATTCTGCACGTGGGGGTCAACACCCCCAGCGTGCTAGACGCGGTTGGCATGGGCAGCACGGTCAACCTGTTCGACTATGCTGAGTTCGTCATGGCAGGCGGCACTACGCGCGAGTTTGGCGGGCGGCTCAGCGGGCGCTTCGACCGTGTGACCATCACGATTACCGGCGTGCGCGCCGGTGACACGATTTACGCCTTTGCGGAGGGCGTGGGCGGCCTTGACCCCTACTTGCAGCTCTACAGCCCCAACTTCCAATACCTGCTCGCGGAGGATGACGACAGCGGCGGCGGCTTCTCTTCAGCCATAACTCGGCGTGTCGACCAGTTTGGCGAGTATACGCTGGTGTTGACGAGCGTGAGCGGGGGCGGCGGCTATCGCATCGTGGTGGGGACGAACAACCCCGCCATCCTGAGCGACAACGCCGCCCAAGCGCTTGAAGCGGCGCGCGAGGCAGGCTTCGACTGCTCCCGCGCTGACCCCAACGGTCGCCCCGTCTTGAGCGGGCCAGTCGAACGGATTGAATCCCCCAACGCCATCGTCCACTACACCCTCAGCGGCGCAGACGCGACAACCCAAACCTATGCCCACGCGCTGAGCGAAGCCGTCGAGAAGTCGCTCGATGTGCAGTTCAACCAGTTGGGTTGGCGCAGGCCGCCGCCCGACTGCGGCCTCGGTGGGGACGACCGGCTCGACGTGTACGTGATGGACATCCCGTTTAATGCCATTGGCTACGCCACACCTGAGAACATGGTCGGCGACAACCCCAACACCCCCGAAGTGGAGCTGTACAGCGCCTTCAGCTACATCGTGATTGAAAACGACATGGACTTCTTGCAGACGGTGGCGGCGAGCGGCTACAACATCGACCCGCTCGACTTGATGCGCGTCACGGCGGCGCACGAGGTGCACCATGCCATCCAGTTTGGCTATGACACCAATGAGACCTTCTTCGGCTTCTACGAAAGCGGCGCGATGTGGATCGAAACGCTCGTCTACCCCGAACTGACCGACGCCTACGAATACACCGCGCTGTTCCGCAACCCCGATCTCTGTCTCGGCAGCCGAACGGAGCGGCTGCGCGTTTACGCCGAGTGGGTGTTGATCGACTCGTTCACGCGCGACCTCGGCCCCACCTCTTATCAGCAGTTTTGGGAGCACCTCGCCACGCGCGATAACCTGACCGGCTTCTATGAGGGGCTGGCGCTGCTGGGGACGACCGTTGAGGATGTGATCGGGCGGATGGCGATCCGCAACTTGCTGTTGGATTACCCCAACGGGGATCGCTTTGCTGAGCCTATCGTCGTCTCAGGGGCGGTGCGCGGGGCAGGGGCGATCAACAGCGGGGAGCGCGGCACTCAGCAGCAGGCGGTGGATTACCTGCGCGTCGTGCCCGGGGTGTGGCGCTTCGAGGTGCGCAGCGGCAGCGGGATCGTGCTGCGGCTGGTGGGGGTGCGCGGCCAAACGGCCACCAGCTACACGTTAGGGCGCGGCGGCACGGTCGACACGCGCCCCTATGATGCGGCTTTCCTCATCGTGCAGAACACACTGCGCCATAGACAGATCGAGGACTGCTACTTTACGATTTGGACGCTCGACGTGCGCGAGGGGAGCGAGGCCGCCCTGACCCCGCCTGACCCCGACGTGTGGAGTGCAGTTCACTATCGGGATGTGCTGCCCGTTGGAGGACGTTAACATGCCTGCCAGCCCCAAACAAGTCGAAGAAGAGACGATCCGCCTGTATGAGACGCCCGCCGTGCGCGAAGACCTCGACGATGACGACGCCGCGGTGCTGCTGACGTGGGCGGAGGGTCAGATCAAGCGGCTGGCGCAGGAAGACGGTGACTTCGCCCAGAAGAATCGCTTCCTGCGGCAGCTTCTCGCGCGGATCAACACGCTCGTCGGCCAGCGCCCATATGTGGACGCAGCAGGCGAGCAGCACTACCTCGACGCGCTGATGAAGGTGCTGCCGATGAACGGCTATACCCTCACCGCAGAGCAGGTGCTGGCGTGCCTGCCGGATGACCGCGCCAACGTCCGCGCCAACCTCACCGCGCTGCTTGACCTGCTCAACCGTGACCTGCCGCCGCAGCTCGTCCCACCGCCGACCAGCGCCGAGCTGCCGCCGCCGCGCACATGGCTGGAGGCTGCCCTGCGCTACCACGCTCAGCCGCCGGATGCGTCCAACGCCACCACAGGAGACCCCTCATGACCAAACGCACGACCAAATCCTCCCCGTCCAGCCCGGGCGGCGTGCTGATTGGCGCGATCCTTGTGATCATCGCTGCCATCATCTTCGCCGTGACTGGCATTGACCTCACCGGCGGCGCGCTCACCCAGCCGACCGCCGCCGTGACCGATGTGCGCACCCCCGCCCCTCGCGTTACCAACACGCCGCGCCCCCCCACCGTGACGCCCGTCGCGCCCGGGACGCCGCTGCCGCTCATCACCGCGCCGGCCCCCGCCGGTGTGACGCCCATCCCGCTGAGCAGCGCGCTCGGCTTCCAGCGCGGCTTCTGGCGCGTGTACTTCACTGTGCCGGTGGGCACGAACGACCGCACCCAGTGGCGCGGCGGCATGGAGGATGTCATGGTCGAGGCGATCAACAGCGCCACGCGCACCCTCGACATCGCCGCGTATGAGTGGCGCTCGCAGAAGATGACCGACGCGGTGCTGGCGGCGGTCGCGCGCGGGGTGCGTGTGCGGATGGTGGTGGACAACGAACACGCCCTGAACGACCCTAACACCACGCTAGGCGAATTAGAGGCAGCAGGCATCCCGATTGTTGATGACGGGCGCAGCGCTTTCATGCACAACAAGTTCATGATCATCGACGGCCTCACCGTGTGGACTGGCTCCATGAACTACCAGCCTAACGATATCTTCCGCAACAACAACAACGTCGTGATGCTGCGCAGCCGCCAAGCCGCCGACGTGTTCACCGCGGAGTTCAACGAGATGTTCGTAGATCGCCAGTTTGGGCGGCGCTCCCCCGCGACGAACGTTGGCAGCTTCACGCAAGATGGCACAGCGATTGAGATCTACTTTGCGCCGGAAAACGACGTGATGGCGATCATCATCCGCGAGGTGAACCAAGCGCAACGCTCGATCCGCTTTGCGTCGTTCTCGTTTACCGATCATGATCTGGCGGTGGCCATGCTCAACCGCAAAGAGCAGGCTGGCGTGGGCGTGTCGGGCGTGTTCGAGACGACGGGCAGCCTCACCACCGCCAGCGAGCTGACCTTCCTGTACTGCGCGGGCGTGCCGGTGTTCCAAGACGGCAACCCGGGCGTGCTGCACCACAAGTTCATCGTGATCGACAATCAGACGGTCGTCACGGGGTCGTTCAACTTCAGCAGCAACGCCGCCAACAACAACGACGAGAACCTGCTCATCATCCGCAGCGCCGATATCGCCGCGCTTTATCTGGAAGAATGGGCGCGGGTGCGCTCGATCGCACGGCTGCCGCAGCGCGTGACCTGCGATTGAGCGCCACGCTGGCGGTCGTCGATTGCGTAGAGGCGCGGCCTGCTGCGTCCGTTTAGAGGCGTGGCCTGCTGCTGAGGGAGCGAAGTATCATATTGAGGGAGCATGAGATGCGTGTGTTGGCACAGCGTGTTTCAAGCGGCTGTGTGGTAGTGGATGGGCAGGTGGTGGGCGCGATTGAGCAAGGCTTTGTGCTGCTGGTGGGGGTAACGCACAGCGACACGCCCGCCGTGGCCGAGGCGATGGCGCACAAGGTGGCGCACCTGCGCGTGTTCGACGACGATGCGGGCAAGATGAACCGCTCGCTGCTGGACGTGGGCGGGGCGGCGCTGGTGGTCTCGCAGTTCACGCTCTACGCCAACCCGCGCGGGGGCCGCCGCCCTGATTACATCCAAGCCGCCCGCCCAGAGCAAGCCGCCCCGCTGGTGGCGCATTTTGAGGGCGCGCTGACGGCGCTGGGCGTGCCTGTGCAGCGCGGGCAGTTCGGCGCGATGATGCAAGTTCACATTGTCAACGAAGGGCCAGTCACGCTGTGGCTAGATAGTCAGGAGTTGGGCATTACCCCATGAGCGAGCTGTCGTTTGAGGATTACCTGCGCAACCTGCGCGATCACCCGGATGAAGGCGTGCGCGCCAACGCGGCGTGGCGCTTGGGACGGACGCGCGATCATCGTTGTTTGCAAGCGCTGCTGGACGCGGTTCACGACCCCAGCCCCGTCGTCCGCGCCCGCGTTATGGAAGCGCTGGGCAGCCGCCGTGAGCCGGAGGTCGTCCCCGCCATCGCGCAGGGGCTGGACGACCCCGACGCCGACGTGCGCGCGATGGCGGCTCGTGCGGCGGCCCTCGCAGCTTCTACAGAACTGACACCGCGCCTGTTCGACCTTCTTGATGATCCCGCCGAGCGCGTGGTGGAGGAGGCGATCCAAGCGTTGGCCTACAGCGAACATCATGAGGTGGGGCCGCGCCTTGTCAGCCAACTGCGCCAACAAGCTGAGAACGACACCCTGCGCTACTTCTTGCGGCAGGCGCTCAAGCGACGCGGCGGAGCCGAAACCCTTGAAGCCGCGCGCGCCCTTATGTCGGATGCCGCTGCGCCGTCGGCCATCCTCTGCGACTTGCTCGAAGTGCTGGCGTCTATGCGCACATCAGATGCTGACATTCGCGCGGCGGTAAACGCGCTGGTTGATCACCCTGATGAAGCCGTCCGCGAGATGGCGCAGTGGGCGCTCAGCCAGTTGTAAGCCATGCCTCACATTGGTCTGAACGCGCATCTGCTCTCGTCGCAGGCGGGCTACCGCGCGGCGGGCATCCACAACGTGATCCACCGCCTGCTGCTGCACCTGCCACAGGTCGCGCCGGAGGGCTGGCGCTTCACCGCGATGGTCGGGCGTGAGGTTCGCGCGGCCTATCCCGCGGTGCAGATGCGCCGCAGCCGCCTCAACACCGAGCGCCCGCTTCAGCGCATCCTCTGGGAGCAAGCCGTCCAGCCGTGGCAGC
Source organism: Anaerolinea sp. (assembly GCA_046719465.1). Lineage (GTDB taxonomy): Bacteria > Chloroflexota > Anaerolineae > Aggregatilineales > Phototrophicaceae > JANWYT01. Next base: position 18,278 of record JBDNCV010000026.1, read on the forward strand.
TTCATGAGTTTGACCTGCTGCACGCCACCGCCTTTGTGTCGCCGCTGCTGAGCCGCAAGCCGACCGTCGTCACGGTGTATGACCTGTCCTTCTTGCGCTACCCGCGCTACCTGCCCGCAGCGCGGCGGCTCTACCTGCGCTTGCTCACCGCGTTGAGCTGCCAGCGCGCCCGCCGTGTGACGGTCATCAGCCAGAGCACCGCCAACGACCTAACCGCGCTGCTGGGCATCCCCGCCGATAAGATCGACGTGACGCTGCTGGGCTATGACCATGAGCTGCACTACCCGCGCACCACAGCCGAGGTGGCCGCCTTCCGCGCGCGCAAGGGGCTGCCGGAGCGCTTCTGGTTGTTCATCGGGACAATTGAGCCGCGCAAGAACCTCCCGCTGCTGCTGGACGCTTACGCCGCGCTCCCACGGGCGGAGCGGCTGCCGCTGCTGCTGGGCGGGGGGCGCGGCTGGGGCCAAGCCGAGGTCGAGGCCAAGATCGCCCACCATGGGCTGGCGGGGGATGTGCACTTAATCGGCTTTGTGCCTGTCGAGGAACTGCCGCTGTGGTACAATGCGGCGGAAGTGTTTGTGTATCCAAGTGTGTTTGAGGGTTTCGGGCTGCCTGTGTTAGAGGCCATGGCCTGCGGCATCCCCGTCTTGACGTCGAACGTGTCCTCGCTGCCGGAGGTGGCGCAGGACGTCGGCCTGTGCCTGCCGCCGCACGACCGCGCCGCATGGGCGGAGGGGCTGCGCCGCGCGCATCATGACGCCGAGTGGCGCGCGCAGGCGCGGGAGCGCGGGCTGGCCGCGGCGCGCCGCTTCACATGGGAGCAGACCGCCCTTGACACCCTGCACAGCTATCAGAAAGCGCTGCAAACCGTGCCACCGCGTAACCCATGAACCATGAGCCTATACAATCCCCCACCCCAGAGCCGCGCTGGCTGCTGCCCCTGCTTGATATGGCCGCGGTGGCGTTGGCGTTCGTCTTGGGGTATGTCCTACGCTATGACTTGCAGCTGATCCGCCCCATCATCGACCCCGCGCGCGCGGAACTGCTGCCTTACGCGCCCTACGCTGCCATCTACGCCATCATCCTCTACCTGAACTACAGCGGCAACAACCTCTACAAGAACGTGCGCGGGCGCACCCTGAGCGAAGAAACCACCATCATCATCAACGGCGTGACGATTGCGACCGTCATCTTGTTGGCGCTGTTCTTCTTGATTCAGCCGCTCGTCACCAGCCGTTTGATGCTGGTGTATGTGGCAGCGCTGACGGTGATCCTGCTGGTGGCGATCCGCGTGGGTCGGCGGGTGGCGCTGGCGCGGCTGCGGGAGCGCGGGGTTGGCGTGCAGCGCGTGCTCATTGTGGGCATGGGCGAGACAGGCAAGAGCGTCCTCGGGACGCTCATCTCGCGGCGCGACTACGGGCTGGAGGTGCTGGGCTACCTCGACGACACGCCGCCCACCCCGCCGACGGAGCCGCTCGACGACACGCAGGCGCAGCGGCTCGGGCGCGTCCCTTACTTAGGCCGCCCTGAGGACTTGCGCGAGGCGCTGGCCACGCACCGCCCCGACATGGTCATCATCACGCTGCCGTGGCGGCATTACGACTTCGTGATGCACCTTGCGCGGGCTGCCCAGCGCGTCGGCGTGGAGGTGCGCATCGTGCCGGACATCTTCCAGTTGAACATGCGCCGCGTGCAGGTCGAAAACCTCGACGGCATCCCCCTGTTGGGGCTGACGGCGGGCCACCGCCTCACCTCAACAGCGCGCCTATACAAGCGCGCGCTCGACCTGCTGCTGGTGACGCTGACGGCCCCGCTGTGGCTGCTCGCTATGGCGGCGGTCGCGCTGGCCATCCGCCTTGAAGGGCCGGGGCCGATCTTCTACCGCCAGACGCGCCTCGGCGAGAATGGCCGCCCGTTCAAGATGATCAAGTTCCGCTCGATGATCCCTGATGCCGACGCGATGCGCGAGGCGCTCATGCGGCAGTATCACCACCTCGACCCGCGCCACATGAAGCTCCCCGACGACCCGCGCGTGACGCGCATCGGGCGCTTCTTGCGCCGCACCAGCCTCGACGAGCTGCCGAACCTGTTCAACGTCATCCGCGGCGAGATGAGCCTCGTCGGCCCGCGCCCGCCCACGCCTGACGAAGTTGAGCTGTACCAAGACTGGCATCGCCAGCGCCTCGACACCATCCCGGGGATGACCGGCCTGTGGCAGGTGAGCGGGCGCAGCAACATCCCCTTCGATGAGATGGTGCTGATGGATATCTACTACATCGAGAATTGGTCGCTGCCGTTTGACGTGCAGCTCTTGCTGATGACCGTGCCCCACGTGCTGAGCCGCAAGGGGGCTTACTAGATGCGGCGCGTTGGGGCGTTGATCGTGTTGGGGGGGCTGCTGGCGGCGGCCTACGCCCAAGAAGCCCCGCCCACGCTGGACGACTTTTGGGAAGGCCGCGCCGAGTGGGTGATCGACATCCTCGATGTGGGGCTGCCGGTGGGCGAGAGCGACACGGTGCAGATCGACGAACGCACCTTCTGGTCTTATGGCCACGCCAGCTACTCATCGGCGCAGGTGGTCGATCAATGCGGCGAGCCGGTGACGTTCCCGGGCTGCCTTGCGCGCTGGGTGAGCGTGGACGGCGGCGCGTCGTTCCGCATGTCGCCCGCGATGTGCCTGCTGCCGTGCCGTGCGTGCCCATGCGACGACGCGCGCGACCATATCACCGCGCAGCAGTACCCGCGCGTCGCCCGCGCCGATGACGGCTGGTACATGGCCTACGAATGGCACGCGCAGGTGATGCTCCGCACCTCGCTGGATGGGCTGGCGTGGTCGCCGTGGCAGTATTTGATCGTCCCCGGCGGGACGTACCCCTACGCCTTCGCCCCGTGTGAGCCGGTCGAGCAGATCGGCCCACACCCGCACATCCGCGGCCAAGCCGACGGCTGCTTGGTCGGCGCGCCCCCGGGCCTGCACGTCGAGGGCGACACGCTCTACGTGTTCGTGGCGGCAGGCAGCGCCCCGGGCCACATGCGCTGCTACAAGGGTGACCGCTTCGGCGACCTCAGCCAGCTTCAGCGCTGCCAAACCGACCCGCTGTTCGCAGGCGCGCCCACCTATGGCGATGTGAACGTGTTGGGCGCAGACGCCAACGCCTACTTCGACTTCCGCTACGTCAGCAGTGCCGAGGTGGTCAAGGTGGGCGAGCGCTACTACATGTTCTACGAGGGCATCCGCGGGCCGGACGTGCTGGAGCGCGGCATGGACACGCAGTTCGGCCTCGGCCTCGCGCGCAGCCTGACCGACCAGATCGACGGCCCATGGGAGAAATTCCCCGCCAACCCGATCTTGTTCGACATGGGCTTTTACGTGGGCGTGGGGCACGCGGACTTTGTGATGATCGACGGGGTGAGCTACCTCTACACGCAGACCAGCCCCACAACGCGCGGGCGCTGGCGGCTCATGTGGAAACGCCCGTAACTCGTGTAAGACTGACCTGCCTTGCGCGTCTAATGCATAGGATGGAAGGATGGAGCGGCTAGCCACATGAGCCAATCAACCGCAAAGCGCCTGCAAGAACTGCTGGACTTCGTGTTGAACTGCCCAGAGAACGAGCAGATCGAGGCGATGGACTGCAACGAACACTGTGAAAAGATGGCCGTGCTGGCGGAACGGGTGGCGGCGGGCGCGTCGCTGCAAGACATCCTCCCAGAGTTGGAATATCACATGCGCTACTGGCGTGACTGCCGCGAGGAGTTCGCCGCGCTGGTGGCCGTGCTAAAAATGGAAGCAGAACAGCGCTGACACCAAACAGCATCAGGAGTGGAATCGTTATGAAGCGTGAACGTGTCGTCATTATCGGCTCAGGGCCAGCCGGGCTAGCCGCAGCGGTCTACACTGCCCGCGCGCAGCTCAAGCCAGTGGTCATCGTCGGCAATCAGATCGGCGGGCAGGCCGGCATCACCCACGAGATTGAAAATTACCCGGGCTTCATCAGCATCAGCGGCCCAGACCTTGTCGAGCAGATGCGCGCCCACGGCGAGCACTTCGGCGCGGAGTTCGTCTATGATATGGTGGAAAGTGTGGACTTCACGCAAGGCTCGCCCTTCACCGTCAAGACGCACTACGAGACGTATCTGGCCGACGCGGTGATCGTCACCATCGGGGCTGACCCGCGCAAGCTGCAAATCCCGGGCGAGGCCGAGGGCATCGGGCGCGGCGTGAGCTACTGCGGCACGTGCGACGGCTTCTTCTTCCGTGGGAAGGAAGTGGTGGTCGTGGGCGGCGGCGACAGCGCCCTCGAGGAAGGCATCTTCCTGACGCGCTTTGCGACCAAAGTCACCGTGGTTCACCGCCGTGATTCGCTGCGGGCGGGCGTGCAGCTTCAGAAGCGCGCCTTTGCCAACCCCAAGATGCACTTCATCTGGGATACAAAGGTGGATGAGGTGCTGTTCAACGAGCAGGGCACGGTGAACGGGGTGCGCCTGAGCAACCTCAAGACGGGCGAGACCAGCGTCTACCCGACGGACGGCGTGTTCATCTTCATCGGCCACACCCCCAACAGCAAGATCTTCGGCGATCAACTGGCGCTGAACGCGGACGGCTACGTCATCACCGATGAGCGCTACCGCACCAGCGTCGACGGCGTGTTCGCGGCGGGCGAGATTCAAGATCAGATCTGGCGGCAGGTGGCCACCAGCGTTGGGCAGGGGACGAGCGCAGCGATGAGCGCCATCCATTGGTTGGACGAGCACGCCGATGAGCTTCAGCCGCTGGATGAAGCCGTCGCGGGCGACTAACTGACAGCAAACCCAGAAAAGCCTCTGGTTGAGAATGACCAGAGGCTTTTTTTAATGCGTGCGGGCCGCACACCAGAGGCTTCAGCCTCTGGCGTATGTTGTGGCTAGGCTATTGCAGCGCTGCTCGAATTGTCGTGCAGGCGGGGCAGGTTCCGTCGGGGCGGATGATGGCGTAGCCCGCTTGCGGGTCAGCGCCGAAGGTGGTGCTGTCCAAGTTCCAGATGATGAACAGGCGCACGTTGCCGCTCTGCCGCGCGAGGCGCACCGCCTGCCCCAGCCACTCAGCCTGTTGGGCGACGGTGGTCGCCTGCGCCCATGAGAAGCCCGCAGGCAGCGGCGGGAAGCCTTCCCCGCTCAGATAGCCAATCTCTGTGAAGCACAAGGGCTTGCCCGGGAAGGTGCGCGTGTAGAGGTTGACCATCGTCGGGTAGTACCAACTGTAGTGGCCCGCGCTGCCGACGGGCGCGCCGCTGGTCGCCGTTGGCGGGACTGTCCCCGCGTTGTAGTGAATGCCCACGCAGTCCATGAAGCGGGCTGCGCCTGCCGCCGCCATCTGGCCGATGTAGGCGTCGTCGTTGCAGCCATTGGTGGAGCAGCCCAAGCCGCCGGTTGGGGCAGGCGCGCCGCTGATCACCAGCGTGTTGGAGTTGTTGGCCTTGATCGCCTGATAGGCGGCGCTGAGCATGGCGGTGTACTGCGCGCCGCTGATGAGGCCGCGCGGCCACTCCTTGTCGATGTTTGGCTCATTCCACACTTCAATAGCGTCCGCGCCCAAGCGCGCCACCCCGCCGAGGAAGTTGGCGAAGTCTTGGTAGTACTGCGTGGGGTTGGCGGCCAACTGTGATGGGTTGCCCGTTATGCTCAGTAGGATGCGGAAGCCGCGCGCCTTCGCGCCGTCAATCGCCACTTGGGCAATCGATGGGGGTTCACCCTGATTCCAACGAATCTGCTGCTTGAGCCACGTCATGCCGGTGTTGCGCGCCAGATCAGCGAAGTTATAGCTGAAAACGTGCGCCCCCACGGCAAAGCCCCCGGGCGGCGGCGGGACGGGTTGGCCGGGCGGTTGGGTGGGCTGCGGCGCAGGCGTGGAGCCGGGCGGGGGCTGGACGACGTTCCCGCCGCCCGGGATGTTGATCACCTGCCCGGGGAAGATCAAGTTGATGTTGCGGATGTTGGGGTTGGCAGCGCGGATCGCGGCCAACGTCACGCCGAAGCGCTGCGCGATGCGCCCCAACGTGTCACCACGCTGCACCGTGTACGTGCCGCCGGGTTCAGTGGGCGGCTGGGTAGGCTGCGGCGGGGGGGGCGTTCCACCGGTGGGGATGCGCAGCACCGTCCCTGCGAAGATCAGGTTCGGGTTGGCGATGTTGTTGGCTTGGGCGATGGCTGAGATCGACACGCCGAAGCGCTGCGAGATGCGGAACAGCGTATCCCCGCGCTGGACGGTGTAGGTCTGTTCGTCTTGGGCGGCCACCACCAGCCCCAGCGCTAACAAAACGAGCAAAAACAATGCAGCTCTTAGCGTGCGTACCATATACCCCTCCAACAATGGGCGACCGCATAGTTAGCAAATATAAACTTTATCGAAGTGTAACACAGAAACCCAAAATACGCTCAAGGCGAGGATGGGGGCAGCGCATCGCCCCTGCGTGTCATGTGTTGACCATGCGCCGCGGGCAAGGCATGCCTCGCCCCTACAGAGATCGTGTTGACGTGGTAGGGATGCGGCCTGTTAGCTATAAGTCATACGTGATATACCCCTCGCGCAGCTCGTCGCGCAGGTGCAGAAAGTTGTCATAGCGGTGACGTGCGATGCGCCCCGCTTTGACCGCCTGCCGCACGGCGCAGCCCGGCTCGCGCGTGTGCGTGCAGTTGTTGAAGCGGCATCCGCCAATCTCGGCGGCAATATCGCGGAAGTAACCGTCCAGCTCGTCGGGTTCGACATCAAACGGGAGCATCTGGCGAATCCCGGGGGTGTCGGCCAGATAGCCGCCCCCCGCTAGTCGGATGAGCGCGCTGTCGCGCGTGGTGTGCATCCCTTCCTCGCTCGTCTGGCCAACAGCCTTCACCGCTCGCCCCAGCCCGGGCTGGATGGCGTTGAGCAGGCTGGTCTTGCCCACGCCAGATTGACCGGTAAACACGCTGATCCGCCCGTGAAGCCGCGCGCGCAGCGCATCAATGCCGTCCCCGCGCGCGGCGCTCGTGTGCAGCACGTCATAGCCCATCGCGCGGTAGGGGGCGGTCAGCGCGTCCAGCGTCGGCTCATCGCTCAGGTCGATCTTGTTGACGACGATGATGCAGTCGATGGCGGCGCGCTCACCGGCCACCAACAGCCGATCTAACATGCGAAAGTTGGGGGCAGGCTGGCGCGGGGCCAGCACGAAGAAGGCCTGCTCGGCATTAGCGATCAGCACATGCTCGCGCTGCGCTTGGCCCGCGCCGCGCTTGCCCTCTGTGCGGACGGCGCGCGAGATGACGCTGCGGCGCGGGTGCACCTCTTCGATCACGCCGTTCTGCTCGGTCGTGCCGTCCTCCTCCACCAGCGTAATCGTCACGCGGTCGCCAATGGCGGCAATGTCTGCCACCTGCGCTTCCTCTTTCAACCGCCCCCGCAGCCGACAGCGCACCACCGCGCCGCCGTCCACCTCCACCCAGTAAAAGCCGCTCTGTTCCCGCACGATGAGTCCTGTCTGCAAACGCCGCCTCCCTTCACGACTGTCTGCCCACAGCATACACCCAGCAGGCAGAGCGCGTCAAAGGGAGCGCAAAAGGCCCGTGATGCGGTAAGATGGTTATGCCATGAACCGGAGGGGCCTTGCTCTTTGACCACATCTCGACTGTCTCGTGCGCTGCTGCCCGGCTTGCTGCTGGTGGCCGCGTTCATCGCCGCAGTGATCTTGACGCACAACCTGTTCACATCGCGCGTGCCCGGGATGAACGACTTCCTCTCGCGGTGGGAGGGGGCGCGCTCGTTCTTCGTGGACGGCCTCAGCCCTTACAGCGACGAGGCAAGCCTGAACATTCAGCGGCGGATCTACGGACGCCCTGTGATCAACAACGAAGACCCGGGCTTCTTCGTCTACCCCTTCTATACCGCGTTCGTGATGTGGCCGCTGGTGTTCATGGAGTATGCGTGGGCTTCAGCGGTGTGGCTGGTATTTTTGCAGGCCTGTCTGCTGGCGGCGCTGGCGTTGATCCTCAACCTCTACCGCTGGCGGCCTGCCCCGCTGGTGCTGGCGGCGCTGCTGCTTTGGGCGCTGTTCGATTACTTCGCGGCGCGCGGCCTGCTGCTCGGCCAGCCCAGCCACCTTGTCTATTTGCTGCAAGTGGTGGCTGTGTGGGGGCTGGTCAAGCAGCGCGACAGCCTCGCAGGCACGGCGCTGGCGCTCTCCACGCTGAAGCCGCAGATGGGCTACCTGATCGTGCCGCTGCTGCTGCTGTGGGCGCTGCGCGAGCGGCGGCTGCGCTTCGTGGCGGCGTTCGCGCTGAGCTTCGGCGGCTTGATGCTGGCCTCGTTCATCGCTCAGCCGGATTGGTTGGGCGATTGGGTGGCGCAGGTGCGGCTCTACCCGCAGTACACCGCCGCCGCCTACCCTGACACGGGGTCGCCCGCGTGGATCCTCACGGTGGGCATGTTCGGCCTCGACCTTGAGTGGCTGCTGACCCTCGCCTTTGCGCTGCCCATGCTGTGGGGCTGGTATAGCCTGTTGGTGCAGCGGCAGCAAGCGCGCTGGCTGTGGGTCGTCCTGCTAACGCTGGTGGTGACGCATCTCATCGCCGCGCGGACGGCCACGCCGCACTTTGTGGTGTTCAACTTGGCGATTGTCGCCTATCTTCAGCAAGCACAGCGCCGCTTGGGGAGCGCGGCGGTCGTCGCCTTGCTGGCGGCAATGGCCATCTTCCACTGGGCGCAGTTTGCCCTCACGATTCAAGGGCGCGGCAACCTCGAACATCCGTCGCTCTTCTTGCCGCTGCCTTTGGCGATGTTCGCGCTGCTGCTGCTGACGCGCCGCTGGTGGTGGGAGCGCGGCGTTCAACCGCTGACGACCGGCTCCAACACACGCCAGCCGCTCCCTTGATGGCCAAACCTAAAGGCGCGCGGGTGCAGAATCTCAGCCAAAATCTCCAGCGATTCGACGAGGCGCGGCCCGGGACGGTTGAAGTACTGGTTGCCGTCCGTGAGGTAGACGCGCCCCGCCTGCACCGCGCGCAGCGTCGGCCAGCGCGGGTGCTGCGTCAGCGCGGGCAGCTCGCGCTCTGTTGTGGGGATGTCGTAGCCGCAGGGCAGGATCACGATCACATCGGGGTCGGCAGCGGCCAGCTCGTCCCATGTCAGCCACGGGGAATGCTCGCCCGCGCGGCCCAGCAGGTTGCGCCCACCGGCCATCTCGACCAGTTCGGGCATCCAGTTGCCCGCCGCCATCAACGGGTCGATCCACTCAATCGTAGCCACTGTCGGCTTGGGCAGGGCGCTGGCTTGCTGGGCGATAGCCTGCATCCGCTGCCGCAGCGCCGCCACCAGCGCATGGCCGCGCTCTGGCACACCAAGCGCATCCGCCACCCGCTGGATGTCGTTGAACACGTCGGCCAGCGCGTTTGGCTCCAACGCCACGATCTGCGCGGGGATGTTGAGCCACTCGCACGCCACGCGCTGCACCTCCGCAAGGCTGACGGCGCACACCTCACACTGCGCCTGCGTCACGATCACATCAGGGGCCAGCGCTTTCAACTGGTCAGCGTCGATGCGGTAGACGGAAGCAGCCTCTTGCAAGATGGCCTTCACGCGCTCGTTGATCTGATAGCTGCGGCCATCAGGGTTGAACTTGGGGGCGGTGACCGCCGGAAGCTGGCGCACCGCAGGGGGATAATCGCACTCATGCGAGCGCGCCACCAGCGCCTCTTGAAAGCCCAACGCGCACACGATCTCGGTGCTGCTCGGCAGCAAGGATGCAATCCGCATCGCATATTCTCCTCATGCTGTGTTGACGCCAGTATAGCAAAAAACACGCCCCTTTCAGCAGGTGAAAGGGGCGTGTTCTGAGATGGTTGGAACGCGCGGTTAGTGCGCGCCGTTGGGGCTGGCGACGGTGTGGCGCGCTGTGCCGACGGTGCGATCCTCGCCGCGCCACTCATAGGGCTGGCCAGCGATGAACGCCTCCAACATGGTGCGCGATTCGGTGTCCTCCGGTTGGATCGGCGGCGTCTTGAAGAAGTAGCTGCTGGGGGCTTCAATCGCGCCCGCGAGGCCGCGATCCAGCGCGATCTTGGCGCAGCGGATGGCGTCGATGATGACACCGGCGCTGTTCGGGCTGTCGACGACTTCTAGCTTCAGTTCGATGTTCAGCGGGACATCGCCAAAGGTGCGCCCCTCAAGGCGGATGTGCGCCCACTTGCGATCTTCCAGCCACGGCACGTAGTCGCTGGGGCCGATGTAGATGTTCTCGGGCGCGAGTTGGTAGTCGATCTGGCTGGCCACGGCGTTGGTCTTGCTGATCTTCTTGCTCTCAAGGCGGCTGCGGTCGAGCATGTTGTAGAAGTCCATGTTGCCGCCCACGTTGAGCTGGCTGGTGCGCTCGAGCTTGACACCGCGCGCCTTGAACAGGTTGGTCAGCACGCGGTGGACGATGGTCGCGCCCACTTGGGACTTCACATCGTCGCCCAGCACGGGCAGCCCGGCGGCGGCAAAGCGCGCCTGCCATTCAGGGCTGCTGGCGATGAACACCGGAATCGCGTTCACAAAGGCCACGCCCGCCTTCAAGCACTGCTCCGCGTAGTATTCAGTAGCTTTCTGGCTGCCCACGGGCAGGTAGTTCACGAGGATGTCGGCTTGCGTGTCGCGCAGCACCTGCGCCACGTCGACCGGCTCCGCCGGGCTTTCTTTGATCTTCTGCGCAAGGTATGTGCCGAGGCCGTCGAGCGTTGGGCCGCGCTGCACCGTCACGCCCAAGTGGGGCACATCCGCGAAGATCACGGTGTTGTTCTGTCCGCTGCGCAGCGCCACGCTCAGGTCTTGGCCGACCTTCTCAGCATCGACGTCAAACGCGGCCACAAACTCCACATCGCGGATGTGATACCCGCCGAGGTTCACGTGCATGATGCCCGGCACAAAGTCGTCCTCGCGGGCGTCAGCATAGTAGTGAACCCCTTGAATGAGCGATGATGCGCAGTTCCCAACGCCTGCGATGGCGACGCGAATCGGTTTCTTCATAGTGGGACAGCTCCTGCTAGGCTCCAAAGTGTGTTAAGCAAAGATTATAACACTCGTCAGACGGGGTCAGATGTGCTGATGTTACGGCGGTCGGATGAGAAAACCCTCAACGTGGACGATAGAGATGCATCAGAATATGGGCGGCGCGCGCCTGCCATGTGTGGCGCTGTACGGCCTGCTGCTGGGCAGCGGCGGCGAGCTGGTCGCGCAGCGCAGGGTCGGCGTGCAGGCGGCGGATGGCCGCCGCCAGCGCGGGCACATCCGCAGGGGGGATGAGCAGCGCGTTGCCCTCGTGGTGCAGCACGTCGGCGTAGCTCGGCAGGTCGCTGGCGACGATGGCAAGGCCCGCTGCCATATACTCAAACAGCTTCAACGGCGAGGCGTGGCGGGCGTAGTGCGGCTGCGCTGGGAAGGGCATGGCGGCCACATCCAGCGCGCGCAGGCACGCGGGCACTTGCGCAGGCGGCACGCTGCCGAGGTAGAGGAAGCGCTCAGGTGGCAGGCCAAGCGCCAACCACCGCTGCCGATACGCTTCTGCCGCCTCATCCGGCCCGCCGATGATCGCCAGCGACGCGCCCCCCACCTGCGCCAGCGCGTCCACCAGCGCGCCCACGCCCTTCTCCATGTTGAGCGTGGTCAGCCGCCCCATGTAGCCCACGATGAAGGCATCCTGCGGCCAGCCGAGCGCAGCGCGCGCCTCCCCACGCGGGGGGAGCAGCCCAAACCGCGCTGCGCGCACCGCGTCATGCGCCACGGTGATCGTCTGCGGGTCAGCCCCACGCGCGATGAGGTCATCGGCCAGCGGGCGCGTCACGGCGATCACGCTGCCTGCGCGGCGGCAAACTGTCTGCTGGAGCCACGCGCCCACCCGCCCTGTCTTGAACTGGTGCGGCTCATAGGCCACGCGCTGGCGCGGCTTGAGCAGCGTCAGCAGCAGCGCCACCCACTCATCGCGCGTGTAGTACACGTCGTCGCGGCGGCGCAGCAGCAGCACAAACGCGCTCAGCAGGTAGGTGATCTCCACAAGGTAGAAGGCGATCTGCTCGGCGCGCCCGCGCAGGTAGGGCATCAGATCGAGCACGGGCACGCGCTGGATCGTGAAGCAGGGCTGCACGTTGTAGTAGGTGAACGGGTCGGCAATGGCCTGCATCTCGCGGGTGGTGCGGCGGCTCGTCACCCACAGCGTGACGGCCTGCCCGGCCTGCGCGAAGGCCTCGCAGTTCTGCATGATTTGCAGCCCATGCGCCTTCTCAGTCGGAAAGCGCATGAGCGAGAGGTATAACAGGGTGGGCATCAAGCGCTGACGAGCTTGGCGCTCAGCTCCATCGGCACGTTGGCCAGCGCGACCGAGATGATGCAGCCGGTCTTGGTGGCCTCAGCATGCTGCTGGAAGTCGGCCTCGCTCAAGCCGGGCACGTCGGCCTCTACCTCCAGCTCGATCTTGGTGATGGCCATGCCCTTCTCGCCGCGCTCAAGGTGGACTTTGGCGGTGGTGTTGACGTAGTTGGGGGTGTGGCCTGCGCGCTCCAACGCCGCGTTGAGCGCCATGCTGTAGCAGCCGGCGTGCGCCGCGCCCAGCAGTTCCTCTGGGTTGGTTCCTTTGCCGTCCTCAAAGCGCGTGCTGAACGAGTACGGCCCCTCAAACGCGCCGCTTTGCAGCGCGACGTGCCCGCTGCCCTCTTTGAGTGTGCCTTGCCACTTGGCGGTGGCGTGCCGAACTGCCATGAGATTCCCTCCATGCAAGGTGTGTGCGTTGCCACCCATTATGGAACATCCCAGCCCGCTTGTCGAAGGGTTGGGCAGGGTAGGCAGACCGTCGGCCTCACCCTCCCAACCCACACTCCCGCGCATTCGTGCGATCTGGCACAATGAGGGGCGGCTCGATCACCCATCTTTCAGGAGACCCCTTGCTATGGAACGCACCTTCATCATCATCAAGCCTGATGCGGTTCAGCGCGGCCTCGTCGGCGAGATCATCAAGCGCTTTGAGCAGCGCGGCCTACGCATCATCGGGATGAAGTTCATCCACATGAGCGAGGCGCTGGCCAAGAAGCACTACGCCGTCCACGCAGAGCGGCCGTTCTTCAACGCGCTGGTGTCCTACATCACGTCCGCCCCGGTTGTGGTCATGGCGTTGGAGGGCACGAACGCTGTGGCCGCCGCGCGCGCCACCATCGGCGCAACCAAGCCGCATGAGGCCGGCGCAGGCACGATCCGCGGCGACTTCGGCCTTGAGATTGGCCGTAACCTCGTCCACGGCAGCGACAGCGTCGAAAACGGCGTCTTGGAGGTGTCTAACTTCTTCAGCGAGGACGAGCTGGTGAGCTGGAACCGCAACACCGACCCGTGGATTTTTGAATAGACCCCACCCGCACATGATGCCTGCTGACGGCCAACATGGCGGAGCAGGCATCCGCATTATCCACGTGCTTGGGCGCGTTGGCCGAATGTTCAATTCTTGTAGTATAGTATTTTTAAGTGATTCGTTTACTGAGGATACCCTCATGCCGATGTTCTGCCCGATGTGCGGTGGGCCTGCCCGCTTTGTGGACATCCAAACCGAAACACAAACCATCAAATGCCGCTTCTGTAACGCAGAGTACAGCGCTGCGCAGCTTCTGAACGAGACCGGCCGCCGCGAAGAGCCGCGCAACCGCCGCAAAGAGATCCGACTGCCGCAGCCCAAGAGCATTAAAATCAGCGAGGACGGCCTCGACTTGATCATCACCCGTAAATGGCCCGTGAGCAGCGGCATCGGCGCGCTCTTCTTTGGCATCGTCTGGACGTGCATCAGCAGCTTCATCTTCTTGATCCCAGCCGGTGAGTGGGACGGGGGCGAAGCGCCGCCGTTTTGGTTTGGGGCGCTCTTTCTCGGGGTCGGTATCTTGGTGTTGGTCATCGGCATCTACGCACTGGTTAACAGCACGACTTACCGCATCAACCGCCAGCGCATCACCCTGACGCATCATCCGCTGCCGTGGCCGGGCAAAACGCTCGACCTCGACGGCGTGGAGCAGCTTTACGTCAAGCAGCACATCAGCACCTCACGCAGCAGCAGCGGCGGCAGCAGCACGACCATCACCTACTCGCTCAACAAAGTGATGCGCGACGGGCGACACGTGACCATTGACAGCAACATGCAGCCTGAAGCAGCCCTGTTCATTGAGCAGGAGATCGAGCGCCTGCTGCGGCTTGAAAACCTGCCCGTGCGCGGTGAGTACGGCAAAGGGGGTTGGGGGGCCTTTTGAGCCGCGCCGCCAATGAAACCATCGACATCAACGCCCGCGGCTGAGACCAAACCCAAACCGTCATCGATCATCCCGCTGACGATCCACGAAACGCCTGACGCGCTCATCCTCACGCTGCCGCCGCGCCGCCTCCCGGGCGTGCTGCTGTTCGGCTTCGCAGCGCTCTGGAACGGCATGCTGTGGTTTGGGCTGCTGTTTGCTGAGAACAGCCCCCTGTTCACGCCCGGCTGGGCGCTGTGGGAGTACGCCGTGCTGGCCTTGTTCGTGGTGGCTGGCGTTGGGCTGATGGCGTTCGCCGCGGCGGCGCTGCTCAATACCGAGACGATCTGCATCACCCGCGAGCAGATCACCTTTGACCAGCGCCCGATTCAGCTTTGGCGGCGGCGCAGCATCCCACTGCGCCCCGTGACCGGCTTCAGCATCCACGAGGACGAGGGCAGCCACAGCCTGCACGTGGAGCCGCCGCAGGTGTTCGCTGGCGCAGTTCTGACCGGCTTCAGCAGTCGTCGCCAGTTAGAAGAAATCCGCCGCCAGCTTGCAGCATTTTTGTTTTTCCCCGATACTGAGGATGATGCAGCCTACACCGACCTGTCCTCTGCAATGCGTTCGTTGTCACAGCAATCCCCCATCATGCCAACTGAAGCTATCCATCAGGGAAACCATGACAAACGCGAAGAAGAAACAAGGCCGAGGCAGCCTCAAACGCCATCCGTTTGAGAGGTTCGACATCCGCGAGACGCCGGACGCGCTCATCATCTCTGAACCTCCTTCTCCTGTGCTTAGTACCTCTTTCATGATGTTGTTCGGCATACCAATGGCGTGCTTGGCGTGCTTTGTGCTGGCGTCC
>JBDNCV010000260.1:0-2606 GCA_046719465.1 Anaerolinea sp.
CGCGGGGGTGCCGCTGGAAGGCATCAGCCTGAACGTCATCGGTACAACCATGGGCGCGATAGTGATCCGGCTGGTTTGGGGGCCGCTGGTTTACACCTACTTCAACGCGCTCTACGCCGGGCTGGTCGAGACAATGCAGACGATGCAGCAGCACACGACGGGCTTTCTCTATCGCCTCACCGCGACCGCCCCCGACCGCTTCACGCTCGCCCTTGTGTTTGGCAGCACCGATACCACGGTTGGGCAAACGTCCGAGCAGCTCATAGCTGCTGGCGGGTGGCACGCCCAGATGCATCCCGATGATCGTCATCTCTTGCATTTCCACTGGCAGCAAACCATCGCCAAAGGCGAGCACAGCGTGGAGTATCGCGTGCGCCGGGACGAAGGGGAGGATTGGCTGTGGATGCATGATCACGCCAGCGCCCAGTCAACCGCCAGCGGGCTGGTCGTGCACGGGGTGCTGCGCAACATCACCGAGAAGAAAAACGCCGAGGCCAACCTGCGCACCTACGTGCTCCAGCAGGCGATCATCGCCGAGTTGGGGATGCGCGCCATTCAGTTTGAATCGCTGGGGCAGTTGGCGGAACACGCTGCCCTGTGCGTCGAGCAAGTGATGGACATCAGCGGGTGTGAGGTGTATGAACATCTCCCAGCCACTGATCAGATGGAGCTGCGCGGCGCGGCAGGGGCCTACACGCGCCCTGAACGGCGGCTCTCGCTCAACGATCAATCGCTCCCGCTGCGCGAGGCATTGAGGCAGGACTATCTGCTGCTGAACTACATCCCAGAGTCTCCCCCGTACAACGAACACGCCTTTTTCGTGCGTCATCGCATCCAGCACAGCTTGATGATCACCATCTCCAGCCCCAGCGGCCCCTATGGCCTGTTGACGGTCTACCGCGCAAATGACCGCCCGTTCATCATCAGCGAGGTGTACTTCCTCCAATCCATCTGTAACATCATCGGCACGTTCATCGAGACGCAGCACAGCCGCCAGCAGCAGCGCCGCCACGTTGAGATGACGCTGGCGCTGCGCGAGGCGGTGACGCTCATTGTCACCGAGATGGATCTGCCAGCCGTGTTGGATCGCATTCTCGACACCCTGCGGACGCTCATCCCCGCCCACGATGCCAGCACGCTGATGCTGGCCGATGCCAGCGATGTGCTGCGCATTGTGGCACAGCGCGGCTACGACGACATTGTAGACCGCCTCTCTGAGATTGAATTCAACCCGAAGCAGTCCTCTAAATACAGTCGGTTGGTGAACAATCGCTACGTCGTCATCCAAGACACCCGTCTTGACCCGGACTGGGAGCATCGGTCTGAGACTTCGTGGATTCGCGCCTATTTGGGCGCGCCTATCCTGATCGATGGCCAACTTATCGGCCTCATCAACCTCGACAGCCAGCATGTCAGCGCCTTCACCGACGCTGACGGCATCGTCCTCAGCGTGTTGGCGGAGAAAGCCTCACTGGCCATCCGCAACGCGCGCCGCACGGCCGAACTGGAATCGCTGATACAAACACGCACCGGCGACCTGCAAGCCGAGCAAAAACGCCTACAAACGATCCTTGAAGCCACCGGCGACGGCATCGTCTACGTTGAGGATGGCCTCATGCGCTATACTAACCGCGCGCTGTCGCAGCTCACAGGCTTCAGCCTTAACGACTTGCTCGATCAGCCCGTCACCCACTTTATCACCGGCGTGCCGATCCACGTTGAAAGCGGGCGCGCCGAGCGCTGCGATGGCATGCTGCTCTGCAAAAATGGGGACGCGCTGCCGGTTGAACTGACGCTCTCGGCGCTGCGGGCGCAGGACGCGCGCATGGTGATCGTCGTGCGCGATGTCAGCGCGCGCCGCGCCCTAGAAACGCAGCAGCGCCGCTTCATCATCAACGCCGCACATGAGCTGCGCACGCCGGTAACCAACTTCAACACCCGCCTTTACCTGTTGGAGAAGCAGCCCGGGCGCGTCGACGATCACCTGCCGGTGCTCAAACGCATCGCGGAGCGGATGAACCGCTTGGTGAACGATCTGCTCGATTCCGGCTCGATTGAGCAAGGCCGCCTCGTCATTCGTAAAGAGCCAATGGTGCTGCAAACGGTGCTGCGAGAAACGATTGATCTGCTGCGTGCCGACGCGCAAGCCAAGCAGATCGAAACCGTGCTCACCCTCCTGCCCGAGCCGACCAAGCTCAACGCCGACGCGCACCGCCTTCAGCAGGTCTTCACGAACCTTATCACCAACGCGATCTATTACACCCCCAGCGGCGGCAGCGTCACCGTGTCTCAGCGCCTTGAGGGAGACTACGTGGTTGTGGATGTGAGCGACACCGGCATTGGCATTGCCCCTGAACATCACCAAGCGATCTTCGAGCCGTTCTACCGCGTGGAGACGCGCCACGTCGGGACGGGGCTGGGCTTGGCCATTTCGCAGGAAATCGTTCGCTTGCACGACGGGCGCATCCGCCTTGAGAGCGCGCTGGGCCGCGGCAGCACCTTCAGCGTGCTGCTGCCGTGCGAGCAGGCCCAAGACGGCAGCACCGTCGAGCAAGCCGGATGATGCGCCGCTGCGCGCGGACGTGAACAACGCGCTGCTTGCCGCG
>JBDNCV010000261.1:0-2604 GCA_046719465.1 Anaerolinea sp.
CAGCGCCTTTTTCGGTCACGTCACAGCCACAGGCCGCCCCCTTCTCCACCCGGAGAAGGGGGTTGGGGGATGAGGCTTTATTTGAGACGGCGTTTGGGGCTATGATGGGGGCGCTGTAGGAGGAGGAACGATGCGACGCTGGGTGTGGGTGTGGCTGCTGGTCGCGCTGTCTGCGGGGGTGAGCTTGGCGCAGATCGGCGAGGTGTTGGACAGCGGCTTCCGCGTGAACCTGCGCAGTGCGCCGAACCTCAACGCGCCCATCGTGGCCGTGTTAGAGCCGCGCACGCCGGTATTGGTGCTGGCGCGCAGCCCGGGTGACACGTGGTATCAGGTCGGCTTGCTCGATGGGCGCGTGGGGTGGGTTGCGGCAGAATACATCAACATCGCCACGTTAGACGCGCCCTTCGCCTTCGACGCGGCGGTGCAAGTGCCGTTTGAGGTCGCCTCGATGGTGGCCAACATCAACGAGAACACGGTCGCCATCTTTCGCCGCGGCCAAAGGCTCGGCAATCGGCCGGACGTGTTCAGCAAAGTTGGGGACAGCATCACCGCCAGCCCAAACACCCTCGCGGCCATCGGCGAAGGCCTGTACGACCTCGGCGATTATTGGTATTTGCAGCCGGTTATTGAGTATTACAGCCATACCCCCGCCCGCCTCGGCAGTTCGTTCTCAAATCGGTCGCTGGCGGCGCGCGTGGGCTGGAACACGGAGACTGTGCTGGATCCGTCGTATGCTGACCCCAGCCTATGCCAGCCCGGCGAGTCGCCGCTGGCGTGCGAGTATCGCTGGGTGCAGCCAGCGGTGGCGCTTATCATGCTGGGGACAAACGATGCGGGCTTCATGAGCGTGGACGTGTTCCGGCGTAACCTATCGCGCATCGTCGAAACGTCGATCCTCAGCGGGGTGATCCCTGTGCTTTCGACGATCCCGCCGCGCCTTGACCGCCCTGAGGTCAACCGCCGCATCGGGGATTTCAACATCGCCATCGTCGACACCGCCTACATCTACAACGTCCCGCTGATGGACTACTACAGCGCCATGGCGCGCCTGCCCGGCTTCGGGCTGGCAGCGGACGGCGTGCATCCAACGGTGGCCGGGCGTGGCTATGCTGATTCGGCAGTGTTTAACGCCAACACGCTGCGCTATGGCTACAACGTGCGCAACCTGCTGCTGCTGACGACGCTCGACGCGCTGTGGCGAACGGTCATCGCGCGCGGCTGAACCGTTACCACCAGATGTAGATGAGCTGGAGGTAGGGGCGCGTCAGATGCAGGTAGTACCAGTTAGCCCCAGCGAACAGGTGCGCTGCCAGCGCCAGCCCCACCAGCAGCAGGCGCGGGTCACGCCAGCCGTGGGCGCGCATCTGCCGCAGCAGCAGCAGCAGCGCCGCCATGAACAGCAGGAACACCCCAAACTGCGCTCCCCACATGAAGTCACCGGCGGTTGGGTTGGAGCGGTCGATCAGCAGGTCAACGTAAGCCGCGCCGACGAAGAAGGTGAGCCATGCGACGTTGAACGTCAGCGAGCGCGCGGCCTGCGGCAGGTAGAGCAGATAGACCAGCAGCGGAAACACGATCGACGCGGCGTGCTTGAGCAGCAAATCTTGGTTGGCGGTCGGCTCGTAGTGCAGCGCCCAGAGATCATAGATTTCAAACGGCGAGATTTCGATCCCTGCGCCGCCCGTCCACGTCTGCGTCTGGATGAACAGCAGCAGCCCCGCGGGCAGCACAATCCCGCCGATGAGCAGCGCCCAGTGGATGGGACGGCGGCGCGCCATGAAGTAGAGCGTCGCCAGCGCCATCGGCGGCAGCCACGCGATGATGAAGTTGGGCTTGCTGAACAGGCAGATCGCCGTCAGCAGTATGTATCCCAGCATCCACAGGGGCAGTGGTCGCGGTCGCCATGCCGGGTGGAAGCACGCCAGCCCCGCGAAGAACAGCGCCACCGCTGAAGGCTTCATCAGGTTGACGGTGGGGTTGTGATACACGTTGGGGGCGAAGAAGCCAAAATAGAGGTTCTCGGCGTTGAAGAAGGCCAGCGGGGCCACCACCAACAGCGCCAGCACCGCGCCCATCACCAGCGCGCCCTGCGGCCACGTCAGCGCGTGGTCGCCTGCCAGCGCCCGCCGGAACACCACAAACAGCACCGCGCCCAGCGTCAGCGTGGCCAGCGTGATGACAATCGCCATCGCCATCGGCACGTCGACGTTGAGCAGGCGCACCACCCCTGCCGAGAGCGCTTGAAATAGGAAGTGCGGGATGTTGGTGATGACCCACCACAGGCTGTCCAGCGTGCGGACGACATCCTCCCCGTGTGGGCCGAAGTCGCTGTCGTCCATCCAGCGGATGGCCTGTGGCAGCCAAAACAAGGCCGTGAGCAGCAGGGTGGCGGTGTAGAGGGCGCGTTCGCGCCAGTGGCCCGCGCGCGCGGCGGCCGGGGCCAGCTCAGCGACGGGCAGAGATACGCTTGTCAAAGGGGTTTATCCGTTGTTGATGGTTCATGTGCGCTGATTATACGGGCGCGCAGGCCGCAGACGTAGGGGCGAGCAAGAGGCCTCATCCCCCAACCCCCTTCTCCGGGTGGAGAAGGGGGCGTGCTGCGGC
>JBDNCV010000262.1:0-2590 GCA_046719465.1 Anaerolinea sp.
CCGCCGCAAAAGCTCGGCGATTTCCGCATCGTCCGCGAGATTGGCCGCGGCGGCGCTGGCGTGGCTGATCCTCGCGCTGGCGCAGCAGGGCAAATGGGACGACGCGCGCGATCAAATCCGCATGATGGGCGAGTTCTACCGTGAGCATGACCTCGCTGATGTGGCCGCCGTCGCCCAGCGCGAAGGCTGGAACGCCGAACAACAAGCCCTCTACGCGCAGGCGTGGGCAGGCGCTGAAGGCTAGTTCACAGGTATCGTCCGAGATCACTGGCCAGCTCTTGTGCTGCGGCGCGAATGGCGTTTTGCAGACTACTGTTGCGCGCCAGCCAATCCTCAGAAAAGTTGTCTGGGCCGAAATCCTGAAATAAGTCACCTGAGATCATCACCGTTTGGGTTGCGCCGCCAGTCATCCCTCTGCCTCCTGCTTGCAGGTTCCAGCGGCAGCCCATGATCATATCTGCTAGTGTGATGTAACGCCAACTGACCAAAGCACGTGCTGCACTTTCATCCACCTGACGAATCAGATACAAGGCGTTACTGTCAGTCGCAAGGCACAGACGCAGCAGCATAAGGATACGCCCCGCGTCGATCCCAAAATCACCCTCACGAGTGAGGCTTTTCTCTTTGATCTCAATTGGGATCACTGTCCCAGCATAGGCAACAATGAAACCGTCTACATCATAGGGATCATCAACCGGCTTGTGGAGCTGCTCCTTGAGATAGCCATAGAAGAAAGCTTGTCGCAATACCAGCTCAGTGAGCGCTGCATCGGAAGCGGCCGCGAAGCGCTCCAACACGTCTGTTTGCCATGGACTGCCTGCACTGGCACGCCCACGCGCCCCCGGCCATGAGATGAACGGCTGGTCACCATCCGCTGGAACAAGCCGCTCGTTTTGGTAAACGAAGCTGTCCCAGCGCAGCTCATCAAGGCCGTTCGGCGCTGCTGACCATGCGCCACTTGCGATGATCCCGATCCCACTCTGAGAGAGAAAGGTTGCTAGCCCCTGCCATCCGCGGTCTTGCTCCAGCCTAGCGACAGCTGCTCGCAGTTCGTCACCATCGCGGTACAAGTGTGGCAAGACAGAAACCAAATAACGATAGCGTTGAAATCCATCCATCTTGGGCGCAAGCAGCCAACCACCTGCTAGCAACTTCTGTCGATGTTGATCCAAGCCAAGCTCTGAAGTCAGCGCCAGCTCTGCAACCATACCACGCGCCTTGTTGTGGGTGAGGAAGCGCTGTAAGTAGGGGATGATCTGTTGACGACTCAGTGGGACGGGCACGCTGTACCTTTGAAGTTACAGAAATGGCAAGCTCATCTGCCGTGTTGGCACAAATGGGTTTAATGCTTCGTCCGTTTCTAGACTGCGGATGACCTCCCGTGCAATAGCTTCGACCACGGGCACAACCACAGCATTCCCAAATTGTTTGTAGGCGCGCGTGTCACTGACTACAATTTTGAACGTCTCAGGGAAGCCCATCAGGCGGGCGCATTCGCGGGGTGTTAAGCGTCGTGGGTTTTGCCCGGCTTGGGGAATTAAAATTTCGGAGCCATCTTTGTAGTAGCGAGCGCTCAAAGTGCGGGCAACTCCATCTAGATCAACTAGACCGTAGCCAAAACCGTTGCCTTTAGCTTTGTGTTTCTTCGCATATTGCTGTAAATAGCTCCAAAGATGGTCTGTGAGTGTATATTTGGGGTCAACCTCTGGTTCGAGAATCTCGCTTATGCACGGCTCGGCTTCAGGCAGGCTGGGGAAAGCGAAATGCCGCGGCTCTCGAAAGCCCACAATATAGATCCGTTCGCGGTGCTGTGGAACAAATGAACGTGCATCCAACACGCGATGGTAGACAAAATATCCCAATTCTTTCGTCAGGGTATTTTCGATTACTGCAAAGGTACGTCCCCTGTCGTGACTTTTGAGATTCTTGACATTTTCAAGGATGAAAGCGCTGGGGCGTTTGGCGGCGATGATACGCGCCACGTCGAAGAAAAGTGTTCCTTGGGTTGTATGCGCAAAGCCGTGTGCGTTGCCGAGGGCATTGTGTTTTGTGACACCTGCAATGCTGAATGGTTGACAGGGAAAGCCTGCTGTCAACACGTCGTGTTCAGGGATGTCAGAGGCGGAAATCTTAGTGATGTCACCGGCTGGCACGTCGCCATAATTAGCTTGATAAGTCATCTGCGCCAGCTTGTCCCACTCGGATGAAAATACGCACCGTCCGCCTATACGCTCCAATGCGAGCCGAAAGCCACCAATGCCTGCGAACAAATCGACAAAGGTGAACTCTTGAGGGAATGTAGAAACTCGATGCTTATTCATAATTCGTCATTCTACACGAGACAAAAGTTTCATGCTACGCAGTGGGTGCAGTGGGAGTTTCTATAGTGGAATAGATCAAACACCCCCCAAAGGGAGCTCAAGCCTCTGGCTTATCGCAGCCACCTGTTAGGACTTAGACACTCACAGTGCTGTTAAGCCCCATACAACGTCGTGAGGGCGTCGCAGAGGATGGCGTGCCACGCGACCCAGTTGTGCCCGCTGTTGTAGACGCGGTAGATCACCTCGTGGTCGGCCTCAGCCAGCTCAGC
>JBDNCV010000263.1:0-2562 GCA_046719465.1 Anaerolinea sp.
GACGAATCGTGCACGGCGCGCAGCAAATAGCTTGGCAGTGTCTGCGTGGCATGTGGCAGCGTCTGCCACCAGCTCTCAAACTGTTCGCGCCAGTATCGCCACCGCTGCATCGCTTGTCTGAGCATCGCTTACTCCTCACTTGCTCAACCCTGCCTGTTGCCGCATCAACCATGCCTGTTATGATTGTAGCTGAGAATCACGTTATAATAATCCTATGTCAATCTCGGACTCATCATTGGAGGAAAATTCAATGGACTTAGGTCAACAGCTCGTCAGCATAGTTCAACAGCTCGGCACCATTTTGCGGCCTGATTCGCTGGCGGATCTCTTTGTCTACACGGTGTTTATCTTGTGCATCTTGACGTTGGCGGCCATTCCTGAAAAGAACGTCGTGCCACCTTACCTGATTTATGTAGCTATGTTCTGCTGCGTCCTCGACCTTGTGCGCGGGGCAGGTGGTAACACCGTGCCATTTCTGAATCGCTTTGTGATCGGCGGTGAAAACCTGCTGAGCAACCGCGGCTTCCTCACCTTCATGATGCACATCATCATGTGTCTGTTCCCAATGATCGCAGGCGCGATGACCCGCAAGCACGGGCGTAAGGGCGGCCTTGCGCTGCCGCTCGGCCTCTCAACCGGGATCATAGCGGGGATGTACGTGGTCGGCGCGTTCTTCTTGCCCAACGCGGTCTACGCGCGCATCTTCTAGCGCGGCTGCATCCACCAGCGCACGCCATCGCTGATGAGGTGCACCATGCCATCACGATCTGTGCGCAAGACCGGTGGCAATGGATACTCAAGCGCCAGTTCATCGAGCAAGTAGCGGTTACTGCCGCCGCGGTCAAGCTGCATCACAATGACGCTGGGCTGGGCTGCCTCCACATACCACAGCTCGGAGCGATGCACGCGCCGCGGCGCGGCCAAGTGCAGCACGTCGCTGTGCAGCCGTTGATCTGTTAGCGGGTGGTGTGTATTGCCTGCGAACAGCACGCTGCGGTCGCCATACACGAGCCGCAGCACCAGCGCGCTCTCCGACGATGGTGTCGCCAGACTGGGCCGTTCCGCTGGGTGCAGCACGTCAAAGTGCAGTCCGTCGCTTAAGCTGATGCGCGACCCGCGCGTCACCACCGTCTGCGGCACATCGCGCAGGCGCTCCCACAGCGCCGCTTGCGTTTCGCTGGCGCTGGGCTGGCCTGTGCTGACCACCACGCCCACCTCATAAAACCGCAGCACCTCCAGCAGCGCAGCGTTGTCAGCGTCCTCAGGCTGCGTCAAAATGAGCATGTCGATCTGGCGGTCGTTGTGGGGCATCACCTCGCCGAGCGCCGTCATCAAGCGCGTTGGATAGCGCCCGCCATCGATCAAGATTTGCGCCCCCTGCGGCGTTTGCATCAGCACGGCGCTGCTGCGGCCAACGTCGAGCCAGTAGAGGTGCAGCCGACCATCAGGGCGCTGTGTCAGCGTCAACCCCACTAGCCCCAACACGCACACCGCTAGCCCGACGGCCACGCGCCGCAGCGGCATCCGGCGCAGGCGCGCCCACCATGTTGGATCATAATGACTGAGCATGTGGCCTCCCATCATGCCAACGTAGAACAGCATCACCCACGCGGGGCTAAGATAGACCGTCTGCACTGCCAGTGGCAGCGCTGCAAACGCGCGCACGATCTCTGTCGTCCACGTCAGCAGCACATAGACCAACGCGAACAGCACATCCCCCACCAACGGCGTGACAAAGCTCACCAGCAGCGATGACAGGCCCACAATCAGCACCACCGCCTGCACCGGCAGCACCAGCAGGTTCACCATCAACGACACCAACGACACCTGCTGAAAGTGCAGCATGAGCAGCGGCAGCGTGGCAACCTGCGCCACCAGCGTCACCAGCAGCAGATCGCTTAACAGGCGAGCGAGCTGCTGTGCCGGTGGCCAATGGAGCCGCTCATTCGCCCAATGTTCGCTCAGCCGCTGCAAAGGCGGAAGCCACAGCGCGATGCCCAACACCGCCGCGAAGCTCAGTTGAAAGCCGACATCCCACAGCGCGAACGGGTCAAGCAGGGTCAGGAACAGCGCTGCCGCCGCAATCGACGCAGGCAGGTAGGCTTTCCGCCGCACAAGGGGCGCGGCCAGCAGCAGCGCGCACATAACTGCTGCCCGCATAACCGATGCGCCTGCCCCCACAAATACGGTATACGCGACCAACACGCCAACCGTGATCAGCACCGTCAACGCCGGACGACGCACGTTGAGCGGGCGCAGCAGCACCAGCACCGCGCCGCTCAGCACCGCCATGTTAAAGCCGCTGATGGCGATAATGTGCGACAGCCCGGTGCGGCGGAAGGCTTCTTCTACGGGGGCGCTGATGTCACGTTCGTTCCCCAACAAAATCCCGACGAGCAGCCCGCTTTGCGGCTGCGGCAGCGCGTTCAGGATGACCTCACGGGCGGCCTCTCGCAGGTCGATTAGCGCTGTCATCGCCGTGTCCTGTGGCCGCGCTTGCAGCAGTGTCAGCGTGCCTTGGCGCATCACGCTGTGGATGCCCTGCCGCGCCAGATACTCCGT
>JBDNCV010000264.1:0-2556 GCA_046719465.1 Anaerolinea sp.
CGCGTCGATATGTGGGCGCTGCCGGGCAAGCATCTTGGCGAGTATGACCAGATCATTGTCGCGGCGGTCAAGGGCTTGCAAGCCAACCCCGAAGCGCTCTACGAACGGATCATGGCCCAGAAGGCAGACCCGCCGCTGCTGAACGTCCAACCGGAGCCAGTCTACAAACTGCCCGCGCCCAAGACGGTTACCCGCTTCGTGTTCGCGCCCGACATGATCGACCCAGCGCAAGGCGCAAAGCTCATCGAGGAACAGGGCGCGTGGCAGACCAACGGGTTTCAGGCGCTGCTCGAAATTCCCCAACCGCCACCGCAGATCGAACCGGTTGTCGCGCCGCGTCCCGGACATCTGGCGTTGGTGCTGGCCGCAGGCATGGCAGACGGCGCGGTGATCGACACCGAAACCTACGGCACAGTGGCCATTCGTGGCAAGACCCAGCACGTCGAGCAGATCGCCCGGGTCGATGTCGAATCCGACCCCAACGACCCGGAACGGCAGGTCAAGAAAACGACCATCCGCCTGAAACCCTCGACTACCCTCACCTTGCTGGCGGAGGATGGCACGCTGGTTGAGATGGACGGCGATGAAGCCCTGCTGGCGTTCATCACCAACAACAAGAAAGCGCTGGTAGGCTATCTGAACAACAAGTTCTCGCCTGCTTACCAGTTCGACATGAACGGCCTGTCGCGCTGGCTGGATCGCATCCGGCTGAAGGGGAAATATCCGCTGTATGCCGCGCAGCAGCACGTCATCGCCGCGATCACCAAAGGCTTTGAGAGGCGCGACAGCATCCTGCTCTGCGGGATGATGGGGACGGGCAAAACGGCGATGGGCGGCACGGCCGCATTGGCGATCGCGTCCGGCGCGGCGCAGAAGCTCGCGCGCGAGATGCGACCCGAACAGGTCATCTTGATCGTGTGTCCGCCGCATTTGATCGAGAAGTGGCAGCGCGAGCTGCTCAGCATCCACCCCAACAGCGTAGTTGAGCGATTAGATCGGCACGAAGACGTCAAGCGCTTCATGTCCCGCGCTGAGAAAATCGGCGCGGGTGTGCCCAAGATCGGTCTCATCAAGCGCGATCTGACCAAGTTAGGATGCAGTCGAGAACCGGCAGTCGTCTGGCGGGATGAACCGGTCGCGCTGTGGCCACACTCGCAGCCCACCCCCTACGGCTACGAAGGTCGCCCGCGGGTGGTGCGCGAGCGCCGCGCCCAGTGCCCCAGCTGCGGCTGCGCTGTCATGCAGGAGAAGAGAGGCGTGCCGGTGCCTGCGTCGGAGAGCTGGCTGAAATCTGGCAAGCGCACCTGTTCAGTTTGCAACAGCCCCCTGTGGCAGGAGGCGCGAGATACCGGTTCGCGCCCCAAGCCCGGCGACAAATACCCGACGAAGAACCCCCGTTACCGATTGGATGAGTACATCAAACGCGTTTATCCCGATCGGGTGTATCTGCTCATCTGGGATGAAATCCACGAAGCGGCGCACGGGGATACGGGGAATGGCGAGGCGTTCGGCAGATTAGCCGGTGTCGCGAAGAAGGTGCTGGCGATGACCGGCACGCCGTTCAACGGCAAGGCCTCGTCGCTGTTCAACATCGAGTATCACCTGAACGAACGGGTGCGCCAGCGCTACAACTGGGGCGGCGCGCCACGCCTCAGCCGCAAAGAACGCGGGACACGTTCCTTCCAGACGGTCGTCGAAGAGGGCCGCAAACAGCGCGGGCGCGCTGAGGCGCAGTGGGTAGGCGATATGGGGGTGCGCGAGCAGGTCGTCGAGGAGCGCCCGACCTACGACCGGGACACCGGAGTGTACACCGGCACATCGACGTATGAGCGCCCCTATGAGGAGGCCCCCGGAATTTCCCCGCTGCTGGTGGCGGAGGCGCTGGATCACGCGATCTTCTTCTCGCTGGCGGATTTGGGCAAAGCCTTGCCGCGCTATGAGGAAATCGCCGTGCCGGTGGCGATGGACAGCGATACCTACAGTCAGTACGAGCGCACCCGCGCCCTGCTGAAAGATTACCTGATCCAGCGCAAATGGGAGGGCGATACCACCTTCAGAGGGGCGTATCTGCAATGGGCGATGGGGTGGGTGAACACGCCCTTCCGTCCGACGGAGGTGATCCACAACATCAAGCACCCCATCACCGGCGAGCCACAACCCCACGTCGTCACGCAGATCCCGTCCTACGGCGAGCATCGCCTCTACGCCAAAGAGGGGGCGCTCCTCGACTTGCTGCGCGCCGAATTAGCGGCGGGGCGTCCGTGTGTGGTGTATCTGCGCCAAACCGCCACCCGCGACATCCAGCCGCGCATCGAGCGCCTGATCCGCCAACATGTGCCCAGCGCTGTGCCCTACATCCTCAAGAACACCGTGCAAGCCGAACGGCGCGAGAAGGTCATCGAAGAGCAGATCCGCGCAGGCGTGAACGTGGTCATCTGCAACCCTGAGTTGGTTAAGACCGGGCTTGACCTCATCTACTTCCCAACGCTGATCTTCTACGAGATCACCTTCAACCTCGGCACGATGATGCAGGCCGCGGCACGGGCCTACCAGATC
>JBDNCV010000027.1:0-32965 GCA_046719465.1 Anaerolinea sp.
AATGGTACGTATGATGACCCCAACGGGACTCGAACCCGTGTCCTCACCTTGAAAGGGTGATGTCCTAGACCGCTAGACGATGGGGCCTAACGACATGCATTCTACAGGCCGTCGTTGAGCAGCGTCAAGTGCAGGTTTGGCTGATCTGTGCCTTGTGAGCTGCTCGCTCACCCGCCTATAATGACTTTGCATACATCGGCTGGGGAAGCTCACTCATGATTGAAACTGCAGATCATCGCAAAGACCGCCTCCGGCCTCGGTTGGCGCGCCCCGGGTTTTGGGGGGAATTGGTGCGCACGGTGGTCTTCGTCTTTGTTGTGACGGTGCTGTTCGATATGGTCATCCCGCGCTCGCTGGTGGAGGGGCGCAGCATGCAGCCCACGTTTGAGACCAACGACCGCCTGATCGTCTCGCGGCTTCATTATATGTTGGGGCGGCCACAGCGCGGCGACATTGTGGTGTTCAACTCGATCAACCCACGCGAACCCACCACCATGCTCATCAAGCGCGTGATCGGCCTGCCGGGGGAAACCGTGTCGTTCGTCGATAATCAGGTGTATATCAACGGCGTTCGGCTGTCAGAGCCGTATGTGGCCAACGTGTGCACACGCTGTGTGCAGGAACCGGTGACGCTCGGCCCAGATGAATACTATGTGTTAGGCGATAACCGCCCCAACAGCGTCGACTCACGCTCGTTTGGGGTCATCACGATCCGCGATATTGTCGGCGAGGCGGTCTTCCGCTATTGGCCCCCAGCTAAGTTTGGCTTGATCATGGGCCACGCATACTCAGAATAGGCAATCAAAACACATGGCAAAACCTGACGACGAATTGTGCCCGCGCTGCTTCGTAGGACGCCTGCAGAAGGGCGAAGCAACGTTTATCACGGTGTATGAAGGCCAATTGGTGACGATCCCGGGCGCGATTGCCTTCACCTGTGATATCTGTGATTATCGTGAGTTTGATGACCCGATGGTTGAGTGGGTGGCGGAACTCGTTGGGCTGGACTTGATGGCCGAGCCAGCGCCACCGCCCAAGCGACCCCCCATGCACCACTAGACCCCACGCCTGAGCGAGGTGGCAGCGCCCCCACAAAACGAGTTCTGTGATACACTCAATCACAGTCAGATGCTCTGTGGATGCTTTGTAAGGAGTTCCTACGAATGGCCAAACGGGTCTTGGTCATTGAGGACAACCGCGATAACATGACGCTCTTGGTGGATGTGCTCGACTCGCTCGAGTACGATGTGTTCCAAGCGACGGACGGGGAAGCAGGCGTCGCGCTGGCACGGCGTGAAAAACCCGATCTTATCTTGATGGACTTATCGCTGCCCAAGATGGACGGTTGGACGGCCACCAAGCTTCTCAAAGCAGATGATGACTTGCGCCATATCCCGATCATTGCGCTAACGGCTCATGCGATGGTAGGTGACCGCGACCGCGCCCTTGCAGCTGGCTGTGATGACTACATCAGCAAGCCGATCAACTTGCAATTGTTGGCGATCAAACTGCAAACGTACTTGGGATGAGCGCCATGAAGATCCTCGTCGTCGACGACAATCGCGAGAATGTCGAGCTGATGGCCGACATTTTGGGAACTACCTACGATGGTATCCTGACGGCGCTTGATGGCAACACTGCCCTGAAGCTGGCGAATGAGCATCGGCCTGATCTGATCTTGCTGGATGTCAACATGCCGATGGTGACGGGCTTTGACGTGTGCGAGCAGATTAAATCGAACCCAGCAACGCAGAACATCTCGATCATCATGGTGACCGCGCTCGGGGATGTGGAGAGCCGCGTCAAAGGGCTGTCGCTGGGGGCCGATGATTACCTCGTGAAGCCCTACAGCGCTAAGGAGCTGCTGGCGCGGGTTAAGCGCCGCCTCAGCACGAAGCAGCAGGAGGACGCGCTGCGCTTGGAATCCCAACACACACGCTCTACGTTTGAGCGGTTTGTGTCCCCGCAGGTGGTGCAGCGCCTGCTGACCAACCCGGACTCGGTGGCGCTGGGCGGGCAGATTCAGCCGGTGGCGGTTTTGTTTGCAGATTTGGAAGGCTTCACCAGCCTCTCCGAACGTGAACATCCTGAGACGCTGCTGCAGGTGCTGAACGCCTATCATGCGCTGTTCGGCAAGGTGATCAGCTTGTATGATGGCATGATTGACAAGTTCATCGGGGATGGCGTGATGGCGCTGTATAACACACCGCACGCGCAGCCCGATTATATCGCGCGGGCTGTCAAGAGCGCGCTGCACATCCAAGATGAGCTGTACTGGTTCCATCAACGCCTTGAGCCGGAGCATCGCCTCTTGGTCAATTTTGGCATCAGCGAGGGCCAAGCCGTGGTCGGCAATGTGGGGATGCTCAACCAGATGAACTTCACAGCGGTGGGCGATACGGTCAATGTGGCGGCGCGCTTGCAAGATTTGGCCACTCGCGGTCAAATCTTGGTTACAGAGTCGGTGTATGTGGCGACGCAGGAGTTTGTCATCGGGAAGCCGCGGGGTTGGCTCAACGTCAAAGGGCGGCGCGAGCCGATCAGTGTCGTGCAGATTTCGAATTCACCGATTGAGGACTAGGTAGGCCGTTGGTATGCACTCTGAGACTGTCTTGATCATAGACGATGGCAAGGATAACCGACAGTTTTTGATTGACTACGTCTTGAAGCCCAATGGCTTTCAAGCCCTAGAGGCAGCCGACGGTTTGGAAGGCCTCAACATGGCCATCGAGCACAAGCCGGATCTGATCCTGCTGGATTTTCAGATGCCACGCCTGAACGGTCGCCAAGTCTTAGAGAAGATGCGAGAGCGCCACCTCGACATCCCTGTGATTTTGATGACGCTGCACGGCTCCGAAGAAATTGCGATTGAGGTTTACCGCCTCGGCGTGCGCGATTATGTGAAGAAGCCCTACTATCCTGAGGAGATGCTGGCGGCGATTGACCGCGCGCTGGCTGAAACGCGCCTGCGCCGTGAACGCGACGCGCTGACGGAGCGTGTGCTCTCTGCCAATCGTGAGCTTCAGCGCCGTGTGAAGGAACTGAACACCCTCTATCACCTCGGCAAGAGTGTCACCTCGCTGGCGGACATGGCGGAGCTGCTGCCGCGCATCGTCGATGCGATGGTGCAAGTGACCGGCGCGGAGGAGGCGTTCCTCGCGCTGATCGAGAACAAGCAGCTCGTCAAGCGGGCGATGCGCGATCAGCTCATGGCGAAGTCGAAAACCCTTGGCGAGGTGATCGACGACGTTATTGCATGGCAGGCGATCAAGACGCGCCAACCCATCGTGACGCATCCTGAAGTGATTGGCAAAGGCCACGGCTCCAGCGTGTATGTGCCCGTGGTGTGGCAAGACCGGCCGATGGGCGTGCTGGCGGTGGCCAACTTCCAGCCCAGCAGCCCCCTGCTGACCCAGCAAGACGCGGCCATGCTCAGCGCGATGTCTGATTATGTCGCCATCGCCATCCAGAACAGCCGCAACTTTGCCGCGTTGTTGAAGTCAAAGGACAAACTGCGGGCGACGTTTGAGCAGTTTGTGGCGCCCACGGTGGTAGAGCAGGTGCTGGCGCGCAAGGATGAGATCAAACTCGGCGGGCAGCGCCAAGAGATCAGCGTGTTGTTTGCGGATATCCGCGGCTACACCGCGTGGAGTGAATCGGTGGAGCCGGAGGTGTTGGTCGAGACGCTCAACCACTATCTCAACCTCGCGGCGGGGGTCATCCTCTCATGGGAGGGCACGCTCGACAAATACCTCGGCGATGGGCTGATGGCCATCTTCAACGCCCCGCTGCCACAGGCCGATCATGTGTTCCGCGCGGCGGATGCGGCGCTGGCGGTGCAGCGCGCTGTGCAGGAGGTCAACGCGCAGCATGGGCATCAATTGGCGGTTGGGATCGGCGTGACGGTGGGGGAGGCGGTTGTCGGCTATATCGGCAACGAGCGCGCCTTGAACTATACCGCCGTCGGCGACACGGTCAACGTGGCCAAGCGCCTGCAAGAGATGGCACAGCCCGGCCAGATCTTGATAGATGAACGGCTGGTGGCGCGCTTAGGGAGCAAGGTGCGCGGCAAGAGCTTAGGCGAGGTCATGCTCAAAGGACGCCACAACGGCACCAAAATCTTTGAGCTGCATGACCTCATCGGCTAAAGTTCGCTGCCGCGCTGGCGGAAGCTGATGCGGATCGGCGTCCCCTCAAACGGGTACTGCGCCCGAATCTGATTCTCCAAATACCGCTCATACGAGAAGTGGACGATGCTCTTATCGTTGACGTGCATCAGGAAGATGGGCGGGTTGGTGCGGACTTGCGTGGCGTAGAAGATCTTGAGGCGCTTGACGCCTTTGGTGGGCGGCGCGTGTTTTTCGACGGCGTTCCGCACGATCTGGTTCAGCTCGGATGTGGCGATGCGCGCAAAACGTGCTTGGTAGACGCGATGCGCGGTTTCCAGCACGGTGTGGATGCGCTGGCCGGTGAGCGCGCTGAAGAAGATAATCGGCGCGTAGGGGATGAAGTGCAGACGGTCGCGCACGGTGGCGATGAACTGATTCATCGTGTATGCGTCTTTTTCGACCGCGTCCCATTTGTTGATGGCGATGACGATGCTCTTGAACTCCTCGATCACGTAGCCCGCGATGTGCTCGTCTTGTTCCGTCACGCCTTGCTCGGCGTCGATCACGAGGATGGCGACGTGGGCACGTTCGATGGCCTGCATGGCGCGCACAACGCTGAACTTCTCCACGCCCGGCTCGATGCGGCCACGGCGGCGGATGCCAGCAGTGTCGATCAAGGTGATGCGCTCGCCGTGCCATGTGATGTCGGTGTCGATGGCGTCGCGCGTGGTTCCGGCAATGGGGCTGACGATCATCCGCTCTTCGCCGGTCAGGCGGTTGAGCAGCGTGCTTTTGCCTGCGTTGGGGCGGCCTACGATGGCAATCTTGAGGTGCTCATCGTCGTCCTCGTCGTCGGTGCGGTTTGCAATATGACGAACGGAGGCGACGACTTCATCGAGCAGGTCGCCCACGCCGAGGCCGTGGATGGCGCTCACAGCGATCACCTCGCCCAGCCCCAAGCCGTAGAACTCAAAGGCATCTTGCACCTTGCGCTCGTCGTCGATCTTGTTGGCGGCGACGAAGATCGGCTTGTTGGTGGGGCGCAGCTCTTCAGCGATGGTCTCATCAGCAGCGGTGACGCCTTGCTGGCCGTCCACGACGAAGATGATCGCGTCGGCCTCTTGGATGGCCTGCATCGCTTGGCTCTTGATCTGTTCGACGAAGTCAATGCTGCCTTCGGCCAACGGGGCGGTGTCGCGCACGCCCTTGGGCTGGTAGACCTCGATGCCGCCTGTGTCGACGATGTGAAAGTTGACCCCGTTCCAATGGCCGATGGCTTGCAGGCGGTCGCGGGTCGTCCCGGGCATGTCGTGGATGACGGCCAGCCGTTCGCCTACGATGCGATTAAACAGGCTGCTCTTGCCGACGTTAGGCCGGCCCACGAGCGCCACAATAGGTTTCCGATTCATGGTGCTGCCTCGTTTCTTACGTGACCGTGCATTGTATCATGAACGCTGCGCAGGTCGTAGGTTGGGTCTGGTTTAGGCGTGTCGAAATAGCTGGTGCTGCCGCTTGCCCCGTGTGGGAGAGGAACAGGCTGGCCGCAGGCCAGACAGGGTGAGGGGTCGATTGCGCATCGCCACCACGTTAGACACCTCCCAAAAGGGAGTGTCTAAGCCGCAGCAGAAGGTGGCCGTGCGCTAGAGGCTCAAGCCTCTGGCGGGCGCGCGGGGGCGCGCTTTTGCCGGATGCTTTAGCGCCCGGCGTTCAACCTAGCATAAGAGGTAAGGTGCAGGGGGCAGCGCCATCACCAGCAGTTCAGACACTTCCTATGCGCTAGGGCGCGCCGTTCGCGTTGGGGGTGGCGCTGCTGGTTTGGACGATAGTCACGGTGACGGCGGCGGGCAGCAGCGTCGTATCAAGCGTCACGCGCCCCTGCTGGATGATGATGCGCGGCACGATCTCCTGCGTGCCCACTGGAAGGCCGTTTAAGTCGACGATGGCGCGCACGTCAAGCGGGTTGATCTGATTGACGATGCTGATTGGCCCGCTGATCACGATGGAGATCAAATCCGGGGTAAGCGTGGCGCTGTAGCCTTCACTCAGGCCGATGACCTCAATCGGCACGGAGTCGATCTGGCGGGCGGTCGTCTGCGCCGAGATGCCGAGGTTGACCGTGACGGTGCTGCTGCCGGAGAGGATGACGACATCCTCTGGCAGATCGACTTCGACATCGACGCTGAAATCGCTGGTCATGCCGGTGAGGTCGATGGAGGCGGTTTCGATGGTGGCGGGGAGCTGAGACAAGCGCTCGGCGCTGCCGCTGACGTAGAGGGTCTGCGGCTCATAGCCGATGCTCGTCAGGACGTAGCCTGCTTCGAGCGTGTCAAGCTCAATGGCGGGGCGAATGGTGAGCTGGCGCACGTCCTCACGCGCGAAGATGTTGACGCTGACGGTGGCCGAGCGCGGCTCGACGGTCACATCGTTGACGCGGTTGCCCTGCGCATCGACGGGCACAAGCGGCGTCACCACGTCAAGCGGGTTGCGCCGATTGGAGAGGTCAAGCTGGGCGCGCACCGCCACCACCTGATTGACCTTGCTGCTGGCCCCTGTGACGGCCACTTGCAGCGCGTCGGCCTGCGGCGGGTCATAGGCGAAATCGACCGGCGGCGCAGCGGTGACGTTAATTTCCAGCGGCTTTTGGGCGGTGGTGATTTGGTCGAGGGTGACGGTGATCTGTGAGGGCTGCGTGTCGGCGGCGTAGATGCCGCGCCGCCCAATGCTGACGGTGAGCGGCACGGTCACTTGGCCGATGTCGGCTTCCGTCAGGTTGGCACGGACGCTCAGATCATCGGCGGTGAGCAGGCTGATGGCTGACTGCTGCCCGCGCACAATGACGCGCACGGTCGGAGTGCGCGGCGTGTCGATCACCGTGTAGCCCTCACGGGTGACAATCGTCACAGGGACGCTGGCCAGCGTCTGCTGGGCGATGGGATCTGCTTGGACGGTGGCCAAAATCCAGACGAGGAACGCCAGCACGAAGCTCGCCAGCAGCCACGACAGGTTGTAAAGCAGAGTAGAGCGCTGTGCCATCAGCCCGCTGCCTTTCGCGGCTGCAGCCCCAGCAGGCGCAGCCCTTGCTCAAGATAAGCGCGGAGGCCGGAGGTCGGGGTGGCCAGCGCGTCAGAGTAGGCGGCCTTCAGCAGGCCGCGCAGCCGCTCAGACTCAAGGCGCATGATGAGCTGGCCGTTTTGCGCCAAGCTCACGCGCCCCGTCTCTTCCGAGACGATGACGCACACGGCATCCGTGACCTCGGTGATGCCCACACCGGCGCGGTGGCGCGTGCCCATCTTGGGCGTGGGCAGGTTGCGCGAAGCCGTCAGGGGCAGCACCGCCGCCGCTGAGACCAGCACGCCGTGGCGGTTGATGATCACTGCGCCGTCGTGCAGCTCGGTCTTGGGCCAGAAGATGGTAAGCAGCAGTTCGGCCTTTACGCGGCCAGCGATCTGAATGCCGGTGCTGGCGAACTCATCGAGGCTGCTGTGGCGTTGCAGGACGATCAACGCGCCGTGGCGGCGCTCGCTGAGTTTTTCAGTCGCTTTAACGATCTCGTCGATCACTTCATCGCGGATGTCGTCGGGCGCATCGCTGAAGGACAGCAGCCGCCCGCGCCCCACCCGCTCAAAGAGGGAGCGCAGCTCATTTTGGAAGATGAGCGGCACGGCCACCAGCAGCGCCGTCACCGCGTTGTTGAGCAGCCAATTGAGCGCTTGCAGCCTCAGGATGGTGGCCACGATGAACAAGCCGACGAACAAGATCAAGATGCCGCGCAGCAGTGTGGCCGCTTGCCGACCGCGGAACGATAAACTAATCGTGAAAAACAACAGGGCGACAATGGTGATATCTACCAATGCCGAGGGCGTGATATTCCCGATGACCCATAGTATTTCCTGCACGTCGCTTCCTTAGTTTGCTTACTCCAGTTGTGAGAGCAGCTTCTTGTACTCCTCAACGCGGTCAGGCTTGAGCGCGATAATTTGGCGGATGGTGTTGGCAGCGTCCTTGTTCATGCCGGCCTCAAGCTGAAGCTCGCCGAGCGCGTCGAGCTGCTCGATGGCTTGGGCGGGCTGCCCCAGCTTGCGGTAGATGCTGGCAAGGCGGGCGCGCAGCGCCATATCGCGCGGGTACTGCTCGACCAGTTCCGAGAGCAAAGCCGTGATCTTATTCACCGTGCCTTTGGCGGCATAAACCCCCAACAGCGCGTCCAACCGTTTGACGGCCTCCACGGTGTTGCCTTGGTTGTAGTTGATGTCCACCAAGCCGCGCAGCGCACGCTCGTCGTCTTGCGCCAGCTCGAGGATTTCCTCATAGACCTTTTGCACTTGGCGCGTATTCAAGCGCATCTGATTGATCTCAGCGATGGCGTGCTTGATCTCGACGATCTTCTTGGTGGGGGCGCTGATGCGCCGCGCGAGCCGTTCCGAAGCTGCGAAGGTCTGGCTGGCACGCTCAAAGTCGCCCAACTGCTGATAGGTGTGCGCGAGGTCGATGTATTGGTTGAGCGCGTCGCTCATGCGGTCTTGCTGCTCGAGCAGCTCGATCAGGTTCTGGCGCACTTCGATATCGAGCGGGGCCATTTTCAACACATCGGTGAGGATGGCGGCGGCGCGATCATTCTCACCGCGCGTCATATAGGCGCGGGCAATCACGTTGTACTTCATGATTGCTTGGCGGATGCGCCCCTCTTTCATCAAGATTTCAGCCATGCGGATGTGAGCAGGCAGGTAGTAAGGGGCGACCTCGACGGCGCTGTGGGCTTCGTCCATCGCCAGCGTGTAGAGGCCTTGGCGGATGTAGCGATCCACGGTAGTGATGATCTCAGGCAAGCCGGATTCGCCGCCGCTGGTGGTGAGGATGTCGATCAGGCCGCGCGGCCCATCGCGTCGCAGCGTCTCCATCAAGTGCATCGTCAGATCGCGCACGCGGCTGCGCCAGTTCTCACCGCTTAGGGCGGTGGCGAACTGCTCGTTCATCTGCACCAGCGATTCGTCAGTTGCGCCGTCCACCAGCGAGCCAAGCGTGATGTACACGCGGTCGGCGTTTTCGTCGAGCGAGAACTCGTCCATCTGGCTGACGATCTTTTGCAGCGTCTGAATCAAGAAGCGAGCGGCCTTCTGCTGGTCGTTGAGCTGGCGGTAGGCGAGGCCGAGGCCATGCGTCGCGCCGCTGATGAGGTTCATATCGGCCATGGCTTCGCCGAGGTGCTGGGTAGCCGCTTTGGCCTGCTGCTCCAGCACGAGCAGCCCACCGAGGCACATTTGCAGCGCGGGGCTGCGCAGGCCTGCGCGCTCCGCTTCGGTGTAGGATGCGATGGCAGCAGCGTGGTTGCCTTGGCGGTGGTCTTCCAGCGCTTTCAACGCGGGCATAACGGAGGGTTGAAGGCCCAGCTCCACGACGGAGGCGGCCAACGTCTCAAGCGCCAGCTCCATCGCGTCGCCCATCGGCCCGAGCGGGTTGGAACTCTCCACCAGCGCAGGCTCGCCAAAGTCCGGCGTCCAGAACAGTTCGCCGCTGAACTCTGGCTCGGCGGTGGCAGCGCGCTGCTGGGGCTTGCGGTTGAGCACGTCATCTGGCAGGCGAATCTCTCCGCCGGCTTGCAGGGCGCGCAGCGAGTTGAGCGCCAGCGGGTTGCGTGGGTCGATTTTAAGCGCGCGTTCCACTGCCTTGATCGCTTTTTCCACATCGTTCAGGCGGCGAAAGTTGTAAGCCAGCACGAGGTACTCGCGCAGGGCTTTGGGCTTGTCCCCAATGCGCTCGTAGGCCTGTGCCAAACGCAGGTGAACGCTCACAAGGCCGGGCGTGAGGTCGGTGGCGTGTACCCATGTGCGGATCGCCTTGTCGAGGTCGCGCATTTGCAGGTAGAGGTCAGCCACTTTGACGTACTGCACGGCAGCTTCTTTGAGTTGACCCATGCGCTCAAGGATGTCAGCGGTGCGCTCCAGCGGTTCGGGGTCGTTGGGCGCAAGCTGAATGGCGCGGCGGTAGACTTTGAGGGCGCGCTCCAACTGGTTGCTGTTGAGCAGCGCTAGACCGAGGCTAACGTGCGCGTCGAGGTCGTCAGGGCGGATTTGCAGCGCCTTCGTGAAGGACTCTACCGCGGCCCCCCAGCGCAGCTGCCACGCGGCGTCTTGGCCTGCTTTCATGTAGGAGAGGTACTCGTCAGCCATGCGTCAGCTCCTCAATTTACCAGCCCGTCGATTGCAGATGGTGCAAGGCAGTGCACGAGAATGGCCTTCTGGGCGTGTAGGCGATTCGCTGCCTGCTGGAACAGCAGCGACCGCGGGCCATCGGCCACTTCATCGGTGATTTCTTCGCCGCGATGAGCGGGCAAGCAGTGCATGACGACCGCTGACGGATCGGCGAGGCGCAGCAGCTCGTCATTGATCTGGTAGCCTACGAAGTCGCGGCGGCGGCGCTCGCTTTCGGCCTCTTGCCCCATGCTCGTCCACGTGTCGGTGTAGAGGACATGCGCGCCGCGCACCGCTTCAGCAATGTCGTTAGTCTGCGTGAGGGTGACGCCCCCTTCGGCGGCAACACGCTGGGCTAGCTCCCATACTGGCTGAGGCAGCGCATAGTCGGCAGGGGTGGCGATGGCGAAGTCGAAGCCGAACTTGCCCGCAGCGTAAGCCAGCGAGGTGGCGACGTTGTTGCCGTCGCCGATGAACGCGACCTTGAGGCCGCTCACTTGGCCGAAGTGTTCCTGCATCGTCAGCACGTCGGCCATCGCTTGGCAGGGGTGGTTGTAGTCAGTCAGGCCGTTGATGACGGGCACACTGGCCCACTGCGCCAGCCCCAGCAGATGATCATGGCTGAAGGTGCGCGCCATAATGCCCTGACACATCCCAGAGAGGACGCGCGCCACGTCCGGCACGCTTTCCCGCTCGCCGAGGCCAACTTCGGCCGGGCTGAGGTAGAGCGCATGGCCGCCGAGGTGGCGCATCCCGACCTCGAACGAGACGCGCGTCCGCAGCGAGGGTTTCTGGAAGACCATCGCCAGCACTTGGCCTGTCAACAGCGGTCGATTGCCACCGTTTTGCCATTCCGCTTTGAGTTCAACGGCAGCGCTGATCAGCGCCTTGAGCTGCGCCGACGAAAAATCCGTCAGAGCGAGGAAATGATTCGGCACGGGGAATAAAGCCCTTCTTGTGTGAATTGCTTCAATAATCCCCAAAAGTATAGCACATTCACACCCGAACGGCGCAGCGCACGCCGAGGTTTCATCGTTTTTTCGAAGTGGGCGATAGCAGGGGCAGGGAATGCTCAACAGGGGGCATGTGCTGATGGCGTGACAGACAAGCCTTGGCTTGCCTGTCACTACGGAATAGATCAAGACTCGACCAGCTCATAGCCAAACGGGTCAAGCGCGACCGGAATCAACTTGAAGTGCTGCATCGCAAAGGGCGCGCCGATGATCGTGATCAACAAGAGCAGGCCGAGGACGAGGTGCATCAGCGCCAGTATCCAGCCCGCGAAGATGATCCACACTAGGCTCGCGGCCAAGCTGATGCAGCCCGTGCTGCGTTCCCGCCCCACGACCGTTTTGCCAAAGGGCAGCAGCACCTCAAAGCCCAGCTTGATGGCCATCAGCCCCCACGGGATCGTCACAATGCCGAGGCAAAGCCCAATGCCCCCCAAGAAGTAGCCGATGGCGGCGGGCAATCCCCCGAAGATCAACCAAATGATGTTGCCGAGCAAGCTCATGCGTCCCTCCAGATGCAGATGAGTATCTACATCAGTTTACGCAGGTTGTGTGGCCAAAGTTGCATCAGGCCAAGGGCTGCATCTCCAGCCAATTCGTGCCGTACTCCGCGTTGGCTTGCAGCGGCACGGCAAACTCGACCGGTTGAATCGGGTTGTCGATCAGCGCCTCTTGCATGATCTGGCGAATCTGCGCGGCCAGCGTGGCAGCGCGATCTTCTGGCACTTCAAACACCAGCTCATCGTGCACTTGCAGCGTCATGCGCACGTCGGGTTGGGTGCGGATGAACGCATGCAGCTTGAGCAGGGCCAGCTTGAGGATGTCGGCGGCTGTGCCTTGGATGGGCGCGTTGATGGCGGCGCGCAGGTCGGCTTGGGCTTCGGCGCTGGTTGGGCTGCGATGGTGCAGCCGTGGGAAGAAGCGCTTGCGCCCGAACAGCGTTTGCACGTAGCCGTGTTCGATGGCGAAGGCTTTGGTCTGCTCGAGATAGTCGCGCACCAGCGGCAGGCGCTCAAAGTAGCGGTTGATGAAATCTTCGGCTTCTTTGAGCGTCAGGTCGCTGTCACGGGCAAGGCGGAACGCCCCCATGCCGTACATCAGGCCGAAGTTGACACGCTTGGCGAAGGCGCGTTGGTCATAGGTGACTTCGGCCAGCGGCACACCGTAGACGGCGGCGGCGGTGGCGCGGTGGATATCCTGCCCGTCGTGGAAGGCTTGGATGAGCGTTTCATCGCCGCTCATGTGCGCCATGACGCGCAGCTCAATCTGGCTGTAATCGACGGACAGCAGCAGCATCCCCGGCGGGGCGATGAACACGCGGCGGATCTCACGCCCCAGCTCGGTGCGGATGGGGATGTTTTGCAGGTTGGGGTTGCTGCTGCTGAAGCGCCCAGTGCTCGTGCCCGTCTGGTTGTAGCTGGTGTGGACGCGCCCAGTGCGCGGGTTGACCAGCGCGGGCAGCGCGTCGAGGTAGGTGCTTTTGAGCTTGCTCAGCTCGCGGTACTGGATGATCTCCGGCACGATGGGGTGGGCGTCGCGCAGCGCGTCGAGTGTGTTGATGTTCGTGCTGTAGCCCTGCGTGGTCTTTTTGAGGCCAGCGACGGAGAGCTTGAGCTGAGTAAACAGGACATCGTTGAGCTGTTTGGGGCTGTTGATGTTGAAGGGCGCACCGGCCAGCTCATAGATGCGCGCTTCGCGCTGCTCCATCTGCGCGGTGAGCTGGCGGCTCTGGCGTTCAATCTCGTCGAGGTCGAGCAGCGCGCCGGCCTGCTCCATGGCGACGACCACGGGGACGATGGGCATTTCCAGCGCGTAGAACAGCTTGGCCATGTTGATCTGCGGGTCGCGCAGGCGGGCGTCGAGATAGTCGCGCGCTTTGAGCGTCACCACCGCATCGGCCACAGCGTAGGGCGCAGCCTGTTCGATAGACACCTGCGAGAACGGGATCTGCTTCTTGCCGCTGCCGATCAAGTCGCTGATGTCGGTCATCTCGATGTTGAGTTCTTGCCGCGCGAAGTTCTTAAGGCCGAGGAAGCGGCTGATGGGGTCACGCACCCACTCGGCGATCATCGTGTCGAACACCAGCGGCGTGACCTCAAGACCGTGGTTGAGCAGCACAAGCGCGTCATACGCGGCGTTGTGGGCAACCTTGCCGATGGCCGGGTTGGTGAGCGCGGGGCGCAGCGCGTCCAGCACCGTTTCCAATGGCAGTTGATCCGCGGCGGGCTGGGCGAACAGCGTGCCCGCATTCTCGCCCACGTGCCCCACGGGGATGTAGTAGCCGACTTGATCGCTGATGGCCAGCGAAATCCCGACCAGCTCGGCGCGCATCGGGTCAACGTCGGTCGTCTCGGTGTCGAAGCTGATGAGGGAGGCTGCGTTGAGCGCTGCGACGAGCTGCGCCAGCTGCTCCGGTGTGCGCACGATCACGACTTGCGCTTGTAATGGCTGGACGATGGGGGCAGCCGAGGCTGCGCTCATCAGACTGTGCGTCTGGCGCAGGCGCTCACGAATCGAGCGAAACTCCAACTGGGCGAAGATGGCATCGACTTTCTCGACGTCGAAATCGTGGGTGACACAACGTTCGAGGTCAAGCTGGATCGGCAGGTCAGTTTGGATCGTCGCCAGTTGACGGCTGAGGTAGGCCATCTCACGCCCTGCCGCCAGCTTGACGCGCACGGTCTCCTTGATCTCGTCGAGGTGTTCATAAATGCCGTCGAGCGTGCCATAGGTTTGCAGCAGCTGGGCAGCGGTTTTATCGCCAACGCCTGCTACGCCCGGGATGTTATCGGATGAATCGCCGACCAGCGCCTTGAAGTCGATGAACTGCCGCGGCTCAATCTGGAAGCGCTCACGGAAGGCGGGGATGTCGTACACCTTGTCGTCACCCTTATAGGAAGGGAGCTGCACCACGATATGATCGGTGAGCAGCTGCAGCAGGTCACGATCACCGGTGATGATGTGGGTGCGCACGCCAGCGGCTTCGGCTTGGCGTGCCACCGTGCCGATGACGTCGTCGGCCTCGGCGTCGGGCAGCTCCAACACCGGGATGTTGAACGCACTGACGATCTCTTGAATGCGGTTCATCTGCGCGCTGAGTTCATCGGGCATGGCGGCGCGTGTGCCCTTGTACTCGGGGTAGAGCTGGTCACGCCCGCCCATCCCTTGATCAAAGCTGACCGCCAGATAGTCCGGCTTGAGCGTCTGGATGACGTCGAGCAGAAAGCGGCTGAAGCCGTAGGAGGCGTTGGTCGGCTCACCATCACGTGTGGTGAAGCCGCGCTCCCCCCTGACGGCGTAGAACTGGCGATAGGCGACGGCGTGGCCGTCAATTAGCACGAAGGTCGGGCGCTCTGCCATGACCTCTCCTTAGTATGGTAAAGCGAACATCTGATCGATTATAGCACGATTGGTTTAGGAACGCGCGAATTGGATGAAGCCGCGAATCTCGTCGAGGGACAGCTCGCGGTCAGAGGGCACGACGAGGTAGCTGTCGGCCCACAGGTTCTTGGCCCATGCGGGGGTGGTGGGCTGGAGGAGGTCAGCGGAGGCGCGCATTGCCTCACGCACGGCGCGCGAAGCGCCTTGATCGGGCGGCAGGTCAGCGCGCAGGTAAACAAAATCAGCGTAGACATCGACCGCGCGGATGCGCCATGTGCGCTGGCGCAGCGCCGCGTTCAGCGCATCGACGAGCTGCTGGGCTTGTTCGG
Organism: Anaerolinea sp.; assembly: GCA_046719465.1. Lineage (GTDB taxonomy): Bacteria > Chloroflexota > Anaerolineae > Aggregatilineales > Phototrophicaceae > JANWYT01. The sequence continues at coordinate 15,018 of JBDNCV010000027.1, forward strand.
CGTTGAGCGGATTGCTCGTGTCGCGCAGAAGCCAGACGAAGTTATAGGGGGCCAGTTCCACCGCGTCGGGCTGCGTGGGTTCTTCGAGTTGGTCGACGTCGGTTTCTTGCTCGTCGTCCTCGTATTCCTCCTCTTCGTCGAGGTCAGGCGCGGGCACAGCAGCCTTGTCCAACTGTAGGAGGGCGCTGGCTTGCAGCGCCTGTGTAAGCGCGCGCCCCTGCCGCCGGATGGCCGAAATCGGCACGGAGCCAGCGAACAGCAGGTAGAGGATGAACCCGCCCTCAGTGCGGACGCCGTGCAGCACATAGTCGGTGCTGGTGGCTTCAAGGCGCACGAAGTCGATGATAGTGGCTTGCTCGTCGCTCCACGGCTGCTGGAGCTTGTCGGCCAGTGTGTCGACCTCGGCGCGGGGGAGCTTGCCGCTGTAAGCGACGATCTGCCCATCACGCACGAGGATCACCGCGTCTGCTGCTGTCTCGACTGACATCTCGGTAAGGGTGACAGCGAGCTGGGCCACCTCATCGTCGGGGGGGGCGCCACCAGAGGCCAGCAAGATAGGGCTGTCTGGCACAGCGGGCGCGGGCGGGATGCTCGGTGGAGCCTCAGGTTGGAGCTGGTCGAGGGTGGGGAAATCACCTTCGAGCAGCGGGCGCGACTTAACGATGGGTTCGATGCGGTCGGTCGCAAGGTCGCTGGCGTCGACGATCACGTCTGGGTTAGAAAAGACTGTGGTGGAGGCGGCGTACTCCAGCGGGGTGCGCGGCAGCGCCTCGAGGAAATCCGGTTCGCGGTTGTCGCTCGGCGGCAGGTCAGCGTTGGTGATCGTCTCCTTGACGCGGTTCAAGATGGCGTGGATCGGCGTGGAGGTGTCGAGCGCTGCTTCGAGGATCTGAACGGCGAGCGAGACGGCAGGCTCCGAGGTGGCGGTCGTCAGCGCGTCCGGTTCGGGCGCGTCGAGGATGGCCATCTGCTCCTCCTCGTCCAGTTTGATGAAGTTCTCGACGGCCTCGGCGACAGTGGCGGCCTCCTCAAAGGTCGGCATGGGGGGTTCCTCGGCGGCCAAACGCTGAAAGAGGGCCTCGGCCTCGGGGCTGGGCTGAGGTTGAGGCAGCGTGTCGGTCTCTGGCAGCTTCTCGGGAACTTGTTGGAGGTCGGCAGCGTTAGGCATGAGGACGTGCGGCAGCTCATCGGGCGCGGTGATGAGCTTCTGCATGAAGCCCAGCAGTTGGCGCGTGGGCATCGGGATGTCTATGATGCCCTGAATGTGCAGGCTGGCCAGCGCGCTCAGCACAGCAGGGTGATTGGGCGCGACGACGATCTTGATGGCAGGTTGGAGCGCACGCAGTTTGAGGATCAGCTTATCGGGCACAACGTCGCGCACGGTGAGATCAAGGATGGCGATGTCCTGCTCGTTTGTTTCGAAAAATTGGAGTAAATTTGGAACGGACGTGAACGCGGTGACAAAATAGCGACCATCGCGCGTTTCAAGCGCATGTTTGGCTTTGATCGTAAAATCAACGTGGCGGGTGAGCAGCGCCACACGGTGCACTTTGAGCATGCGGCCAGTCCTGATGAGTACCCCACCATTGTACTCAATCATAGGAAAAACGTCATAAACCGCAGCCACGCAAGCTTCCTCATTGGGATGTATTAGGACAATTTGAGGTGTACTGGACGTGACAAAGATCCTGATTATTGAAGATTCTGACGACTTGAGAGCCGACATCATTGAGATGCTCTCGTTAGAGGGCTTTACAATGTTGGAGGCACGTGACGGGCGCGAGGGGGTAGAAGTCGCGCTTAGCCAACTGCCGGATCTGATCGTCTGCGATGTGATGATGCCGAACATGGACGGCTACCAAGTGCTAGAGGCGCTGCGCGCGGAACCGACGACCCAGACCATCCCGTTTGTGTTCCTCACCAGCCGCGCCGAGCATGAAAGCCAGCGCTTTGGTATGCGGCTCGGCGCGGATGATTACCTTGCGAAGCCCTTCAACGTCAGTGAACTGATTGAAGTCATCCGCGTACAGCTCAAAAAAGCCAGCGACGCCCGTGCACTGGCCGATAAGCAGATGGAAGATCTACGCATGAGCATTATCTCGGCGATGCCGCATGAGCTGCGCACGCCGTTGAACACGATCCTCGGCTTTAGCGAGGTGATGATGATGGAGGCGGAAACACTCAGGCCAGAGAAAGTCAAAGAGTGGGCGCAGTTCATCCACAACGCAGGAATGCGGCTGCTGCGCATGACAGAGAATTACTTGGTGTACGCGCGGGTCAGCGTCGCGCTGAACGACCCTGACGAGCGCGCCAGCGTGCGCAAGCAGATCTTGACTAGCCCGCAGGACTTACTCGCGCAGGAAGCGGAAAGGGTGGCACAGCGCCACGGCCGCGGCGCAGACTTGGCGCTGCAACTCCAACCGGCTGGGACGATCCGCTGTACGTATACTTACTTCGTGAAGATCATCGATGAGCTGGTCGACAACGCCTGCAAGTTCAGCGAGTCGGGCACACCGATCACTGTGCGGACAGCGGTTGAGCCGCCATACTACGTCCTCTACGTGGAGGATCAAGGGCGTGGCATCAACCCCGAGTATCTGTCTCAGATCGGCGCGTATATGCAGTTCGACCGCTGGTTTTACGAACAGCAGGGGGCAGGGCTGGGGTTGGGGATCGTCGTGCAGATCGTGCGATTGCACGAGGGCGTGTTTAACGTGACCTCCACCCCGAACAAGGGCACGCAGGTCAAGGTTGGCCTGTGGATGAGCGAGTGATCTGGACTGCGGCGTTTGGTGTAATTTTCAAAGACCGTTATAATCACAAGCAGGTTAACCGCGTGGGTTGGCCGTAGATTGGTGCGCATCACGGGGCTGTGGCAGCGTACAACCCGGAGGTCATTCATGAACACACTGAGAAATCCATGGCGGCTGGCCGCTGCGTGTGGGTTGATTTTGATAGTTGCGACCGCCTGTTATCAGAACATTGACGAGGACGGCAACCCGGCAGCGCTGTCTATGGGCTTGCCCACCGCGACCTTGACACCCTTCCCCACTGCGACCGACACCCCCACTCCCACTGAGGAATTTATCGCGGAGGTCGTGACAGAGGAAGCCCCGCAGGAGGCAACCTTGGACTTCTCGGCCTTTGAGACGCCGACCGAGGCATTTACCTTCGATGACCCGAACGCCACCCCTGACCTGCTGGACTTCGACACGCTGCAGCTGACGTTCAACGCGCCGCCCCCGCAGGATGTACTGCTGGGCGACACGGGTGGCCCGTTCGGAACGCCCACCCCCACGCCGTTCACGGTGGTGCAGATTGACAACTTCTCGCTCACATCGACGCAGTTTGTGCTGCAAGTGACGCAAACGCAGGAAGCCTCCTTCACGCAGACGGCGGTTGCGCTCGGCATTGGCGAGGAGCCGACGATCCCGCCGTTTGTGACGGATGTCCCAGACATCTTCTTCCCATCGCCCACGCCCACCCCGTTTGATCTGGGGCGGCCTGCGGTGTGCATTCACATCGTCCAGCCCGGGGAGAACCTCTTCCGCCTGTCGCTGCGTTACGGGGTATCGGTCAACGATCTGGCGGTGGCCAATGGGATTTCCAACATTCAGTTGATCCGCGTCAATCAGCAGATCACCATCCCGGGCTGTGGCACAACGGGCGTGTTCCCACCGCCGACGCCCCTGCCAGCGGGGACGGGCGGCATCGGCGGCCCGGGCGACACGGTTACAGGCCAGTCGGTGGCGATCTGCAATCAGCACCTCGTGCAGCAGTATGAGACGCTCTTCCAGATTTCGCTGCGCTACGGGGTGTCGATGCAGAGCATCATCAACGCCAACAACATCACCAACCCGAACATCATCATCATGGCGACGACGCTTCAGATCCCGTGCGCGTGAGGCTGGTCTGAAGCTGGACGAAGGGCGGCCTAGACCGCCCTTTTTGTTGGACTGAGCAGGAAGGTCACACAGTGAACGAACAGAGCATCGCCAAACAAGTGATTTACGACGGGCGCGTGATTCACGTGGAGCTGCACGAGGTCACGCTGGCCAACGGGAGCCACGCCAAGCGCGAGCTGGTGCGCCACCCGGGCGCGGTGGCCATTGTGCCGTTAGAGCCAGATCAGCATGTCGTGCTGGTGGAGCAGTTCCGCTTTGCTGCGGGGCGCGTGCTGCTGGAGATCCCGGCGGGGACGCTGGAGGTGGGGGAAGACCCCGATGTGTGCGCGGAACGCGAGCTGCGCGAGGAAACCGGCCTGCGCCCGGGGAGCTTGCAAAGGCTGGGGGGGATTTACGTCGCGCCCGGCTACACGACCGAGTTCATCCACCTTTACCTCGCGCGCGAGCTAACGCCGGACGCCTTGATAATGGACGCCGACGAGGACATCCGCACCGTGCGGATGCCGCTGGCGGAGGCGCTGGCTAAGATTGAAGCGGGGGAGATCGTCGACGGCAAGAGCGTCAGCGCGCTGCTGCGGGTGGCGCGCCTGTTGGGCGTGTGAGGGAGTGTCTAAACCTAAACAGATGGTGAGGCCTCACCCCTAAATCCCCTCTCCCGCAGAGAGGGGACTTTTGCCCCCTTCTCCCGTGGGAGAAGGGGGTTGGGGGATGAGGCCTTGTAATGTCAACCGAACAAGACGAGATGACGCATCACCGCGACCTTAGACACTCCCGCGTGTGATTTCGCCTTGTTATCACCTGAGGCCACCTGTATAATCATCGTTCGTTTAATTCGTCTTGATGCTGCCGCGAAGGCGCATGGTTGGAAGGGTAAGTAGCGTGAACGAGCTGATGAACGCGCTGGCGATGACCGATCGTGGTCATCCGAAGGTGGAGGCCGGCGATACTGTCAAGGTGCACGTGCGCATCGTCGAAGGCGAGCGTGAACGTGTGCAGGTGTTTCAAGGGGTGGTGATCCGCGTGCGCAAGGGCGGCAACGACGCCAACTTCACGGTGCGCCGTTTGGCCTCGCACGGGATCGGCGTGGAGCGCACCTTCCTGTTGAACAGCCCGCGCATTGACAAGATCGAAATCCTGCGCCGCAGCAAGGTGCGTCGTGCGCAGCTGTACTACCTGCGCAACCTGCGCGGGAAGTCGGCTCGCTTGAAGGAACGTCGTCTGCCGGTCAACAAGTAGCACAGGCCGTCTTATGCTGCGCCCGTTGATTGGCATCACCGCATACACGCGCGACTACATCGAGAAGGGCTGGGATTTTGACGTCTCGTATGCGCAGAACGCCGTCGCAGTAGAAGCGGCGGGCGGCCTGCCTGTGTTGATCCCAGCTAAGGTGAGCATGGAGACGCTGCGCGCAATCTATGAGCGTTTGGATGGCGTGCTGCTGCCGGGCGGGGGCGATGTTGACCCGTCGGAGTATCAGGCGGAGCGCCACCCGACCACCGGCAACATCGACCACGACCGCGACCGCACCGAGATTGCCCTGACGCGCTGGGCGTGGGAAGACAGCCTGCCCGCCTTTGGCATTTGCCGCGGCATCCAAGTGATGAACGTCGCGCTGGGCGGTTCGCTGATTCAGGACGTGCCGTCGCTGGTGGCGCAGCCGCTGCGCCACGACCTCGACCCGGGCGAGACGCGCTCGCGCATTTTGCACGATGTTACACTGGCGGAGGACAGCCGCCTTGCGCAGATCATCGGGCAGACGCGGGTTCCGGTCAACAGCATTCACCACCAAGCCATTGAAACGCCCGCGCCGGTGCTGCGCGTGGTCGGCCACGCGCCCGATGGCGTGATTGAAGCCGTCGAAGTGGCCGAGAAGCCGTTCTTTGCAGCGGTGCAGTGGCATCCTGAGGATATGATCGACGACGAGCGCATGCTGCGGGTGTTCCGCGCCTTTGTAGAAGCTGCCCGCGAACGCATGGCCGCCCGCGCTTAATTTGCACGAGGCTCCAGCAGCTGCTTTCTTGACTGCCGCGGCTCGGCGGACAAGGGAGCCGAAGTCCCCTCTCTACGGGAGAGGGGATTTAGAGGTGAGGCAGCGCTGGCCGAACTCAGACAAAAAGAAGAAGACCCCAGCACGGGGTCTTTTTTGTTCTCACTTGAGCATGTAGTGCGTGCCTTTTTTGCTGCCGACCTTGAGCAGGATGCCTTTTTCGACCATGTCCACGAGGTCAAGGCGCAGCGTCTCGGAGCTGATGCCTTGACACAGGTTGCGATACTCGCGGTTGGTGATGGAGCCGTGCTCACGGATGTATTGCAGCGCGCGGGCTTGGCGATAGTTGGTGTTGCGCGTCCATTCGGGGGCGCGCGGCTTTTCACGGGCGTTGAACAGCGTCACGGCAAAGCTGTAGGGGCGCGCGTCGAAGCTGGGGGGGCGATGCCCCGCCTGTTCCATCACTTCCATCATACGGTCGATGCCCAGCCCCAGTTCCTCGATGTAGCCCCACTGGAACAAGCCGTTGACCACGCGCGGGTTGCGGCTGAAGTGCTCATCCTTGATGTTCTCGATGGTGATGAACGCGGGCAGCCCGCCCGGGCTGATGACCTCAAGGCGGTCGGAATACATGCGGATTTCGATGCGCCGCCCACGGATGCGATAATCGCGGTGGCAGATGCTGTTGACGATGGCCTCGCGCACGGCAAACTGCGGGTACTCAGTGCGTTCTTCGCGCTCAAGGCCTTTGACCACCGCGCTAACGGCCATCTCGCTCCAGATGAGGTTCCACGAGGCCTCGATCAAACGGGGGAGGGGGCCGGTCAGCTCTTCGCGGCGGGTGTAGCCAGCGAGGCCGCTCTCGCCGCGCGGCTGCGTCCCGACGAACTTGGCGAAGACGACGCCGCTCTGCGGGAGCCACTGCTGCGGATAGTCGGTAAACATGAGCACGCCCATGATGGTCGGCTTGCCGTCGGCGTTGAGCGCGCCGATTTCTTGCAGCAAGTCCTCGACGTTGCCGTTGAAGGGGCGTTTGGTGCGCTCTTGGCGCTTCTCGAGGTATTCCTCGATCATCTTCTTGCTGAAGTCCTCACGGGTGGCGCCGGGCACAAGGTCGGATTCGTAGTCACCGGTGTTCTTGGCGCTGGCGAGCCGCAGGATCTCTTGGCCGCCGAGGGGGCGATTCTTCGCGCCGCTGCGGATCAACACGCGGCCATCGGAGAGGGCGTGCAGCTCAATGCTGCGCGGGACGCGGATGGCGTACACGGTGTGCAGGTTGGCATCTGGTTTATCTGGCGCGGGGGCGGACGCCTCGGCGGCGGGGGCTGCCTCGACGGGTGCTTCTGCGGGGGCATCGGGCGCGGGGGCAGCGGTGGTCTCTTTCGCATCGGCGGGTGAGCTGCCAAACTCCAGCGCGAGCGCAGGCTGGAGCGGGGTCACGGTCACCGGCTCGGCGGCTTCTGGCTCAGCGTCAACGGGGATTTGCAGTTCCTCCCAGCGGTCAAGGACGACTGTCGGATTGTACAACTCATCGGCGCTGCGCAGGGCCTTTTGCAGCACGTCACTGTCAATTTTGGCGCGCGAGGGCTTGCCGTCGTCGTGCAGGCCGATGACGATAGTTCCGCCCTCGGTGTTGGCGAAGGCGACGAGCGTCTCTGCGATGAGCTTGGCGTCTGCTTTGGGCAGGAAGGCCATGCGCGGCCCCTGACCGGCCTTCAAAAGATCAAGTGTTGCCATATTGTGAAAGGTCTAATCCAATTGTTCTATGGGACTTTCATTGTATCAGATTTCTGATGGAGGCGCGCACCTTTCTCGTATCAAATTGGCGATGATCTAGCGGGGATGTGTGTGCCACCATTGACGGGTTTGTGATGCTCATGAGATACTCACCGGCTGATGCGCTGCGCTTATGTGGGGGCAGCGCGTTCCTGTTCGATTGCGACGTTCAACGCATGTAGGGAGCAACCAGCCTCATGAATCAGAAAGATTTAGGCCATCCGCGCACGCCTGCGGAATACGCGCGCATTTACTTGACCGGCTTTGCGATGGGTTCGGCGGATATTGTGCCGGGTGTTTCGGGCGGGACGATTGCCTTCATCGCCGGGATTTACGCCACGCTGCTGAACGCGATCAAATCGTTCGACGTCGAGGCGATCCGCCTAGGGGTGGGGCTGAAGTTCCGCGAGCTGTTCGAGCATATCCCGGTGCGCTTCTTGATCACGCTGCTGTTGGGGATTGGCACGGCGATTTTGCTGCTGGCCAACGCGCTGGGGCAGGCGCTGGAGGACGCGCCAACCTTTGTCTTTGCGTTCTTCGGCGGGTTGATCGTGGCGTCCATCGTGGCGATCCTGCCCAAAGTGCGCTGGAATGCGCCCAGCGTGATCGCGTTTGTCGTTGGGGCGGTGTTTGCGTTCTTCCTCGTAGGGCTGAACCCGCTGGAGGATGCCGACCACAGCCTGCCGGTGCTGTTCTTCAGCGGGATGGTTGCCATTTGCGCCATGATCTTGCCGGGCATCAGCGGCTCGTTCATCCTGCTGATTCTGGGGCAGTATCAGTTCATTTTGGGCGCGGTGCGCTCGTTTGACATCCTGAGCGTGGCAATGGTTGGCATGGGGGCCATTGTGGGCCTGTTGGGGTTCACACGCATCTTGAGCTGGCTGCTCAAGCGCCATGAGTCTGTTACCATTGCTGCGCTGGTGGGCTTCATGTTGGGGTCGCTGCGCAAGATTTGGGATGAATCAGTGGCAGGGTTGGCGCTTGTGCCCAGCTTTGGCGTGGCAGAGGCGGCGCTGCTGGTGGGGTTGATTGCGTTGGGCTTCTTGCTCGTCAGCGTGCTTGACCACATCCAGAACGGCGATAACCCGCTGCTGCGCCACGTGTGGAAGACGCGCGGGCTTGATGCCGCCTGAGTCGCCAGCGGATCGTTGAGAACTGGGTTACAATCGAGGTCAGCGTCGCATGAGGCGCTGGCTTTTTTGTTTGAGTGACGGCTGATGGCGATTCGTTCTCTGCTCAATTTGATGTCTGACCGACTGGCGACGCTGCCGCTGCTCATCCTGTATCTGACGGATGGCTGCAACAGCCGCTGCGCAACGTGCGACATCTGGCGTAATCCACGGCGCAACATGCCGCTGAGCTTGGCGCGCGCGCTGGCCGACGCGGTGGATGAGTTGGGGGTGCGCTGGGTGCTGTTGAGCGGTGGCGAGGCCATGCAGCACCCCGAATGGCCAACGATTGCGCAGTTGTTCCGGCAGCGGGGGGTGCGCGTGCTGCTGCTGACCAATGGGCTGCTGGTGCGCCGCCAAGCGGAGGCTGTCGCGCAGGTCGTCGATGAGCTGTACGTCAGCCTTGATGCGGCTACGCCGGGGCTGTACGCGGCGATCCGTGGGGTGGATGCGCTCGATCTTGTGTTAGCAGGCATTCAGCAGGCGAGCGCGGCGGGCGTGCCCGTCACCACGCGGACGACCGTCCAGCGGCGCAACTATCATCAGATGCCGCAGATTGCGGATGCGGCGCTGGCGGCGGGGGCGCGATCTGTCAGCTATTTGGCGGTGGACACCGCCAGCCAGATTGCCTTTGGAGCGCGCCCGGACGACCTCAGCGGCGACGCTCTGAGCGCAGCGGACTGTGACGCGCTGGAGGCGATGCTAGATGCGTTCGCGGTCAGCCATGCGGCGCAGTTTGCCAGCGGCCAGATTGCCGAGTCGCCCGCCAAGCTGCGCCGGATTTTGCTGCATTACTTTCGCCGCGATGCCGAATATGCGCCGCCGCGCTGCAACGCGCCGCGCCTCAGCGTGGTGGTGGAGTGCGACGGGACGATCCGCCCGTGTTACTTTCTGCCTGCGGTGGGCCGCCTCACGCCCCGCGGGGAGCCGCTGGGGCGCGTCGTCAACGGGCAGGCAGCGCAGGCGCTGCGGGCGGCGGTGCGGCAGGGGCAGCGCCCGGAATGTGAACGCTGTGTTTGCCCGCTGTATATGGGCGCGCGTGCGCTGGTGCGGATGTGAGGCTGCTGCGCTGGCTGAGACGCCGCCTGCGCGTGCTGCCGAGCCGCGCGGCGTATGCCTTGTGGGCGGCGCGGTATCCAGCAGAGGCGCATAACCCCTTCATGATGCTGGAACAAGCCGCAATGCTCGACCTGCTTCCACGGGTGACCGGGCAGCGCGTGTTGGATGCGGCCTGTGGGACGGGGCGGTATGCGCGGCTGCTGATGGAGCAGGGCGCGGCGGTCGTCGGGTGTGATCACAGCCTCGACATGCTGCGGTTAGCACAAGGGGCGCGCTGCGGCGGGGATTTGCTGCGGCTGCCGTTTGGGGCGGCGACGTTTGATGGGATAGTGTGCGCGCTGGCCATTGGCCACACGTCGGCGCTTGAAGCCGCTGTCGCTGAGCTGGGGCGGGTGTTGAGGCCGAGCGGGTGGCTGCTGGTGAGCGATCTGCATCCCTATCAGACGCTGCGTGGGGCGCAGCGCACCTTTCGCGCGGCCGATGGCCGTCACTACGCCGTGGAGCATCACCTGCACACGATGGAGGCGACCGTCCAAGCGCTGAACGCCGCAGGCTTGACGCTGGAGGCCGTTCGAGAGCCGCAGCACGCGGGCTGGCCGACGGTGTTGGTGTGGCGCGCGCGCCGCCTCAACGCCCCCGCACCAGCACATAGCCGCCCATGATAACCCCGATTACCAACGGCGGGACGATCAACGCGCTGATGAGCCGCGTGCTGGCGGGCGTGCTATCCCCCAGCGCGAAGTAAATGAGTAAGAACAGCCCCACCGCCAGCGCGACGAGCACCCCAACGGCAGCCTGTGCTTTGAGTAGGCTTTTTGCGTTCATGGCTGTGATCATTTCACGAGTGAATACCCTCAGACTTATCAGAATTATAGGGAGAACGCGCTTATCTGGCAGAGGGAACTTGCTTTGCGTCATTCAAGGTGTGCTCATAATGCGCCTGCCATTTCAACAGCGATTCTTCCGAAATGTAGGTGAGCGCCTCCTCAATTCGCTTTACAGAGGCTTCAATCCGCTGTTGATGACGTTCTTGAGCGCCTGAGAGCTGGGCATTCAACGAGATGATGGCAAGCTGATTCTTGACGACATCGTGCAGCATCTCGCGGATTTGGGCGATGGCATGGGCGCGAATCTGGCGCTGCCGCCGCCGGATTAACCAGAAGATAATCCCATGCAGCACGCCGACCACAACAGCTGTGATAGCAGCGACCGCCCAGACCGCGTCAGGCTCTGGTTGCAGGATCATCGGCACAGCGACGATGACAACCAAACCCAGCCCGCTTAGCACCAGTTCAATGTTGTTGATTGTGTGGACAATAGTTCGCTTGTTCATCTTCACCTTGTGTGTGAGCTTGCTGTTGTGTCCTAAGTGTATGCGAAAAACAGCCCACAAAGTCTAAAGAAATCCCTATGTTTGGCCAACGGGGCTGCGCTAAAATAGTGAACGATGGCTCTGTAAAGGTAGGTTAAGACAATGGCAAACACGGTGGCATGGTTAGACAGCGCAGTCGGGCGGATTTTGGGCGTGCAGCCGCAGCCTGTTGTGGCCAACCCGAACGGTGAGGTGGGGCGCGCCGAGCGCTTGTTTGGGTTCTCGCTGTTGTTTTCGGGGGTGCGCTGCATCTTGCAGTACGCGATCTTCCCGTTCGTCCTGCCGCTGATTGGGATTGCATCGTCCGCGGCGCTGCCCATCACGCTGACGATCAACATCATCGCTATCGTGAGCATTGTGGCAAGCCTGCGCCGCTTCTGGAGGATTCGTTATGCCCGCCGCTTTGAATACCTCGCGGTGGCTGTCGTGGCGCTCATCATCATGACCGCCTTCATCGTCATGGAAGTGAGCCTGCTGCTCAACCCGCCAGCGATGTAGACCGCCGCTCAGCGTGTTTTGTGGGCCGCTCGAGCAACGGTGACGCTCAGATTGCTACAGCCCCCTTCAGGGGGCGCAATTTAGCCAGATGCTTTAGCGTCCGGCGCTTCATCTCGTCCAGCTAGGAACACTGCCACAGATTACACTCTGTTTACAACTGCTTATACAGAATTTACGCAGCGGCTACATTACTTTTACACCTCCTGCGCATCTTAGTCAGTGGAACAAACCACATCACATCGATCACAGGAGGTTCACATGGTGCGTAAACCATTTGCAGTGCTGTTCATTGTGGTGGTGTTCATCGCTAGCGCCGTGGTTGGTTGGCCTTTCGTTAGCCAAGCGCTTACCGAAACGCCTGCCTATCCCGAGATTCAACTACAAACGGCAGAAGATACCCCGGCCCCCGTGCTGACCACAGCCGGCGAGGTCTATCAGCAGGTTGCGCCGTCGGTCGTGGCCATCTCGACTTACGGGCGTGCTGGTCGCATGACTACCACCGAAATTCCGTTCGGCTTCCCAGATAACTTCTTCTTCCCCTTCCCGCAGATGCCGCAGCCGCGCGGGAATCAAGGCCCGCGGCCCGATCTGGTCCCGCTGGGCGCGGGCAGCGGTTTCGTCGTCACCACAGACGGCCACATCGTCACCAATGCCCACGTGATTGACGGGGCAGAGCGGATCGAGGTGAACTTCTTGGACGGCACCATCGCGCGCGCGGAAGTCGTCGGCGTGGATGCCTCGTCCGACATTGCAGTGCTGCGCGTGGAGGTTGACCCTGCTTTGCTGCAACCTGTCACCTTCGCCGACAGCGATCAACTGCTCATCGGCGAGCGCGTGCTGGCCATCGGCAGCCCCTTCGGCCAGCGCTGGACGCTCACCGAGGGTATCATCAGCGCGCTGGATCGTTCGATCTCGAGCCTGACGGCTTTCTCCATCGGCGGCGTGATTCAGACGGACGCGGCCATCAACCCGGGCAACAGCGGCGGCCCGCTGCTCAACATGCAGGGGCACGTGATCGGCGTAAACTCGCAGATCAGCACCCGTTCGGGCGCGTTCTCAGGGATCGGCTATGCTGTGCCGTCCAACCTCGTCCGCAGCGTGGCGGAGCGCTTGATCGAGGATGGGCGTGTGGAATACAGCTTCTTGGGCATCAGCGGGACGGATGTTAGCCTTGCGATCATCGAGCAGTTTGATCTTCCGGCCAACTTCCGCGGCGTGGTCGTGCGCGAGATCACCAATGGCAGCCCCGCGGATGAGGCTGGGCTGCGTGCCTCGGGGCAGCTCGTCTTGGCCGATGGCCTGCTCGTGCCTGAGACTGCCGACATCATCACGCACATCAACGACGTGCGCCTCACGAGCATCGCGGACTTGATCAAGTATCTGGCGACGGAGACCGCGCCCGGCGACCGTGTGACGCTCACCGTGCTGCGCAATGGCAGCGAGACGCTCACGCTTGACGTGACTTTGACAGGTCGCCCGTCGTAACCCACGCGCTTACGTCAACGCCGCGGGGGCGAGCCATAGCTCGCCCCCCGTCTTTTATCTCTCCTGCGTCACCTGCCGCGGCTGGTTGAGGTTGTAAGTCACGCGCAGCTCGTGCATGAAGCGCAGGCTGAGCATGTTGAGCAGCGCAACCCCGCTGCGGTTCACGAGGTTGTTTTCGAAGTTGATAAAGCGATAGCCGCTGTTGCGCAGGTGGATTAAGTCCTGTTCAAGGCCATACTCTGGCAGGTGGCGCGCCGCCAACCACACGTTGACCAGCGGCACTTCGTACTCGGCTGCGACATCGGCGATGATGTTGTTGTATTGCAAGCTGCGCGCGTAGAAGCGGTGGCGGGGGTGGCTGCTGAAGGTCATCAGCACTGGGATCACGCCTTGATCGAGGCTGACTTGAACGATCCGTACGAGGTTCTGGCGGTAGTCGTTGGGCGCGTTGATGATGAGGTCGTTGGGGCCAAACATGATGAAGGCGGCAATCGGATTCGCGGTGCGATATTCGCACAGCAGCGGCGTCTCGCGGGGGGCACAGCCGCGCCCCGCCCACAGGGCATCGTGCACCCCATAAGTGCTGAGGCCGCGCTGCACGGCGACGCTCCAGCGCATATTCGGCCCGAAGAAGCGGATGTCCGGCTCCAAAAAGTCGAACAGTCCCAGCTGATAGTTGGTTTGACGCATCGGGAGCAGGTACCACTCGCTGTTGAGCAGGCTGTCGCCGACGCGCGTCACCACAGCGGGATTGCGCCCACGAGTGCGCCCGCGCTCGTATACCTCGCGCATGGCGTCGCTCAGGCGCGGCATGATCGGCAAACTGTGCAGACGGGCTTCCTCCGGGTTGGCGATGCGCGAGGGGTCACCGTCCAGCGTCCACCAGTTCTCAGTGATCATCGTGAACAGGTCAAGCCCGGGGCGGAAGTGCATGGCGTGCGTTTCAACCCACCCGTCGATGACAATCAGGCCATCATCGCGCACTTGCCACACGTGCAGCCAATTCCCGAGCCGGTTGCGCTCCATGATGTTGACGAGCTGGCCGGGCAGCAGCGTGCCGATGCGCTCAAAACTGTGGCCCGGCCCAGCGAATAGGCCGGTGTTCATACGTGGTGTCGTCAGCGTGACGGAGGCTAAATCCTGTGACCAGATCGGCGCCGCGATTAACCAGCACAGCAGCAGCAGCCCCGCCCACCGACGCATCCGTTTAGTCCCCCGCGCCCACTACTTTCAATCGGTTGAGCCGCGGCATCTGCACGCTCCACACCAGCAGCGGCATCCCCGCCACCAGCGCTGTCCCGAACAAAATGGTCTGTAGGCCCTCAATCCCGAGCATGTCCACCAGCGCCCCATGCGCCAGCGTGCTCAGGATTGTCGCCGCGTAGAAGAAGGCATAATCGATGGAGAACATGCGCCCAAGATAGGCGTCGGGCGTTTGGCGCTGCACCATGACCGAGCTGAACGTCCAGTTGATCGAGCCGCCCACGCCGCGAATCAGCACGGCCAGCGCCAAGAACGCCAGCGACCCGGCCGCGCCCATCAGCCACCACGAAAGGAAGGCAAGCAAGAAACCCGCCAACACAAACCAGCGCATCCGCGCGACGCTGCCGTTGTTCCAACGGTTGATGATCAGCGGGCCGAAGAACGCCCCGACCCCAAACACGGCGTAGAGGATGCTCAGCGAGAGTTCCCCACGGTTGCCCAAGATGAAGACCTGCGTAGCCATCACCGCGAGCAGCGTGTCGACGTTGCCCAGCGAGGTCGCCCCTTTGACGAGCAGCGTCCAGATGAGCGAGGGGTGGTGTCGCAGGAAGCGCAGTCCATCGGCGAAGGTTGTCTGTTCTTTGGGCTTGTCTGTGGCGCTGCGCCGCCGCATCGGGTCGTAGACAATCCACGCGGTGAGCACGCCCGCCAGCAGGAACGTCAGCGCGTTGACCGTCAGCGCGGCGGTCGGCCCGAAGCTCGCTGTGAACAAACCACCGGCCGCCGCGCCAATCGCCAACATGGCCGACCATGTAACGTTCAGCAGCGTGTTCCCGTAGATCAAATCCTCATCGCGCAGCAGGCTGGGCAGGATGGCGCTCTGCGCCGGTTCAAACAGCGCCGACATCACCGCCTGCGCAATCGACACAACATACACCAACCACAGCAGATCCGGGGTGTTCACCAACAAGAACAGCGGGATGATGAGCGCGCGCGATAAGTTGCTCACGACGAGAACGTGCTTGCGGTTGTAGCGGTCGGTGATCACGCCCACATGCGCCGAGAGCAGCAGCGGCGGCACAAAGCGCGAGAGGAAGAACAAGCTCAGCGCCAGCCCTGAGCCGTCGCTGAGCGCGGCGACCAACGTCGACAGCACCACCGTCCCAAACCAATCACCCGTCAAGCTCACAACTTGCGCTAACCAGAGCTTGGCATACTCTGGGTTGCCCCGCAGCACTGCCCCGTATCGTCTCATAATGTCTTCATTCGTGTAATGATTGCCATCAGTATAGCCGAAACCGATCCGATAGGCTATGGACGGACAGTTTGGGGGGTGTCGAAATCGCTGAGGATGCTCTGCCTCCCTGCACCTCACCCGTTGTGCTAGGCGTTACCCACATCGTGCAGAACGGACGTTAAACGCCGGACGCTCAAGCATCCGGCCAAAGCGCGCCCCCTGAAGGGGGCTTTAGCCCCCGCGCGCCAGCCAGAGGCTTTAGCCTCTGGCGCACGGCCACCTTCTGCTGCGGCTCAGACACTCCCGCAGGGCAGGGAGTGTCTAACGTGGTGGCGATGCGCGATTTACCCTGTCTGGTCTACATGTTGACTAGCTTCGACTGTGATCGATGGATGTCAAAGCCTCATCCCCCAACCCCCTTCTCCCACGGGAGAAGGGGGCAAAAGTCCCCTCTCTGCGGGAGAGGGGATTTAGGGGTGAGGGGCAGCATCAGCCATTTGGACACTCCCACAGTTCGGAGGGGGGCGAAATCGCTGAGGATGCTCTGTCTGCCGCGCATCGCAGCGATCTGTTGAGGTTGTGGCAAGCGGCGGATGGGGGCGGCCTCACCCCGACTGGCGAGGCGAGGCCGAGTGTTCGTTACAGCGCAGCGAGCAGCGCGTCGATCACATCGTCGGCGTGATAGGTGCTGGCTCCCTCGCGCAGGAACTGACCGATGGTGGGCAGGTCGTCCCCCGCGGTGACGAGCGGCAGCTCGGCATAGCCACCTTTGCGCACCTGCGAGAACCCTGCTGCTGCGCCGAGGTGGTTGCAGAGGCACTTGCGCCCCTCGGTATCCTCAACGCTGCCGCCTTTCTTGACGTAGGCATCAACCGGCTCGGCGGCGCAGCGGAAGACGACGCTGCCGGTCTCGTCACGGTAGAGCTGGCGCAAGTAGCCCACGTCGCAGATGCGCGGACGATTGGCATAGTGATCGTCGTTGGCGATGGTGGTCTCAAGCTGCACGACCTTGAAGGGGAAGCCAGTGGGCGAAGCTTTGGCGTCGGTCAGCACGTCGACGCGCTCTTCACGCACCTGTTGGATCACCTGCTCGCGGATGTGCTTGGCCATGCCGGATTCCTCGCAGAAGGCAAAGGCCGTCCCGACCTGCACCCCTTGCGCGCCCGCCTCCAGCGCTTGGCGCAGCATCCGCGGGTGGCCATAGCCCCCTGCTAGCCAGAAGGGTAGGCCAAAGGCTGCAATTTTTTTCAGGTCGATGGCGTCTTTCTCCCCATAGATCGGCTCGCCACGCTCGTTGAGGGGGTATTGGCCGCGCGGCGGGGCGTTATGACCGCCTGCTGTGGGCAGTTCGATCACGAAGCCGTTGATCTCTCCCGTGGAGCGCTTGAGCAGCGCCTGCGCCAAGATCACCGATGAGATGATCGGCAGGAAGCGGGGCCGCTTCAGCGTGCCAACTGCCTCTGCAAGGCCCGGGAAGCGCGCCTGCGGGTCGAAGTGCAGGTGGACATCCTCACCGGAGTGCCCCACAACGTCAAGGTGATAGCTCACGGCTTGATGCGTGGTGAGCTTGTCGAGAATCCCCGGGATCTGAATCGGGATGCCCGCGCCCATGATGACGTAATCGACACCGGCCAACATCGCGCCATAGAGCGACGCCATCGTCGGCATCTGGACTTTTTCAAGCAGATTAATCCCGACGGGGTTGGCGTGGCCTTCTTTGGCCAGCCACACCTCAGCAAAGTTGGCCGCCACGGTGATCTCCTCCAACTCGGCGGAGGGGTGAAGCGTCCACATGGGCGGGCGCTTATAGCTTGTGCCTGCCGGTTTGCCACCCTCGATGAAATAAGTGTGGATGATGCGCTCGGCGACGTGTGGCACGGGGAAGTGCGCCAGCGCGCGGCGCACATGCCCGCCCGGGTCGCCATCCATCAACCGCGCGATCATCACGATGGCAATCCCCGTCCCAGAGACTACGCCCAACTGCCCACGCCGTGAGACGGCCTGCGCCAACTGCCAAGTGGAGATGGCGACGCCCATCCCCCCCTGAATAATCTTCGGATAGCTCATGGTGTTCAAATCCCCCAACGTGCACTGCCAATGTTGATCTCAGTGTAGCGGGGAAGGGCATGACGGCGTATGTGGCACCTATCACCAGAAATAGGCAAAACCCATGACATTTGTCATAGATGAAGGGTCGTGAACAGAAAAACACCAGCGGATGCTGGTGTTTGTAAGCTGGGGGACTTGTAGCCAACTC
>JBDNCV010000028.1:0-32420 GCA_046719465.1 Anaerolinea sp.
CCGCCCGGCGGTAGTGAGGCGGTCGATCTTGAGGATAGGGTTGCCCAGTGGAACGTGCGGTCGCTCTTGCTCTGGCAGCGCCCCCCCGAACATCATCGCAACCAGCTCTTGCGTGGTAGCGGGCATGACGCGCTGCCCCACGAGCTGGCCGCTGCGCAGGACGATGACTTCATCGCACAGGGCGATGACATCTTCGAGCTTGTGGCTGACGAGCAGGATCGTCATGCGGTCATCGCGGGCCAGCTCACGCAGGGCGTTGAAGAGCGTCTCTTTTTGGTCGGCGGCGATGCCAGTGGTCGGCTCGTCGAGGATCAGCACGCGCACGCCCAACGCCAGCAGGCGCACAATCTCAAGCTGTTGACGCTGTGGGATCGACAGGCGCTCGACGGGCGTATCGGGGTCAAGGTCAAATTCGAAGCGGGTGGCCAGCGCGCTAAGCGACTTACGCGCGTCTTTGAGGGTGCGCCGCTGATAGAGCAGGCCACTTTGCATCCCGTAGACGAAGTTCTCTAGGACAGTGAACGCGCCCACGTCGAGCGGGTCTTGCTGAAGCATGCCAATCCCGCGGGCGAGCGCCGCCTGCGGGTCAGGGGGGATGGGGGACCCATCCAGCATGATCTGGCCGCTGTCAGGTGGCTGATAGCCCGCAAGGATTTTCATCAAGGTCGACTTGCCAGCGCCATTCTCACCCAAGATGCCATAGATGCGCCCCGGCATAAACGTCACGCTGATGTCGCGGTTAGCGTGGACGGAGCCAAAGCGCTTGTCGATGTGTTGCAGCTCAATCGTCATGCATGCTGCTCCGGCTCAAGCTGTGCCAAAACTGAGGCCGAGGGCGTTCAGCCACTTGCGATACGCGATGGCGGTACGGTCGCTGCGCAGGTGCAGCTCAGCTTGGAGGTCGAGCGGCAGAAGCTCAGGGCGCTGTGACTCCACTATGGGGATGTCCTCCCCTGCGACGTGGTCTTGAAAGGCGCGCAGCTCCTCCTCTGGCACGTCGTAGCTGTGGTTCATCAGCATCCACATCCACGCGACGCTGTGGAGCGTGTCAACGGGGGTAACCATCAGCATGATGGCGAAGCCGTGCGCTGTGGCCTCTTTGCGGAAGTAGGCCGTGAGCGGGCGAAAGACGCGGTAGGTGTATTCAACGTCCTTGCCAACGTGCGTTCCGTCGGGGTTGGGCTGGTAAACGCGAATGCCGCTGGCAGTCACGCCTTCGTCGTTGGTGATGACTTCATAGGGCGCGATTTCGGGACGTTCGCGCACGCCCAGCGTGTGCTCATGGACGAAAGGAAAGTGCGCCACGTCGAGGAAGTTCTCGACGACGCGCGGGCCTGCGGCGCGAAAGTGATACGGCCCGCACAGCACGCGGCGATAGGTGGGATCATCCCACTCGTGGAATGGGGCGACATAATCGGACGGCTCGCCGAGGCACACCCAGATTAAGTCGCGTTCGATCTTGGCGTGGTACGTGGTGGCGCGGGCTTTGACGGGCGGCGCTTGGTCAGGGTGGGCGGGGATGCGGATGCACTGGCCGCTTGCGTCGTATGTCCACCCATGATAGGGACACATGAGGGCGCTGCCGTCGACGATCTCGCCCAGCGAGAGCTTGACGCCGCGATGCAAGCAGAGGTCTTTCCATGCGAGCACTTGCGCGCCGCTGCGCCAGATGACGATGTCCTCACCCAGCACGCGCGCGCTGATGATGCCGGTTGCGTCAAGCTGTGAGGCGGGGCCGACGACGTGCCAATCGTTCGTCAAGACAGGGTCGTAAATCACCGTGGTTTCTCCCCTTGTGGTGGTGGTAAGGCCTAATCTGGGTCAAAGCGCGTGCCGAGCGCCGCCGGTGGATCTGACCGTAAGAACGAGCGCAGGCGATTTTGAACGGGGCGCGGCATGGCGCGCAGCAGCCGGTCGATGCTGCCGCTGCTGACGAGCAGCAGCGTGAGGATCATCAGCACCCACGGCAGCGCATTCAGCAGGACGAAGTTGATCGGGATGGCTTGATCGAAGATCACAAGCCCGTTGCGCTGGATATCGGCGGAGACGGCGCGCAGCGCCGCGAACAAGTAGGCCCCTAACAGCACTCGGAACGGATGCCACCCGCCGAAGATGACAATGGCCAGCGCGATCCAGCCATCCCCGGCCATGCTGGGCGGGACGGCGAGGCCGGGCTTGAAGGTTAGCGCGTAGGAAGCCCCCGCCACGCCCACCAGCGCGCCGCCGATGGCGGTGAACAGATAGCGCTGGGCGTTGACGCGCGTGCCGCGGGCGTAGGCTGCTTCAGGGCGTTCTCCAACGGCGCGATGGGCAAGGCCACCGCGCGTCCGGAAGAGCCAGAACCACGCCACGATAACCAAGACGTAGCTGAAGTAGACGAACAGGTTCTGGCGGAAGAAAATCGTCCCGATGATCGGTAGATCGGCCAGCAGGGGGATGTCGAGGCGGGTGATCTGCGGCCCGGGGATGCGCGTGTAGCCCTGCGACAGGAAGATGGCGAGGTCGGTGCAGAGCAGGGTCAGCACGAAGCCGACGGCCACTTGGTCTTGGCGCAGCTTGATGTTGGTGAAGGCGATCAGTACAGCGACTAGCAGCCCGACGACCATCGCGGCCAGCACGCCGAGGGCGGCGCTGCCCGTTGCAAAGGCGACCACAAACGCCGCGACCGACGCGAGGATGATGCTGCCATCCAGCGATAGGTTGATGACGCCAGCGCGCTCGGTCAGCGTTTCACCCATGGCGGCGATCACAAACGGGGTGGCGTTGGCGATGACGCTGCTGAGCGTGCGCAGAAACTCCTCGCTCATGATGTGTCCTTTGCTGCAAGGGTAGGTGGATCACTGGTGACGGGCAGTGGTGGGGGGGATTTGTCGCTCTCAGGGAGCCAGAGCTGGCGAACGCCGTTGCCGATCAGCACGCACAGCACGAGCAGCCCCTGAAGTACGCCCGCGAGCGAGGCGTCGAGCTGCATGGTGGTGCGGAGGCGGGTGCTGCCCACGATGACGATGGCGAAGCCCAGCGTGATAAGCGGCACAAGCATCGGGCGCACGCCGATGAGCAAGATCACCAGCACGCCCAAGAAGCCGATGCCACCCGAGACAAGCGGGCGCAAGCTGGCGTAGGTGAACAACACGCGATAGCTGCCTGCAATGCCTGCGAGCGCCCCGCAGATCACGAAGGCCAGCAGCAGATTGCGCTGAGTAGGGATGCCGAGCAGCACGGCTGACTTCATATTGCGACCGACCGCTTTTAGTTCCAGCCCCCAGCGCGTTCCCCACAGCACGAGGGCAACGACGACGACCGCGACCACTGCCAGCCCAATCCCGAGGGGGCTGGTGGGAAACTCTGCTGAAACGCTGGGATAGAGCGCCACGCGCGGGAACTGCTGTGTTCCTTGGGCGCTGCCACCGATGGGCGGCTGCCACGGCCCTGAGATCAAATAGATGCTGAACACGTTCATGATGGCGTTCAGCGCCACGCCGCCGAAAATCTCGTTGATGCCGAGGCGCGTCTTCAAAACGCCGCACACCAGCGCCCACAGCATGCCTGCTGCTGCGCCAAGTGCGATGGAGGCCATAATGACCAGCTCAGGGGAGAGTTGGTCGGGGTTGAGGCTCTCGTTTTGCAAGATGGCCATGGGGACGATGCTTGCGCCCACTGCGCCTGCCATGATCTGCCCCTCAACGCCGATGTTCCAAAGGCCAGCGCGGAAGGTCATCACAAGGCCGGTCGCTGCGAGGGTGAGGGGAATCCAAAAGTTGAGCACACCGGCAAATGTGCGTTCGTTGCGGAAAGCCCCCTCCATGATGCGCTCGAAGACTTCAATGGGGCTGCGGCCGACGGCCAAAACAAGCAGCGCCGTGATGATGAGAGCGGCCACGATGGGCATCAACACCAATGCACCGCGCTTGAAGCTGTTTGAAAAGGTCATACGTGTTCCTGACGATCCTGACGCAAAAACAGGGCATCCACCGCGCGGTGGATACCCTGTTCGTTAGGGGCTGTTATTGGCTTGCGCCCAGCATACCCTCGAGGAGCTGCGGCAGGAACCAGATATCCAGCAGATCGACCGGTTCACCCTCCTCAGCCAGTACGCTGCCGTCTTGATAATTGATCGGCCCGACCCACAGGAAGATCTGATCCTCGGTGCTGTTCATGAACTCGGACATCTTCTCAGCAAAGTCGATCAAGTTAGGGATGCTTTCCTCGGGGAAGCCCGCGCCGTTCAAGTAGCCGATGATCGAGGTGTCAGCACCCGTGTAGAAGCCTTCCTCGCTGATTTCTTCCCAGACGGGTTCTAACCATTCCCACGCTTGCTCCCACGTGCCCGCCTGCACTTCCAGCGCGGTGGCGAGGTAAGCTGGCCCCCAGTTGTAGTAGGCGACGCCCAGACAAGCATCGGGCGCTTCGCTGCACCCAGCGGCGTTGCCGTAGGGGATGGCGAAGGTGCGCTGGCCTTGCGCGGCGAACTGACCCGCCACCGCGATCGACTCGGTGGTGTCGATGCCGCTGATGATGACATCCGCGCCACCGTTTATGAACTCTGTGGCGACCTCAGTCGGGTCCAGCGTCACGCCCGGGATGTTGAACCAGAAGCCGATCCAGACGATCTCAAACTTGAGCGCGTCGGGATCCAAGCCGCGGTAGGTCTCGTAGCAGTAGCGCGCGCCCAAGTAGGAGCTGGCGGCGAGGCGGCGCGTTTCGGGGTTGATCAGGGCGCCGAGGTAGCCAATGCTGCCGGTTTCAGTGGCGAGGGCAGCAGCACAGCCTGCGAGCAGGCGCGGCGCTTCCATCATGCCGTTGAAGTTGCCAACGTTGGCGGGCGCACCCTCCAAGACGTTGCTGCCAGTGATGTTGATGAAGACGACATCGGGGAATGCCTCGGCGACGATGTTGGTGTCCTCCTCGAAGCTGTCGGAGGTGGTGAAGATGACCTTTGCGCCGTCATCGACCATGTCCGAGACGACATCGAGCAGCGTCACGCCCGGGGAGTCGGCAGGGTTGAGGCTCTCAAACACGATCTTGCGCGCGCCGGGCATGTTAGCCTCGACGTATTCAGCCGCTTCAAAGTGCGATTGGCTCCAACCGCCGTCGTTGCGCGGCCCGACCAGAACAACACCGAAAATAAATTCTTCCTGTGCTTGCGCTGGGGCGAACAGCAGTGCCCCCAGCAGCGTCACCAGACACATCACCCACACTCTACGAACCATAGTTTAGCGCTCCTTGAGATGAAAAACCAACCCAAACAAAGAGTTTAACACGTCATTAACAAGAGGACATCCACAAAACGCACGAAAATCGGCCGTAGAAATTGTGACATCCTTGTGATTGTTATGAAACTCGTGTGGCATTGGCACAAACGCCGGGTTCAGGCATACAATGAGAACAGCGATTGTCTTTTAGGTTGTGTGTTGGATGGACACAGAGAACATCAGCGTTTATGAGTTTGTGGGCGGAGATGCCACCTTCTGGGCGCTCGTTGAGGCGTTTTATCGGCGTGTTGAAGCTGACCCTGAACTGCGCCCGATGTTCCCAGCAGATTTAGAGGCGGGCAAGCGCTGGCAAGCTTTGTTTCTGATTCAATACTGGGGTGGGCCGAGCTACTACCACGATGAGCGCGGTCACCCACGGCTGCGGATGCGCCACATGCCGTACCCCATCACGCCGCAAGCGCGCGCCGCTTGGCTGAGGCATATGCTCGACGCGATTGATGAGGTGGGCATTGCAGAGCCGGCGCGAAGCATGATGCGCGAATACTTTACCAACGGATCAGCGTTTATGATTAACAGTAGAGGCTCAACAGAATGACGTGGCTGCTGGAGCTGGCGCGCCCGTGGCGCATCCTGTTTGTGGCGTTCAACGCGGCGGGCGTTGTGTTAGCGGTGTTTGCGCTGGTGGATCGCATCTACATTCAGTATTTTCTCGACCCCGCGACGATTGTCGTGCCATCCTATATTTCAGTGGCGTTGGGCGCGGCGATGTACGTTTGGGGGTATTATCTGTTTGTGGGCACGCGCGGCGTCAAGCTGGGCGTGCGGCGTGGTAGGCCGCTTTATCTTGCGATTGCGCTCACGGTGCTGGTGGTTAACGTGGTGCTGATCGTCTATGGTATGTCATTAACCGATTCATTGGCAGGTTGAAGGGGGAAGCATATGTCTAGGTTGCGTCTTGGGCTGATGCTGATGGTGTGTGCGCTGGCCAGCGCTTGTAACGGGGGAGGCGAGGCGCTGCCGACGCTCGTTCCAGTTGAGGTGACGCCCCCAACTGTTGAAGCCACCCCGACGGATGCAGCGCCAGCCGAGCCGACTGCGACGTCTACGCCAGTGCGGACGCGCCCTACGCTGCCACCCACCTTCACGCCTACACCGACCCAGACTGAGGAACCCACACCGACGCGCGTTTTCCCAACGGCAACCCCGTTTATTTCTGCTGCGACGCCTGACCCCAACTGCGCCCTGTTTACGGTGGACTTTGAGGCCAGCACCACCCAATTCACAGTGGGCGAGGCGCCGCGCATTGCGTGGAACGGCATGCCGGGGGCAGAGCTGTACCGCATCATCATCCGCACTGAGAATGAGCGAGTTGTGACGGATCAAATCTACATTGCTGAGACGCGCTACGAGCTGCCGCCGAATTTGTTCACAGCGGGGGTGGCCTACGGTTGGGAGGTCTACCCGATCAATGCGCGCAACGATCAGATGTGCTTCGCAATTGGCTCCATTTTGATCCCGACTCAACCTCTGACGATCCCCAGCGGGGGAGATCGTTAGGGGGTAAGGCTAACGAGCGTCGGGGTTGAGCCGATACAGCTCAAACGCTTCAGCCGTCCACGGGAGCGCGGGTTTGAAGAAGTGGTGATAGATTGTCTCGGCGTAGGCGCGGATTTCATACTGCGCGTCGGCCGCCATTCGCAGACGCAAGAAGTGCATCAGGTTATGCGCGTCTACTTTGGTGACCCACGTGTAATAGACGCTGAAGCCCGGCAAAAATAGGCGCGCGATCTCACGGGCGACGCCGCGCTGGAGCGCATCCTCATACAGCTCATAGCTGCGCTGGTAGTGGTCGAGCAGGTTCTGGGTCAGCAGCGCGTTATCCTCTGCGGCCACTTCACCCTCACTGGCTTGCTTGTTGTCCTTGGCTTGGCGCCGCCATACGCTGGGCACGTAGAAATCGTCCTCCTCAAACGGCGTGTAGCGCCCGGACTGCGCGTTGAGGTTCCATGTGCGATGGCGCACCCACTGCCACCATGTCACGAGCGGGGCACGCACGCGGAACTTAAACTCGACCATCTCGAACGGGCTGGTATGCTGATGCCGCAGCAGGTAGAAGAGCAGCTTGCGGTCTTTTTCTTCGCCTTTGCTCTCCCCGAGGAAGCTTACGCGGGCGGCGTTGACAATGGCAAGGTCACCGCTGACGCCTGCGGCGGGATGCGGCATTAGGTCGATGAGTTCAACCCAGCCTTTATCAAGTACAGGGACACGTTTATTGAGGAGGTCGGCGGTCATGGCGGCGTTATCCTATCGACTGAGGAATTGGAGACACAAGCGGATGCGCTCTTGGACGTCATCCGGCGCGCTGAGCGGCAGGGCTTGAATGGCGCGCTGGGCCTCAATGACGCTGAAGCCAAGCGCGATGAGCGCATCCATCACGTCGCTGTTGGTGCTGCTGAAGTCTGCACCCGGCACAGTATCAAGGCCCATGGGCAGCTTGTCTTTGAGTTCAATCAAGATTTTCTTGGCGGTCTTTTGGCCGATGCCCGGGACGCGCGTCAAGCTTTCGGCGTGTTCGCTGGCGACGGCTGCGCGCAGATTGTCCATCGACATGAACGAGAGGATTTGAATGGCCAGCTTGGGGCCGACCCCGCTTACCTTGAGCAGGGTGTCGAACATGTCGCGCTCGGCCTCGGTGGCAAAGGCGAACAAGGTCATCGCATCCTCGCGGACGATGAGGCGCGTCAGCAGGAAGCACGGCTCATCGACGGCGCATTTATCATGGGCGGCGCGGGTGGTAAAGGCCTCATAGCCGACCCCATGCGCGTCGATGATGACGCTGTCGGCGTTTTTGTACAGCACTCGGCCATGCAGAGCAGCGATCATTGTCTGCCTCACTCAGGGGGACAAGTAGGGGTTGTGTTGAATGTGGGCGATGGCGATGGCGAGGCCATCCGCTGCGTCATCGGGCTTGGGCACTTCGGCGAGGTTCAAGAGGATGCGCACCATCTCTTGCATCTGCGCTTTGCCTGCGCCACCGTACTGCGACACCGTTTGCTTGACGATGTTCGGCTTGTACTCGTAAATCGGGACGCGCGCGCGCTGGAGCGCCAGCAGCACCACCCCGCGCCCCTGTGCGACGGTGATGGCAGTGGTCACGTTCTTGGCGAAGAACAGCTCTTCAACAGCGCCTGCATCAGGTTGATAGCGGGCGACGAGCGCGGTGATGGCCTCATAGATGGTGTCGAGGCGCTGCGGCATCGGCTGGTCGGGGGTGGTGCGGATGACCCCGTGATAGACAGACGAGAGCGAACCGTCGGCGGCTTCGTCGACGATGCCGATCCCGACCGTGGCCGTCCCGGGGTCAATGCCGAGGACGCGCATCAGCTCTCTAGCGCTTCGAGCAGCTCGGCGGTGATCTCCATATTGGAGGCGACGCTCTGCACGTCGTCCAGTTCTTCGAGGCGCTCCATGATGCGCATGTTCTTCAAGGCCGAGGCAGCGTCGATGCTGGTCTCGTTGGTGGCGATCCAGCGCAGGCCGGAATCCTCGATGGTGTAACCAGCCGCCGACAGCGCTTGTTCGACCGCGGCAAAGGCCTCGCGCGGGGTGTAGACGGTGAGCGTGCCTTCGTCGTTTTCGACGTCGTCTGCGCCTGCGTCGGCTGCGATCATGAACACCTCGTCATAGTCCAGCTTGTCACCCCCGAGCACGATCACGCCAGCTTGTTTGAACTGCCATGTGACGGAGCCGCTGGTGGCCAAGCTGCCACCGTTCTTGTTGAACACGTTCTTGATCTCGGCGAGTGTGCGGTTCTTGTTATCGGTGAGACATTCCACGATGAAGGCGATGCCGTTCACGCCGTAGCCCTCGTAGACCAACTCCTCCATTGCAGCGCCGCCTTCCAGCTCACCCGTGCCTTTCTTGATGGCGCGCTCGATGTTTTCCTTCGGCATGTTGGCGGCGCGGGCCTTGGCAATGGCGAGTTTGAGCTTGGGGTTGGCGCTTTCGTCACCGCCGCCTTCACGAGCGGCGATCATGATGTCGCGGCCGAGGCGTGTGAAAATCTTGCCGCGCTTGGCATCCTCGGCGCCTTTTTTGCGTTTAATGGTAGCCCATTTACTATGTCCAGACACAGCGATACCCTCTTGCGCTTACACGTGTGTTGTGCATGACCCTAGTATTATAGCGTCAAATAACGCTAAAGGAATTACCGATCTTGATGTATACTGCTGGCCAGCAACGGTAAGGTCGGCTCGACTGGTTGGGGCGTACATTTCATGACCATGCGTTACAACACAAGCCGCGTCGCACGGCAAGCGTGGGGCATCTTGATCGCCAGCTTTGTCTTGTTCTGGGTGTTGTGCATTGGTTTGAGCTTGGGGCTGTATACGTTCTTGTTTGCGTCGACCGTGCCAATGCCCGCCCGGGTGGAGGTGGGGCGCGGGACGGCGCTCTTGATCACACCCGACTTAGCCGAGCGCGGTGTGCGCACGAGTGAGAACATCAGCGGGCGCACCGTCACGTTGAGCATGGATTCGCAGTCGCAGGCGGTGGTGTCGTTCTTCAACGGCGATGATGGCAATGAGGCGCGACAGACGCTGGCGACGGTGACGCTGTTTGCAAGCAGCGAGGTGCGCTTTAATCAAGCGACGATGCCGCGTTTCGACTGGACAGATGCAATTTACCGCGTGAGCCTGCGCGACTTCCGCGGGCAGATGGAAGTCGTTATCACAGATGACGGACGGCGGCCGTTCCGCATGCAGATCCTGACGGAGAGTGGACGTTTGATCGACCTCAACGGGGCCGGACGTTACTCGATTGAGTCGAACGCGACGCGCGTCCGCGTGACGACGCTGCGCGGTGAAGCGGTCTTGTTCAGCAACGACCGCACGCAGAATCGCCTCATCCCGAGTGGTTCTGAGGGGGTGTTGTATGCTGAACGCACGGCTCCCAGCGTGTACCCCAGTCGTCGTAACCTCATCAACAACGGCATGTTTGTCTTCATGAATGATCCGGTCAGTTTGGTGCTGCCAGAACGATGGGGCTGCACGAACGTGCAGGATGACCTGCCGCGCGGCGGGTATGTGATGGATCGTGTGACGGGGCGGCCGATGCTGCGTTTGGTGCGCGGCGTGCCTGCCAGCAGTCACGGTGAAACGCGCTGCATCCAGCCCATCAGCGCCAACAGCGGCGATATCAGCCCATTCAACTTTCTTGAGCTTGAGGCGTCGTTTGTGATCAACCATCAATCGCTGCCAGATTGCGGCGAGCGCGGCAGTGAGTGCCCGTTGATGCTGCGCGTAAACTATATCGACGTTAACGGGTCAGAACGTGCGTGGTTTCAGGGGTTTTACACGATGAGCAACCCTGCGCTGGGGTATCCACCGCGCTGTGAGAGCTGCACCCAAGACCACCTCCAGATCAACCCGCGCGTGCTTTACACTTATCGCACTGGGAACCTATTTGCCACAATTCCAGCTTCGGCGCGGCCTGTGCGGATCACCAGCGTTGAGTTCTACGCATCTGGACATCAGTATGATGTGTTGGTGAACGAGATCGGGATGTATGTAGGCTACGTGGATACAGTGCCGGACTTCAGCGGCAGCTAACTGGCAAAAACAGGCAGATGCTATATAGTGGGTAGGATAGTCACAGAGATGGGTTGGTCGATGGTATGAACGACAACGTGCTAATTGGGGTGGCCGTCTACGCGGGCGTCGTTCTTGTCGTATTCTGGTTGGCAATGGTTGTATGGGCGTATCGGGACATGAAGGCGCGCTCGCGCGATGGGCTGGCCAGCCTATTGGTGGCGGTGCTGGTGCTGGTGCTGAACGTGCCCGGGCTGTTTGTCTACATCTTAATGCGCCCGCGGGAAACGCTGGCTGAGGCCTATGAGCGCTCGCTGGAAGAGGAGGCGCTGCTCCAAGAGATTGAAGAAAAGCCTTCCTGCCCCGGGTGCGGCATGCGCGTACAGCTTAATTGGCAGGCCTGCCCCGTCTGCCACACGCGGCTGAAGAAAACCTGCGTAAACTGTCGCAATCTGCTCGACCTCTCGTGGACGCTGTGCCCGATCTGCGCGACGCCGCAGCCGCAGCACACCCCGGGCGATCAGGTTATCAACGCATCGCGTCATGTCGCGCGGCAAGCGCCCCCGCCGCCCGCGATCCCACAGAAGTGGTTAGCCTCCCAGCAGGGCGGGGCAGCAGCCAGCAGCGCCGAGCCGCGCTACGTTGATGACGTGTAGCCCTTAATCCTCGTGGTCAAGATCGACGGCTTGGCTGCGATCAATCGGAAAGGTGATCGTCAGCGCCCCGTCTTTGAGCTTGGCTTTGGCCTCCGCAGAGCGCACGGGGACGTTGATCGTCACGCTGCGGGAGAAGGGGCCGAAGCGGCGCTCTTGCATGATAAAGTTGGCGTTGACGGGTGTCGGCTCGGGGCGTGTGTCGCCGCTGATGGTGAGAACGTTGTTCTCCATGTTGACTTCAATGCTATCCGCGACGACGCCGTCAATGGCCGATGTGCGCACGATGAGGGTATCTTCTACCTCGTAGACATCTAAGCGAATGTTGCTGCCACCGATCGATTGGACGGTCTGCACGCCTTGCTCTAAGACGCGGCCAACGATGTTGCGGAGGTTGGCCAGCTCCCGGGAGGGGTCAAATTTTTCGGGCATGAGGTTCTTCCTATGTCTTGATTTACTTAAGTATATACGTGTGTTGCTGCAAGAACGTTGTAAAAAGCTGAGCCACCCGAAGGTGGCTCACTGTGCGCGGTTGATTAGGCTTCAGTGAACTGGCCTTCCACCACATCATCAGGCCCCTGCTGACGGTTGGCGTTGGGCGCAGCCTCAAGCTGCTGGAGCAGGCTCCGCAGTTGGTCGACTTGGCGCTGGATTGCCGTTTGATTGTTGGTCTTGAGCGCCTCGCGCAGGTCGTTCATGGTTGATTCAGCTTGCATCCGCAGCGCGCTGTCGGCTTGTGCACCGAGGGCTGCCAGCCGTTTGTCAACCTCATACATCAAAGCATCAGCTTCGTTGCGCAGTCTGGCGGCGGCGGCGCGCTGCTCATCTTGGACGCGGTTTTGCTCGGCTTCGCGCACAAGGCGGTCAACCTCACTGCTGCTTAGGTTGGTAGAAGCCGTGATGGTGATCTTCTGCTCTTTGCCGGTGGCCTTGTCCTTGGCGCTCACGTTGAGGATGCCGTTGGCGTCGATGTCGAAGGTGACTTCGATCTGCGGGACGCCGCGCGGGGCCGGTGGGATGCCATCGAGGCGGAACTGACCGAGCAGCATGTTATCCGCGGCAATCGGGCGCTCACCTTGATAGACCGTGATGTCAACGGCAGTTTGGTTGTCTGCGGCGGTTGAGAAGACCTCCGTCTTGCGCACCGGAATGGTGGTGTTGCGCGTGATAAGCGTGGTCATGACGCCGCCCATCGTCTCAAGGCCGAGGCTCAGCGGGGTCACATCCAGCAGCAGCACGTCCTTGACTTCACCACTGAGGACGCCCGCTTGCAGCGCTGCGCCGATGGCAACCACCTCGTCCGGGTTGACGCTCTTGTTAGCGGGTTTGTTCAGCAGGCGCTCGACCAGCGCTTGCACCATCGGCATGCGAGTTGAACCACCGACCAGCACCACTTCCTGCACCTGATCGCGGGTGATGCCTGCGTCCTTCAGCGCTTGGTTAACGGGCGCTTCAAGCCGCGCTAGCAAGTCCGCGCTGAGCTGCTCGAACTTGGCGCGCGTGAGGGTCATCGTCAGGTGCTGCGGCCCAGCGGCGTTGGCTGTGATGAACGGCAGGTTGATCTCCGTCTGGACGACGCTCGACAGCTCAATCTTGGCCTTTTCGGCGGCTTCCTTCAGACGCTGCAGCGCTTGACGATCGTTTGTGAGGTCAATGCCTGTTTCCTTGCGGAACTCGTCGATCATCCAGCGGACGATCTTTTCATCCCAGTCGTCACCACCGAGATGCGTGTCACCACTGGTGGCCTTCACTTCGACGACGCCATCGCCCACTTCGAGGATGGACACGTCGAATGTACCACCACCGAGGTCGAACACGAGGATGGTCTCATTGGTCTTTTTATCAAGGCCATAAGCGAGTGAAGCCGCTGTCGGTTCGTTAATGATGCGCAGCACTTCCAGCCCAGCGATGCGCCCAGCGTCTTTGGTGGCTTGGCGCTGGCTGTCGTTGAAGTAAGCCGGCACGGTGATCACGGCTTGGGTGATCTCCTCACCGAGGTAGTCTTCCGCGTCTTTCTTAAGCTTGCCGAGGATCATAGCGCTGATCTCCTGCGGCGTGTACTCGCGGTTGGTGGCGGGGATGTAGACGCGCGCATCACCGACTGGCCCGCGCACGATGCTATAGGGCAGGCGCTTACGGTCACTCTCAGGGATCTCGTCGTAGCTGCGGCCCATCAGGCGCTTCACCGAGTAGATGGTGTTTTCGGCGTTGATGACGCTTTGACGCTTGGCAGTGAGGCCGACGAGACGCTCCTTGTTCTTGTTGAATGCCACGACAGAGGGCACGGTGCGCGTGCCTTCGGCGCTGGCGATGACAACGGGGTCACCGTTTTCGAGAACAGCGATGACGCTGTTCGTTGTTCCGAGGTCAATACCTACAATTTTGCTCATACGATACGCTCCTTCCTTTTGGACGTAAGCATAGCGGCCGCGTGTAAGAAGGCTGTCAGACGAACATCAACGAAATGTCAGAGGCACATTGGAAACACGTTGGTGTCCTGCGTGGCGTATCTGGATTGTTGTGGCATAATCGATGACGGTTTAGAGGGTATCGAGGCAAAGTGACTATGCAGGCGTTAGGCATTGACATTGGCGGGTCAGGGATCAAGGGCGCAGTGGTGAACGCCGAGACGGGCGAACTCGTCACGGAGCGGCTGCGCATACCGACACCACAGCCCGCGACACCCTCGGCAGTGGCGCGCGTTGTGGCCGAATTGGTCGCGCTGCACCAGTGGCAAGGGGCGATTGGCTGCACCTTCCCCGCGATTATAAAGAATGGCGTGGCGTTCAGCGCGGCTAATGTGGACTCGAGCTGGATCGGCACGGATGCCGCCAAGCTGTTCGCCACGGCAACGGGGTCTAATGTGACGGTGATCAACGATGCGGACGCGGCAGGCATCGCCGAGATGACGCATGGCGCGGGCGTGGGCGTCAAGGGCACGGTGATCTTGCTGACGTTTGGCACTGGGATCGGCAGCGCGTTCTTCCGCGATGGGGTACTTGTGCCGAATACTGAGCTGGGGCACTTGCAGATTGACGGTTCGGTGGCGGAGCATCGGGCGTCGGATCGCGTCCGCGAGGAGAACGACATGTCGTGGAAGAAGTGGGGCAAGCGCGTCAGTGAGTACATGCGATATGTCGAGTTTTTGTTCTCACCGGATTTGTTTATCTTCGGTGGGGGCGTAAGCAGGCGCTTTGAGGAATTCGCGCCCTACTTGAACATCAAGACACCGGTAGTTCCGGCGGCGCTTCGCAATGATGCGGGCATTGTGGGCGCGGCGATGGCGGCGGTGCAGGCCCAAAGCGAAGTCACCTCATGAGCAGTGACCTCCCAGAGTTTGAAAAACGCCCACGCGCGCGCGTTATGCCGTTGATGCATGACGTATTCGGGCCAAGCATGGTATCACTCGAAGCATTTCCTGATGGGCACTTCCGCGTGATCTTTCGCCGTGGGGTGTTCACGCTTGCGGATGAAGCAGCAGAGCCATCCCGCTCGCAGTGGACGACGCTCAAGAAACGGCTTAAGCGGCGTGATCATCGCGTGTTTATCTTCCGCGAGCATGGCAAAGCGCCATGCTCGGAAGCAGGCGGTGACTGCTACTATCTTGACTTTGGCTTTTTCCTCTACGACTGAGCGGATGAACGAAAGTCAACGAAGCGATAACCTACGCCGCGCTCGGTGAGGATGTAGCGCGGGTTGGAGGGGTCTTCTTCGATTTTTTCGCGCAGGTAGTTCACGTAGAGGCGCACGTAATGGGCCTCGTCGCGGTACTCATAGCCCCAGACCTTCGCTAAGAGCTGGTCATGGGGCACTGTCCAGCCCGCATTTTCGATCAAGTGATACAGCAGGCGATACTCGGTGGGGCGCAGTTTGATGCGCTTGCCGTTGACGATCACCTCGCGCTGGTTGAAATCAACGCTGAGGCGATCATCAATGCGCAAGATGGCTTGCTCGGGTGAGGCAGAGGGCATATCGGCGCGGCGCAGCACGGCCTTGATGCGGCTGCTGAGTTCACGCGGGCCGAAGGGCTTGGTAACGTAGTCGTCCGCGCCCAGCTCCAGCCCATAGACTTTGTCGTTCTCATCCCCTTTGGCGGTGAGCATAATCACAGGGATGTTGGAGAATTCGCGCAGCATGCGCAGCGTTTCGAAGCCGTCGATCTCGGGCATCATGACATCGAGCAGGATGAGGTCAGGAAGTTGCGTGCGGACGGCTTCGAGCGCTTCGAGGCCCGTGTGCGCTTCGATGACTTGGTGCCCCTCCAACTCAAGGTTCATGCGGATGAAGCCGATCATGCGCGGCTCGTCATCAACAACTAAAATGCGTTTTGCGTCTTTGCGGGTAGCTTTAGGCAGCACAGCGGGCATTGTGGCACTTCTCTCCTAGTCGCGGTAGGGCAAAATGAACTCTGGCGCTTCTTCCCCACTGGGCAGCACCTGAATGTAGTTGATGCGCCACCACGGGTAGATGACGGTGGTTACCCCTTCATCAATGCCGAGGACTTCTTTGTCGCTGCGAGTGCGCGGGTTCTTGCCGATGATGCAGTTATCGGTGGGGGAAGGCAGCTCATCAACGTCGAGTTTGACTGGTTCAGAGTTTGCGATGTGAACGAGGATTTGGAGCATATGGACAACACCTTTCGTCACAAGTTCGTTTTGCGTAGTTATAGCGCAAATTTGAACTAGGTGAAATGCAAATATGCAACCAGCTTGCCAAAGCGTACTTCATCACCATCGCGCAGCAAGTGTGGTTGATGAGCTGGAAGGCGGAGGTTGTTCACAAACGTGCCGTTGGAGCTGCCTAGATCACAGATGAGCAGAGTATCGTTACGCATCTCAAGGCTGGCATGCAGGCGGGATACGCCGTTCTCAAGCGCGCCGTAGGGCACAAGATCGATATCTGGCTGTGAGGGGTTCCCATGATCTACGCGCCCGATGATCAGTTTTTCTTTGGGCGTAATGCGCAGGCTGCGGCCGGTGTGCATAAAGCGAAATTGGATTGTCGATTTATCCGACAGATGGCCAGTGCCCCACGTGATGGCTGCTTCTGGTTCAAATGCGGGGACGGACGGCGCGGGCGGCGCAGCCACCGCAGGGGCGGAGGCTTCTTGAGTCATGATCGGTGGGGGCGCCGGAGGTGGCTCATATGGCACATCACGGCGCGACAGATCAAGCTTCTTGCCGCATTCTTCGCAGAAGAAGATGCCATCACGATTGAGCGAGCCACATTCAGAGCACTTGATCACTGCTGCACCACACGGCTAGGTTTCGTCTTGGCTGCTAAGATACGCATTCAGCGCTTGATCTAAGTTGTTGGCTTGCAAGAGCGCTCGTGTTTGATATTTGATGGCAACGCGGCCTTGATCGGATAAGGCTTGTGTTTGTTTCACCCGCTGCACTTCAGCCATAGTGGCTTCTGCCAGTTCGCTGTTGCCTAACTCTAGCAGGCGCGTTGCGAGGCTCTGCAGGCGGCGCGTGGCCTCGTTCACGTCTCCTTTGTCAAGGGCTTCACGCGCTTTCTCTTGCAAACGATAGAGCGTGAGCTTGCTGAGTGCCTCCATGATGATGGCTGGTGGTTCAGCGGTTTGCGGGCGGTCGCTCACCTCGAGCGACACATCGCTGACGGCTTTGAAGTGCGGCTGCGCATTTTGCATGATCTCACCGCTGACCACGATCCGCACAAAGGTACGGAAGGATTTTTGCATGTTTGGCGGCAGCGTGAATTGCAGCAGCACTGAGATCGGGCGGTTGGTTTGTAAGCTGGAAAGTGGCAGGATGTGCGACTCGCAGTTATAAGGCTGCGGGCTGGGCATAAGGCGAAATGCCATGTCAAGGCGGATGTCGGGGTCAGGGGCAATTGCCATTTGCAGGCGTTCAGCGAAGGCGTTGGTTAAGGATTTGACGTGTTCCTTGAAAAAGTTGAGGATCATATCGGCCGAGCTGATGTAGACAGATGATCCACCCGTGGACGATGCTAACTCGTCGAGGAAACGGTCGTTCCAATTGCTCCCCAGCCCCATCGCGCTGATGACGATACCTTCGTTGGCAGCTTCCTTAGCAAGGCGCAAGCACGCCTCTTGGTCGCCGAAGGTGTGCCCATCGGTGAGCAAGATGACGCTGTTGAGGCGCTTG
This sequence comes from Anaerolinea sp., assembly GCA_046719465.1. Taxonomy (GTDB): domain Bacteria; phylum Chloroflexota; class Anaerolineae; order Aggregatilineales; family Phototrophicaceae; genus JANWYT01. The sequence goes on from JBDNCV010000028.1 coordinate 17,586, forward strand.
CTATCCGAGTAGGCACGGTTCTGTTCGATGCCAGCCTCAAGGCCTTTGTAAATCTCTGTGCCACCAGAGGCGGCGATCATGCTCACGCGGGCACGCAGCGCGGCTTTATCATGGGCGGCGACCGCGGGCACAATGGTGGTCGCGCGGTCGTTGAACACCACGACCGAGATCACGTCGTGGTTCGACAGCTCGTCGATGATGCGCTGGGCGGCCATTTTGAGGCGCTCAATGCGCGGGCCTTTCATCGAGTTGCTTACGTCAAGGACGAGGGTCAGGTTGATATAGGTCTCTTTTTTCTGGTTGGCCTCACCCATCTGGGGCGCTGGGAAGATCTCCGCGAGGAGATACATCACCTGCTCCTCACCGAGGCTGAGCACCATGCGCTTGGATGGCGTCACACGCAAGGTGAAGTAGGTATCGTTGGTAGCCTTTTCGCTGAGCTGATCATAGCGTGCACGAGCTTTATCATCAGTCAGCAAGTCATAAGCGGCTTGAACATCTTTAAACTGCAGGGCTGCTCCGCCCGAATGTGGGTTCTTATCGGGATGGAGGCGCTGTGCAAGGCGACGATAAGACTTCTTAATGTCGTCTATTGTTGCGTGGCGTGACAGCCCCAGAATAGTGTAGGGGTCAAATTTGAGGTCCATGGCAGGAGCCTTGTTAAGTCGGCATCTTTACGAGCAGGGTGCTGACGTTGTCCATGCTGCCTTGTGTGATGGCCAGCGCACATAGTTTCTCGCAGATTTGATCAGGCGAGAGCGCTGGGTTATTCACAATTTCACGGATCTGGTGGTTGGAGACGACATCCCACAAGCCATCTGTGCACATGAGCACAGAGACGCCTTTGCCTAGTCGGCGCGAGATAGTGTCTACCTCGATGGTTTCATTCTGCCCGAGGGCACGGTAGAGCACGTTGCGTTGGGGATGGTTTTTGCTCTCCTCGAGTGTGATCTGGTTCAGCTCGATGAGGCGCTGCACATAGCTGTGATCACGGGTGAGCAGCTCAGCTTGCTCTTTGGTGATGATGTAGATGCGGCTGTCTCCTACATGGGCGAAGTGTCCCCAATCACCGAGCAAGACCATCAGACTGAGGGTAGTGCCACCGTCAGGGATGGTGCGGAATACGACGTCGTTGGCAGCTTTGACGGCAGCAACGAGGATCTCCGCGATGGGCGGGCGATCATAGTCCTCGTTGGTGAGCAGCGGTAGATAAAGGCGCTGCATGATGAAATTGGCGGCGGCGCGCACGGCCAAGGCTGAGGCCTTTTCCCCCAGTTCATGGCCACCCATGCCGTCGGCGACGATGAATACGCCAAGATTAGGCATGCCATCGGCCATAGTCATTGTGCTGAAGAACCCAAAAACAGCGTCTTCGTTGTTGAGACGCACGATGCCACGGTCGGAAACCGCAGCAAATACAGGTCGACCAGAGGCAAGGTCAGGCTGTGGCTCATCGCTTAGGTCGCGGGTGGCAGAGTCGAAGCGTGTGGTTTTTGCATCGTTGACCGCTGCGGGCGATACCACGTCGAGCGGTGATGTTTTGGACAGCTCCGAGTTAGACCCACTGTGGGATGTCAACTCCTCGGCTAATTCCTCGACTGGCTCCTCCACGGAGGGCGTTGAATCCGCCGGCGGTTCGTTGCTCTCGTTTTTGCCGAACAAGCTGCGCAGGAATGACATGGGAATGAGTCCGTTCTCTCTAGCGTTTGATAATGGGGAAAGCGTAAAGGGTTGCGTCACTGGAGCCAACCAGCACAACTTCGCTGGTGGCGACGGCTGCGGCGGTGATAGGGCCGTTGGTCTTGTAGCGCCAATTTTCTCGGCCTGTTTTTAGGTCAACCGCGAGAAATGTCCCATCATCAATGCCAAAGTAGACGGTGTCGGAGGTTACAGTGGGCGTTGCGATGATGGGCCGACCAGCGTCGAACGTCCACTTTTCCTTGCCAGTGTTGATGTTGATGGCGTAGAGACGGCCATCTGTCGAGGTCACATAGGCGATGCCATTGTAGACAGCGGGCGATGAAATGATGGCCCCGTTGGTGCGGAAGCGCCAGTGGCTGTAACCACTGGCGGCGTCGATGGCGTAGAGGAAGCCATCCCAAGACGTGACGTAGCACAGGCCATCTTCATCTACCACAGGCGAGCCAGTGACCTTCTTGCGTGTTTTATAGCTCCACTTTTTTGAGCCGTTCAGCTCAAGACCGATAACTTCCCCCGCTTCAGTGCCAAAGATGACGCGGTCATTGGTAATGCATGGGGTGGAGCGCACTTCAACGCCGACATCATATGCCCAGAGCTGACGGCCATTGGCGGCTTGCAGGGCATATACCTTGCCGTCGTCACTGCCGAAGAATAGATAGCCGTGCGCCAGCTTGCCACTTGTGCGGATTTTATCTTGGGTTGTGTGGCTCCAATTGATGCGCCCGGTCTTGATGTCGAGCGCGTAGAATTTGTAATCTTCGGAGCCGAAGAACACGTGGCCGGTTTCACGATCTGCAACGGGGGTGGAAACAATGCCACCCTCGGTGGCGTATTTCCAGATGAACGCGCCGGTTTCGAGGTTGACGGCCCACAAATTGGTATCGTAGGAGCCAACAAAGGCCATGCTGCCAAACGCCGCCGCGCCACCGCGGATTTCGTCTTCAGTCTTGAAGACCCAGCGCGGTTTGATGGCCGTTTCTTTTTCGGTGGCGGTGTCGATAAACCCTGTGGCAGCGGCGGGGGCCGCCTGTGCAGGTGAGACGGTTGGTGAGGGTGCGGCCCCCGCCACCGGGGCCACAACGGGGGTGGCTTTATAGCGCAGCGCTTCGAAGGCTTGTTTCATCTCGAGGCAGGTCTTGAAACGATTTTCTGGCTCGAAAGAGAGGGCTTTTTCAATGATGGCTTTAAGCTGAGGCGTGGCTTCAGGGTTGTAACGTTCGAGAGGCCGCTCGACGAAGGTGAAAGGAGCCTGTAGGCGCGGATCCTCACGGGTGATAACGTGGTGCAAGGTCGCGCCGAGGCCGTAGATATCGCTAAGGGGCGTGACGAGGCCTTTGTACTGCTCTGGGGCAGAGTAGCCCTCTGTGCCGATCTGCGTGTGGCGCTTGACGCCACTGTCGAAGATTTTGGCAATGCCGAAGTCGATCAGGCGCACTTTGCCCAAGCTGTCGATCATGATATTGGCGGGCTTCATATCGCGGAAGATGATCGGCTCGGGCTGGTAGCTGTGTAGGTAGTAGAGCACGTCGCACAGGTCAATCGCCCACTCGATGATTTTATCCATGGGCAGGCGCTTGGTCTTGACGAGCAAGGCTTCAAGGTCGCTGCCGTTGATGTACTCCATGATGATGTAGGCGCGGTCGTTTTGGTCGAAGAAATCGTACACTTTGGGAATAGCCGGATGGCTGAGCGTTGCCAGCAGATTTGCTTCGCGTTGGAAAGTGCGAATGCTAGCAGCGCGCTGACTGGGATCAGCGGCGGTAACATGCATCTCTTTCACAGCGACGAGGCGACGCGCAGCGGGGAAATTACGATCACGCGCTTGATAGACAGCGCCTTGACCGCCACCACCCATGACCGCAGCAACTTCATAGCGCCCCAGCAGAATCGTCCCGGGCTTAAGTGCGCCGTCGAAGCTAGCTGCGTTATCAGCATTGTTGAACTGCGTTGTTTCAGGCATAAGACCACGCTTCAGACTAAAATGATGAAAGACAATGACATATAATGATTATAGGATTAGTGAGACAATACTGCAACGTGACGGGGAAGTGTCTAAGCTCAAAACGGAGGGCCTGATTGCGCGTCCTCCGTTTCAAGCTGTGAGGTTGAGGTTGGTGGTGCGTTTGGCACTAGCCGGCGGTTGGGCTGCCCGCGCAGCGTGACCGACCGTGAGTCCACGCTGGCGGGGAATGTGTTGCGGTATCCCGATGCGTTAGGTTATACCTCTTCATGAATGGCATCTGCCAACTGCTGGGCGACAGCATCATTGGCCAGCTCTCGCAATTCGTGCTCTAGGTTGGCCAGTTCATCCCCACCAGACATGAGGTGGATCATTTCATCGCGCGTGATGTCCTGCTTGGTGTAGGTTCCTAGGGTCTGCCCGCGCTTTAAGATGGTGAAGCGGTCGCCAATCGGGTAGGCATGATGTGGATTATGTGTAATGAAAATGACCGCAACCCCCTGTGAGCGTGCCCGTGCAATGTAGCGGAGAACCATTCCCGCTTGTTTGACCCCCAATGCAGATGTGGGTTCATCTAGTATCAACACGCGAGCGCCAAAGTACACGGCGCGCGCGATGGCGACAGACTGACGCTCACCACCTGACAAGGTTCCGACGGGCTGTTCTGGATCACGAATGTCGATGCCCATCTTTGCCATTTCGTCGCGGACGATGCGTTTTGCTGAGTTGATGTCAAAGCGTTTGAACAGACCACGGCCAACGGTAGGCTCCGACCCTAGGAAGAAATTGCGCGCGATGCTCATCAGCGGGATCATGGCTAGGTCTTGATACACGGTGGCGATCCCATGATCGAGCGCATCGCGCGGGGAGTTAAACACAACTGGCTGGCCATTGACAAGGTAAATGCCGTTGTCTGGTCGGTGCACACCCGACAGGATCTTGATAAGCGTGGACTTGCCTGCTCCGTTATCGCCCAGAAGGCACATCACCTCGCCGGGTTGAAGGCTCATCGACACGTTATTCAAGGCGATCACGCTGCCAAAGTACTTGTAAATTTCCCTAACTTCTAAAATAGGGGTGGCCATACTACCGTGCCTCTGAAGCTAATTTGCGAATGTAGTTGTTCACAAGGACGGCGATGATGAGCATGGATCCCATGAACACAAGGAACCAATCGCTGTCTATGCCAGTAAATACGATACCCTGCTGCACCATCCCAAAGATAAGCGCACCAAATGCCGCTCCGATGGCGGAGCCGTAACCACCCGTCAATAAGTTACCCCCGATGACAACCGCGATAATGGCATAAAACTCGCGTGATTCCCCGCGCAGCGTGTCGGCGCTGCCCACGGAGAGCGTTTGGATCGTCGCCACGAGCCAAGCTGACGCCGCTGTTAGCATAAACAGGATGATTTTCATGCGATTCACTGGCACGCCCACATTGCGCGCAGCCGTTGCATCACCGCCAATGCCGAAGATCCAATTGCCCGGACGAGTCCGCAGCAGAACGTATGTCGCAAGCGCTGTGATGAGCAGCCACCAGAGGATCGAAATGGGGAAATTGGCGGTGAGGCCTCTTGCGGATGCGGGATCCACAATGGAAAGCACGGAAGCGAAGACCTGCGACGCTGTGTCGTAGCCCAGCGTGTCTTTGACGCCCCCAACCTGCGTGCGGCCTGTCGTCAGGCGTGTTAGGCCGATCGTCAAGCCACGGATGATGAACAGCGTCCCTAACGTGATGATAAAAGATGGCAACCGTGTTCGAATCACGAGCAATCCGTTAATCGCCCCGACGATGAGCGCGACAACCAGCGCTGTGACGATGGCCGCCCAGATGTTCCAGCCTGCTTGCACGCTGAGGATGGCGATGATCATGCTGCTCGCGCCAATCATCGAGCCGATCGACAGGTCGAACTCACCACTGATCATGAGCAGCGACACAGCAATCGCCAAGATGCCCAGCTCTGATGCGACTGCCAAGAAATTAGCCGAGCCTCTCAGACTGACGAAGCGATCTCCTGCTGCAAACGCGAAGATGACCCAGACGAGGATCGCCCCGCTGATCGCCCCTAGTTCAGGCCGACGCAGGAGTTTCTTGAGGCGATTCTCACGCCTGATGCGCTCGTCCAGCTTGTCGCTTTGTCCTGCTATAGATGCCATTACACGCCTCAAAATGACTTAGATGATTATTCCATTCGTTCATTAGGATTCGGCAAAAACGCAGCGTGGGGAAGAGAGTTGGAACTCCCTTCCCCGTCACACTAGCAAGGCTTAGCGAGTGCCTGCCGCGCTCAGCTCAATGACTTGGGCTGCGGTCTCTTGGGTCACAAAGCCCGGCCCAGTCGGCACGAGAATTTGACCCGGCGTATTCAGATTCTCGAGGAACAGCGTCATGTAGACGATGGCCAGATAGCCTTGGGTGTACTGCTGCTGGTCGATGGCGAACAGCATGTTGCCATCGCGGACGGCGGCCAACACCTCAGGTGACAGGTCAAACGTTGCCAGCAGCACCTCGCCCAGCATGCCCTCACGCTCCAATGCCTCCAGCGCGGGGGCCGCCCCCGTCGGGCCGAGGGTGAAGATGGCATCAATGGTCGGGTCAGCGGCGAGCGCTGCTGAAATGCGGTTGACCGTACCAGTCGGATCAGCCAGTTCGACGGCTAGCACGCTGACCTTACCACCTGCTGCCTCCATAGCATCGGTGAAGCCTTGGCAGCGCAGGTCAAGCCCGATGTTGCCGACTTCCTGATTGACACAGAGCGCGTTGGTTGCGCCTGCTGCGGCCATGCGCTGGCCACCGCCGAAGCCGGCCTCGTATTCCGTTTGGCCAATGTGGGCCAGCACCCCTAACTCATCGGCGACATCACTGCCAGAGTTGATCGAAATGACGGGGATACCTGCTTGAACCGCTGTGCGGATGGCTGGGCCGAGGGCATCTGGGTCAGGCACGGAGACCACCAAACCATCAGGCTCTGTCGCAATGGCTGCTTCGATCAACTGCGACATGGCGACCATATCAAAGGTGGTGGGAGCTTGATACTCTACGCTGACGCGCATATCGACCGCGGCTTGATCGACCCCGCGCTTTACGACTGACCAGAAGGGATCCGCGGCCTGCCCATGCGTGACGACTACGATGCGGTAAGGCCGGGCTTCTTGTGCCTGCGCTAGTGTGCCAAAGACCAGCACAGCTACCAAAGTGACGATGATGAGTTTTGCCGAACGAAACATAAGTTATCCTCCAAAAAAGTGTTAAAGTGGTTAAAAGGTACACAAATTTGTTGGCTTTCAATCAATCTCGCGCGATCACCTCCTTGAGAAACCGTCGATCAATCTACTACAGACACATGCTGGGAGGGCATGGTTTGTATGCTGTGTTAATCATGCGCAACGTCGTCTACATAGATGACGCGCCCCTCTTGCTGTGAGCGTGCTGCGGCCATGCCGATTTGCAGCGCGGCGCGCGCGTCGGCGGGGGTCACCAGCGGCTCTCGATCAGTGTGCAGGCAGTCCACGAAGTGCTCAATTTGTCGCGTATAAGCCGCGCCAAAACGCTGGGGGAAGTGTGGCACGATGTTATACTGCGCACCTTCCCGCGTGAAGACGGTCACTGGCGTATGCTGCAAGTAGCCAACGCTGATCGCCCCCTTTGACCCCACAATCTCGCACCGGATATCGTAGCCATAAACCCCTGTGCGGCTGACCTCGACATTACCCAAGCCCCCACGTTTGAAGCGCAGGTTCACCAACGCGCTGTCGACATCTCCCACTTGCTCAAGCTCAGGGTAGACAAGGCTGCTGGCTTCAGCATATACCCGTTCTACCTCATCTCCCATCAACCAGCGCGCGATGTCAAAATCGTGTATGCCCATGTCGACGATGAGGCCGCCGCTGACTGCGGGGTTAGCGTATTCTAGGCTTGTTCGCCCTGCATCGCGCCCAACACACTTGATGAGGTTAGGCTCGCCAATGATGCCTGCCTTGATTTGCTCATAGGCTTTGCGATAGGCCTCGTCAAAACGGCGCATAAAGCCCACTTGAAAGAGGACACCCGCTTGGTTCAATGCTGCGAGCATTTCATCTGTGGCCTCGAGGGTTAGGGCGGTCGGCTTCTCGCAGAAGATGTGTTTGCCAGCTCGGGCTGCGGCTACAACGACATCACGATGAGTGCTGGTGGGGGTGGTGACAATCACAGCATGAAGCCCGGGATGAGCGAGCAGCTCTTGATGCGTGCGATAGGGCGTTACGTCGCTCACCGCATCACCGAAGGATTGTAATACCTCTTCACGTGGGTCGGCCACAGTAACTAATTTGGCCTCAGGCAACTGGTTGGCCACGTGCCGCGCGTAAACCTGCCCCATGCGACCAAGACCGATAACACCGATATTCAGCTTTGCCATTGATCTTGATATCCCCAAAGACATTGATGTGCCAGCGAATTTAAGTAGACCGTCGCATCTAAGTTGCAAAAATCATCTTGGCTAATTTATAGGTATCCTAGCAACTTGTTGCAATCATGTCAACAAAATCATATAATATTGGCATATTGCGTCAATACGTTGCGTATCGCGCAACAAATTGTGAGTTTTCAATGGATGGCATTCAGTCGCTTGCGCGAGGCCTGCACATACTTGATCTGATCGCTAACAGCGGGCGCAGTTGGAGCGTTACCGAATTGGCGCATGCGTTGCAAGTTGACAAGAGCAGCGCGTCGCGTTTGGTGCGTACATTGGTGAATTATGGATATCTTCAGACTGAACCGGGCACGCGGCGGTACACCTTGGGCAAGCGGCTTTATCACATCGGCTGGCAGGTGCTCAATCTGATGCCAATTCGTCAGAAGGCGCGCGCCTATTTGCATCGTCTGGTGCAAGATACCGGCGAGTGCGCCCATACTGCGGTCTTTGCTGAGAACAAAGCCCTCGTCATCGACGATGTTGAAACTGAGACAACGCTGCGCGTTGTCAGCGGCACAGGCCGTATGATCCCACTGCACTGCACCGCTGTAGGCAAGGCGCTGCTGGCTTTTGCTGAAGTTCCGCTGCCACAGCAGCTTCAGGCGTTCACCCCACGCACGATCACGTCCAAAGATCAGCTCGAAGCGCACCTTTCGGAGACATTTCAGCGCGGCTATGCCTTCGACGATGAAGAATTTGACGAGGGCATCCGCTGCATCGCAGCCCCGGTCTACAACTATATGGGCATTGCGATTGCCGTGATTGGCATCTCTGGCCCTAAGGTACGCCTACAAGATGATAAGCTGGGGGATTTGGCATCGACTGTGATGCGTGCGGCGCACGAACTTTCCGTCGAACTGGGCTACGTTGGCGAAAGGACGTGCCACGAAGAGATCAACTAACAGGTATCAAAGGCCTTAATCAACTAAAAGTGAGCAGCGCAGACGATGGGGAAAAAATACGATTTATTAAATATGGGGCGCAGCAGCATTGATCTTTATGCCAACGAGGTCGGGTCTCCTTTTGTTGATATTCAGAGTTTCGCGGCCTATGTGGGCGGCTCACCGACGAATATCTGTGTTGGGGCGCGTCGGTTGGGGCTGAAAACAGCCTTGCTCACCGCGGTAGGCACCGACCCGGTGGGGGATTTCATCTTAAACTTCCTCAATAGGGAAGGTATCGACACGCAGTACATCCCTCGTAAGCCTGCGCATCGATCCTCGGCGGTCATTCTTGGCATTGAACCACCGGACAAATTCCCACTGGTCTACTACCGCGACAACTGCGCTGACATCAACCTATCAATCGATGATGTGCTGAGCGCGCCCATTGGTGATTGTCGTTTCTTCCAATTTGCGGGCACGAATCTCAGCAAGGAACCGAGCCGCAGCGCGACGCTGTTCGCTGCGGAGCTGGCGCGCCAAGCTGGGGCTGTGGTCGTGCTCGATATCGACTTCCGGCCTGACCAGTGGCACGACATACGCGCCTTTGGCGTTCAAATACGGGCGGCGCTGCGCTTAGTGGATATCGTCATCGGGACGCAGGATGAGGTCAACGCGGCGCTGCTTATGAAGCCAGAGCAGATGAAACTGTCACATTCACAAGTATCAGATGCCCATGTGGCAGGGGATACCCATCAAGCTATTAGCGCGCTGCTGGCGGCCGGCCCGCAGGCTGTGGTGCTGAAGGTGGGCGCATTAGGCGCTCAAGTACACCTGAAGGATGGGCAGGTGATCAACGCGCCCGGCTTCCCGGTGGAGGTATACAACATCCTCGGCGCTGGCGACGCTTTCGGGGGGGGCTTTCTCTATGGGTTAGCGCATGAGTGGGGATGGTACAAGGCGGCTCGGCTGGGCAACGCTTGCGGCGCAATTGTTGTGACGCGCCACGGGTGCGCCAACTTCATGCCCACGTTGGCCGAGGTTGAAGCGTTTGTCGCGCCGTATGGGGGGCTTGAGTGAACAGGATATGACCATGACACAGAATCAGCAGTTACTTGTCAAAGCTCAGGATGCAGGCGGTACAGGCGTTTTTGCGCAGGTCTCTGCGCAGCAGGCGGGTTGGGACTATCTCAATATGGCGGCGATTCGCCTGAACAAAGGCCAGACGTATGAAGACGCTACCCGCGAACATGAACATGTCTCGGTCATCTTGGGGGGGCGATGCCATTTTTACACAGATCGCGGGCAGTATGAGAATATCGGTCGTCGGCCGGATGTTTTCAGCGGGATGCCGTGGGCGGTGTACGTGCCGCGTCGAACCTCTTTTCGCATTGAGGCTCTGACCGACAACCTTGAGATTGCCTCATGCTGGGTTCCGACGGATCGTGACTATCCCTTGCAGCTGGTGACACCCACCGACAGCGCGATTGAAATACGCGGTGGCGGCAATGCCACTCGTCAGATCAACAGTATTCTGCCGCCGGGCTTCAACTGCCATCGATTGGTGTGTGTGGAGGTCTACACACCGTCGGGCAACTGGTCGAGCTATCCACCGCATAAGCACGACGTGCACCGCGTGGACGGCGAAGGCCGCCTGCTGGAGGCCGATTTGGAAGAGATCTACTTCTACAAGATCGACAAGCCGAACGGCTATGCCTATCAGCGAGTGTACACGGGTGATGGGCGCATCGACAGCTTGATGATGGCGTGCCATCACGACATTGTCCTTGTGCCTGAAGGCTATCACCCTGTCGTGAGCGCGCATGGTTACACCACTTACTATCTGAATTTTCTGGCTGGTTCGGCGCAATCGCTGGCCAATGCGGACGATCCGCAGCATCAGTGGATAAAGGATACGTGGACAGCTCAGGATCCGCGCTTACCGCTTGTTTACCACGCTATGGAGGCCTCATGAGTAACCTCAACAAAAAGGCAGCGACCCGCCGACTCACGATGGCACAGGCGCTTATCCTTTATCTTTCGCAGCAGTTTGTCGCGCGGGATGGGGTTGAGCACCGCTTCTTTGCTGGGGTATGGGGCATTTTTGGCCACGGCAATGTGGCGGGTATCGGCCAAGCCCTGCACGAGTTTAGTGATCTCATGCCCTACTATCAATCTCGCAACGAACAAGCCCAAGTGCACGCCGCGGTTGCCTATGCCAAGCACAAAAACCGCTTGAGCACGTTTGCTTGCACGTCGTCGATTGGCCCGGGGGCGACCAACATGGTCACTGGGGCGGCGCTTGCCACTATCAATCGCATACCGGTGCTGCTGCTGCCCGGCGATATCTTCGCGGAGCGTCTACAGGCCCCAGTGCTTCAACAGCTCGAAAGTGAGCATTCACAGGATATCAGCGTAAACGACTGCTTTCGCCCGGTGTCGCGCTATTGGGATCGCATCAACCGCCCAGAACAGCTCATCGCCTCGCTGCCAGAGGCGATGCGCGTGCTGACCTCTCCAGCGGAGACGGGCGCGGTCACCCTCAGCCTGCCCCAAGACACCCAAACCGAGGCGTTCGACTATCCCGCGGCGTTTTTCGAACGGCGAGTATGGCATATCCCGCGCAATCGACCTGATGTTGGCCTGCTGGCACAAGCTGCCCAGTGGATCCGCGAGAGCCGCGCGCCGCTTATTGTTGCGGGTGGGGGCGTTCACTACAGCGAGGCGCACGACGCGCTGCGCCGTTTTGTCGAGCAAACGGGCATTCCGATTTGTGAAACGCAAGCTGGGAAGGGCAGCCTGCCATATGATCATGTGCTCAATCTGGGGGCAGTTGGCGCAACAGGCACGCCGGGGGCCAACATCATCGCGCGGGAGGCCGATCTTATCATCGGTGTAGGGACACGCTACAGCGACTTTACTACGGCCTCTAAGACGGCTTTCCAACATCCAGAGGTTCGCTTCATCAACCTCAACGTGGCCGAGTTCGACGCATACAAACACCATGCTCTGCCTTTGGTCGGCGATGCGAGGGCGACGCTCGAGGAACTGGGGGCTGCCCTTCAAGGTTATCGTGTTGCGGACGCTTATCAGTCACTGTGCTGCGAATACAATCGCGCATGGGACGCAGAAGTCAGCCGCATCTACAACTTGGAGCATGAGCCGCTGCTCAGTCAAGGCGAGGTCATCGGCATGGTGAACACCTTCAGCCGCCCGCAGGACGTTGTGCTTTGCGCGGCGGGCAGCCTGCCCGGTGATCTCCACAAGTTGTGGCGCACGCGCGATCCGCGCGGTTATCACCTCGAATATGGCTATTCCTGCATGGGTTATGAAATCGCGGGGGGGCTGGGCGTGGCGATGGCTGACCCTGAGCGAGAGGTGTACGTCATGGTGGGGGATGGCTCGTTCCTCATGATGAACACCGAGATCGTCACGATGGTTCAAGAGGGGATCAAGGTCACTATTATCGTGTTGGACAATCATGGGTTTTCCAGCATTGGAGGCCTCTCTGAAAATGTAGGAAGCGGCGGCTTTGGCACGGAGTATCGCTTTCGTACAGAGACATCACGACTGGATGGCGCAGTTCTGCCGATCAACCTCGCTCAGAACTGTGCCAGCCTCGGCGCGCGTGTCATCGAAGCGCGCGACCGAGCGAGCTTCATGAGTGCGCTTGAGGCGGCACGTGCTCATAACGGTGGCCCCGTGTGTATCGTGACCGAGGTTGACCGCAACCAGCGCGTGGGGGGGTATGAATCATGGTGGGAGGTGGCTGTCGCCCAAGTCTCGGCTGATCCTAACGTCCAGCAGGCTCGTGCTCAATACGAGGCCAACAAACAGAAGCAACGCTATTACTTTTAACGACGATTACATCAAGGGAGACCATGAGCATCCAGATCGCAAGCGCCCCTGTCTCGTGGGGTATCTACGAGTTTGAGGGCATCGAACCACGTTTTACCTATCAAACTGTGCTAGATCAAATCGCCGAAGCTGGGTATACCGGCATCGAGCTTGGCCCATATGGCTATCTTCCAACTGACCCTGACCTCCTGCGCCATGAGCTGGAGGCGCGCAAGCTGCGTCTGCTTTCGGCGTTTGTGCCCGTGCCGTTGGCTGATGAGCGCGCTTCTGACATCGGCATTCAGGAGGCGTTGAAGGTGGGGCATCTGCTGGCGGAGTTGGGGGCTGTGTACATTGTGCTAGCTGACGACAACGGCAAAGTATCGGACTTGGTCGCCCGTGCCGGCCAGCGCACAGGCTCCGTGCTCTCGAACGATGCGTGGGATAAAGTCGCCCAGCGCGTAAACCTCATTGCCCAGCGCCTGCACGCCGAGACGGGCTTATCCGTGGTGTTTCACCATCACTGTGCGGGGTATGTCGAAACCCCTGATGAGACGCGCGCCCTGTTTGACCGCCTTGACGATGAGGTTGGGCTTTGCCTTGATACTGGCCACTGGCACTACGCGGGCGGGGATGCGCTGGCGTGCATTGCCGAATATGGCCAGCGCATTCGTCACCTCCATTTGAAGGATTGCCATCCTGATATCGCCCGCGCCTGCCGCGCTGAGGGCAAGAACTACTTTCAGGCTGTGGAAGCGGGCGTGTTCTGCCCGCTGGGTGAGGGAGAGGTGAACTTTGCAGGGGTCATGCAGGCCTTGACCAATCTCGGCTATGACGGGTGGGCTGTTGTTGAGCAGGACATCCTGACCGAGGACAACAGCGCCCCCCTGCGTTATGCCCGCGCTAACCGTGATTATCTTCGCCAGTTGGGCTACTAGGGGGAAGAAAGCATGGCGCATCACATTCGCTTGGGAGTTGTAGGCACTGGCCGTATCGGGCGCGTTCACATTCAGACGATCACCCAGCGCCTTCCGCAGGCGCGAATTGCCGTTGTGACTGACGTCAACCAGCAGGCGGCAGCGGCTGTGGCCGAAGCCTTCGGCATTGCTCGTGTCGCCCCAGATTACGACGCCATGTTGGCGGATGATCAGATCGACGCTGTTCTGATCTGCTCTGGGACGGACACACACGCGGACTTTATTATCAAGGCAGCACAAGCCCACAAACACATCTTCTGCGAGAAGCCCATCGCTGCCGAGCTGAGCCAGATTGACGCAGCCCTGCAAGCAGTGGAGGCCGCTGGGGTTCAGTTGATGATTGGCTTCAATCGGCGCTTCGATGCGAACCATCAACGCATCCGCGCGGCCATTGACGCTGGCGAAATTGGCACGCCGCATCTGCTGCACATCATCAGTCGTGACCCATCACCGCCGCCCCTAGATTATGTGCGCGTTTCGGGTGGGATGTTTTTCGACATGACGATCCACGACTTCGATATGGCGCGCTTTCTGTTCGGGGAAGTGACGGAGATTTACGCAACGGCGGGGGTGCTGGTGGATCCGGCGATTGGCGAGGTCGGCGATGTCGATACGGCTGTGATTACGTTGAAATTTGCTAACGGCGCAATGGGGACGATTGATAACAGCCGTCGAGCGGTCTATGGTTACGATCAGCGGGTGGAAGCCTTCGGCAGCGAGGGTGTGGCGCGCAGCGATAACCTGTTTGCGGATGCTGTAACCTTGAGCAATCGTGTCAACGTTTACCGTGGGCTGCCGCTCAACTTCTTCATGGAGCGTTACACACCATCTTATCAGGCAGAGATTGCAGCTTTTGTTGAGTGTCTGCTCACTGGGCAGCCCATGCCAGTAACAGGTATCGATGGGCGTATTCCTGTCCTGATGGCGATGGCCGCGCGCCGTTCGTATCACGAGAATCGTCCTGTTCGTCTCGACGAGATCCTTAACTCCTAACTCCATAGCACAGACTGAGGGCGCGCCGC
>JBDNCV010000029.1:0-31647 GCA_046719465.1 Anaerolinea sp.
AAAGGTGTCTAAGTCCATGATCTGCTCCTTTGGGTCAGAGCTTAGGAGTTTATATCAACTTAGACACTTTTCCCTTCTACTCAATACCGGACAACGCTATTTAGGGGTGAGGCTTCACCATCTGTTTAGGTTTAGACACTCTCTAACAAGAAGCATCATCAGGCGCAGCGCATGATTAATTGATTTCAGAAAGGATCATTTGACATGACACAACTGTTTGAGCAGCGCGTGCAGCGCTTCATCCAATCGCAATCCGTTGACTGGTTCGCGCTGATCCCCGGCACCAACATGCTGTACTTTACTGGCTTGGATTATCACCTCGGCAAGCGCCCCACCTTGATCTTATTTAGCGCCAGCCGCACGCTCGGCCTCGTGCCTCTGTTAGAGGCCAGCAAAACACGCGAGGCGCTCCCCCATGCTCATCTCATCACATGGACGGATACCGAAGGCTACGCCCACGCCATGCGCGAGTTAATGGCCGCTGCCGGCCTTGACCGTGGGGGGGTGCTGGGCGTCGATGGCTACACGATGCGCGTGTTTGAGTATCTAGCGCTCAACGCGGCAGGCCTGCCTGCCGAGCGCATCCGCGACGTGGGCCGCGACTTGCTGCTGTTCCGCGCCATCAAAACCCAAGACGAGATCGACGCGATGCAGCAGGCCGTCCGCATCAGCGAGCAAGCGCTGGACGCGCTGCTGGAGTGGATACGGCCGGGCATGACGGAAAAACAGATCGCTCAGCAGTTGATGGAGGAACAACGCAAACTGGGCGCGAGCGAGGTCGCGTTTGAACCGATTGTGCTGGCGGGCGCGCGCAGCGCCCTCCCGCACGGCAACCCGGGCGAGCACCCCCTTCAAGAAAATGACATCTTGTTGATTGATTTTGGCTGCAAAGTGAACCACTATCCGTCGGATATCACGCGCACCTTCCTGCTCGGCCACGTCAGCAGCCAAATTAAGGCGATGTATGATGCCGTCTACGCTGCTAACGCCGCCGCCCGCGCGGTGGCCGCCCCGGGCGTCTCATGGGGCGCTGTGGACAAG
The DNA here is from genome assembly GCA_046719465.1 of Anaerolinea sp. GTDB lineage: Bacteria > Chloroflexota > Anaerolineae > Aggregatilineales > Phototrophicaceae > JANWYT01. Next base: position 1,042 of record JBDNCV010000029.1, read on the forward strand.
GCCGCTCGTGACGTGATCGAGGCGGCAGGCTTCGGGCCTTACTTCACCCACCGCACCGGCCACGGGCTGGGGCTGGATGGGCACGAGCTGCCACAGATCGCCAGCGGCGAGGACGCCATCCTTGAGCCGGGCATGGTCTTCACCATTGAACCCGGCGTCTACATCCCCGACGTGGGCGGCATTCGTATCGAGGATGACATGGTCGTCACCTCAGACGGCGTCATCTCATTGACCAGTTACCCCCGGGAGCGCGCCTTGTGAAAATCTCTTGGCTGCTGATCGTGTTCGCTTTGACGCCGCTCGCGCTGGCGCAGCAAGCCACGCCCACTGCGCTTGTGCCGCATACCGTGCTGCCCACCCAACAGAACGCCCCCTACAGCTTGAGCTTCAGCGGGGACGGGCAGCAGTTGGCCGTCGTCAGCGCTTCCACTGATGAGGCCACGTTCGGCATCACCACGCTCCAATGGTACGCCGACGGAAACATGCGCGAGGTCACCCGCGAGGGTGAGGTATTCTACAGCGCCGCGCTGCACCCCTTCCTGCCGCAGCTTTACGCGGGCACGTACAGCGGCAGCGTTGACCGCTACGCCGTGCCTGACTTCGCCCTGAACGACAGCATCCTCGGCCACGAGAGCGCGCCGCTGCTGCTGTTCGCCCCCGATGGCGCGCACTTCATCAGCGCCGATTGGAGCGGCCTGCTCATCTGGTCTGGGATGAGCCACGAAGTCGCGTTCATCGTGACGGACGAAGCAGCTGCCCCGGGTGACCCCGCGCGCGCCGCCATCAGCCCAGACGGCCAGCTCGTCGCGTGGCTCAGCTACCCCTCGACCGTCATGATCACGTCCATTGCTACGGGTGAACTCGTCGGGCGTGTGCTGACCGGTTACGACGTAGAGCCGTACCAGATCGGCTTCACGCCCACCAACCAGATCGCCATCGCCTATGGCACGCTAGAAATCTGGGATCCGGCCAGCAATCAGCTCGTCAGCCGCATCATCACCACTGACGCCGTGCGCGATTTTGTCTACAGCCGCGATGGTCGCCACCTCGTGATGCTCACCGCCGATAACGTCGTCCGCATCCTCGATGCTGCCAGCGGCCAGACGCTGGCACTGGCCAACGCCGAAGGCGCGCAGGTGTGGGGGATGGCGCTTTCGCTCGATGGTCGGCGGCTGGCCGTGGGGCTAGACAACGCCGTTGCCGTCTACGATATGCCATGACTAAAAAAGGCAGGGTGTGTGCCCTGCCTCTCAATACAGCTCGCTAGCGCCGCGCGGGCACGAAGCGGACTTCAAACAGCTTATCCCACATCTTGCCCGTGATGAAGAAGGTGTCGGTCTCCGGGTTATAAGCGATGCCGTTGAGCGTCGCGCCCGGGTCGCGCTGGCGGGCCGCGATGATCTCCTCGTCGGTCAGCAGGCCGCGCGCGTCGATGAACGCCACCACGTTCCCGTTGCGCTTGTCGATCTGCGCGATGAGGTCAGTCTGCCACAGGTTAGCATAGATATAATCGCCGACGCACTCCAGCTCGTTGAGCAGCTGCGCAGGGATCAAATCGACGCGGGTCTCGCCCGTCTGCTGATTGCGCGAGACGAACAGCACCCCAAAGCTGACGATCAGCTCAAACGTCTCAGGATCGCGCACTTGCAGGTAAGACGTGCTGTCGCTCATGAACAAGTAGCGCCCGTCATAGCAGATGCCCCAGCCCTCGCCCTCATACCTCAGCGTGTCCACACGTTCAAACGTCTCAAGGTCGTAGACGAAGGCTTCGCCCTCTGTCCACGTCAGCTGGATGAGGCGATCCCCCAGCAGCACTAACCCCTCGGCAAAGTAATCGGGCAGTGGGTTCTCGCCGGTTAGCTCACTTTCAGGCCGATTGACGTTGACGATGCGCAGCACCTCGCCGGTCGTCAAGTCCACCTCGCGCAGCGAGGAAAAGCCGCGCCTGCCGGTGCTTTCATACAGTTTGCCGTTGTGCCACAGCAGGCCCTGCGTGAAGGCTTGCCCATCGTGCGGGAACACGTTGACCACCTCTGGCACGAGGATCGGCGGCGGCGTAAGTGGGGACGGGCGGTTCTGCGCAGAGGCCGTCCCCAGCACAACCATGAGCAGTAAGCATGTCAGTAGGCGGCGCATAGGCTATCGCACCGGCACAGCGTCGATGAAGCCGCTGCGAACGCGGACGAAATCCGCCAAGATCCACCCGACGATGCCGTTGTAGCGGATCTGATACCAGAAATCGAGGCCGCCCTGCCGCGTCCGCCCGATGATCGACACTTGATCACCCCACGGCACTTGGCCGAGGCGCGCCGTGCGCTCGCTGGGGCGCACGCGGATGTTCATCACCGAGCGTGTCTGGCCAATCACCCCGATGTCGGGCGCACCGTTGATCTCGTCAAAGATCGTGTTCTGGAAGGGGATCGCGTCCAAGTTGCCCGCCACTTCCAAGAAGCGCCCGCTGGCCCAGCCGCGCCGCGTCTCCGTGAGTTGAATGAGATACCACGTGAACGGCCCCTCGCTGTTGTTCTTGGCCAGCAGCGGGTACGGCGTCCCCGGGCGAGCGATCCCGACCATCGACGCGCCGAGGTAAGGCCCTGTGCGCACGGCCAGCCCGCGCACCCGCACCACCTGCCCGGTCGCAATCGGCGCAGGGGTGGGCGTGGGGCCAAACGTCGGGACGACGCTGGGCGTACCGCTCACCGCCGTCGTCAACCAGCTCACTTGAAGCACCGCTTCATTGATCACTTGCAAGTATTCCACGGTGAGGGTGTAGGTTCCGCCTGTTAGCGCCACGACAGCTTGCCGCGTCCGCACTGAGCCGCCCTGAAAATCGTCGATCACAACGGTGCTGTCGATCTTGAAGCGCACGCCGTCATCAAAAGTGAGGATGAAGGTGTAGTTGCCTGCGGGCAGCGTCTGCACAGTGGTGAAGCGCGCCGAATAGTTGTTATTGTTGACCCCGGCCACAAGGTTATTTGCGCCGTCCCGTGGGAAGCCATCCGGCCACGTTTGATTGATGCCCGTGGGATAGACGGCGGTCGCCACCACTGGGCCAGTCAGATCAGGTGTGTTGAAAAACTGCGCTGTCCAGTTGGTGCCAAACTGCGCTTGTGCTTCGACTGTCAGTGTGGGATTCAGCGCCAGCGCCGCCAACAGCCACACTGCCGCGCCCATCAGCCCCGCGCGTATCCATCCCCTCATACGAACGTCTCCATCGCAAAAGTATTCAGCTTGTATTATAACAGCTTTTGCGAACGGACTGCCCGAAACAGGCTAAAGGTACTCTTTGTGATCATCTCCCATCTTAAGCGGCTCTCTATGCTGTGCGCGGTTGCTGCGCTGATAAGCGCCTGCGCCGCGCAGGAAGCGCCTACTCTCACGCCGACCGCAACCGCCGCGCCGACCATTACGCCTATCACCTTGCCCACCGATGCTACGCCCAGCCTCATCGATGCCGCGGCAGAATCGCCTACGCCGTCGCCATCCCCCACGTCCAGCGCGACCGCAGCGCACACGCCCACACTGCCCCCCAGCGCCACCCCAACGCCAACGCTCACGCTGACCACGCCGCCCAGCGCCACCCCCACCGCGACAGTGACGCCATCGCCCACCCCCAGCCCTACCGCCACGCGCATCCCGCCCACTGCGCCGCCGCCCATCACGCTCACGCCGCCCATCCCCAGCGCCGGCCTCGGCTGGTCATGTGGGGACTTCCCATGTGCCGATCAGATCGACGAATGGCAGCGCCGGATTCGCGTCCCAGCGGGCTTTGCGCTGGAATTTGTGGGGCAGTTCCCCGGCCAAGTCAACCAGATCACTTACGGCCCAGATGGAGCGCTCTACGCCACCGTGCTTGAGAACGGCACGCTGACCGGCGCGGTGTGGCGCTTGTCGGCGGAGGGCATTCGCCGCCTGACGCCCACGCTCTACTCGCCGTTTGGGTTGGCATTTCGCCCCAACACCGCCGAGCTGTACATCAGCAGCCGCACTAGCCCGCTGCAAGGCGGCTCGCTGTGGCGACTCAACCCTGACACGACGCTGAGCCTGCTCATCGACGACCTGCCATGCTGCTTCAGCGAGGTGGACAACCAGCCCAACGGCCTGTTCTTCGGGCAGGATGGCGCGCTCTACATGGGGATCGGCTCGTTAACCGACCGCGGCGAGGGCGCGAACCCGCAGCTTCAGGCGTGGGCAACCTTCGTCCCGTTCGAGGCGTCCATCGTCCGCATCGACATGCAGACTGGCGAGTTAACGACGTTTGCCAGCGGCATCCGCAACCCGATTGACATCGCCCAAGACAGCGTCGGCGCGTTCTACGCCACCGACAGCGGCCTTGTGAGCGGCATCGGCGATCGCGTGCTGGCCGTCACCGAAGGCGTCCATTACGGCTTTCCCTACTACCGCAGCCGCGGCTGTGACAACTGCCCGCCGAGCACGGGGCGCAGCTTCGCCCCGCCTGACCTGCTCAGCCTGCCGCTCTACACGCTGCCGCGCGGCATCGTGGCCTACACCGGCGCGCAGTTCCCCGCCAACTTCCAAGACACGCTGTTCATCGCCCTGTGGAACGCCCCCTATCAGATGATCCTCTGGCTTGACCCGCGCGACCCTGCATTGGCCGCCGCCACGCCCGACGAGCCGTACCCGCTCACCCCGTTTGTGACCGGCCTGCTGCGCCCATCCGACGTGATCCTTGACGCTGAGGGAGCGCTGGTCATCGCGGATTGGCTGCATGGGCACATCTGGCGCGTGCGCTACGTGGGCGGGGGTGGTGGTTTCATGCCGCCCACCCCAAACAACAGCGGGGGAGCGCCCACCGCGGCAGCTCCCCCGTCTCTGTTTGCGACGAATACGCCCGCCCCATGAGTGCGGGCTAGACGACGCCCGTAGTCTGTTCAGCGATCACCTCGCGCATGAACAGCTTCACCGCGTTCACCGGCACAGCAAAGCTCACCTCTGGCCCACGGATCAGCGTGTTGATGCCGACAAGCTGGCCTGCCGCGTTGAACAGCGCGCCGCCGCTGTGGCCCGGGCGCATCTGCATATCCACCGCCAACCACTCCTGCCCCTGCATCTCCGGCAGCTGCGTCCCCCTGCCGATCAGCACGCCGCCCGTCAGCCCGTCGATCACGCCCCACGGGTGGCCGAGCGCCATCAGATAATCGCCTGCCCGCAAGCGTGATGAGTCACCGATGGCAATAGCGGTCAGGTCAGCGCGTTCGACGTAGAGCGCCGCTAAGTCACGGGTGAGGTCATAGGCCAGCAGGCGCACCGGCAGGCGCTGATCATCGTGGAACACGGCTTGCAGCGTTCGCGGGCCGCGCTGCCCGACGGCCACATGGGCGTTCGTCACCAGCAGCCCATCCGAGCGCCACACAACCGCCGCGCCGAGGCTGCCCTCCTGCCCCACAAGCTGCACCACCGAGGTGGCGACAGACTCCACCACGCCCGCCATGTCCTCATTCAATCGCTGCCACACGTTCATTGCTGCCGTTAACTCCGTTCACCGATGGTCACTTGTAGGCTGGTAGGCTGGCCGCCGCGCACCAAGTCCAGCATGACGGTCTGGCCGATGCGTTCGCCGTGCAGCGCCAGCAGCAGCTCATCCACCGTTTCGGTGGCCTGCCCATCCAGCGCAGTAACGATATCGCCGACCAGCACCCCTACGGCTTCCGCTGGGCTGCCGCTCTCCACGCTCATCACCAGCAGCCCCGTCTCCTGCTCAAGCTGCTTGGCCACCGCCGCAGGCAGCCGCACAGGCTGCACGCCCACGCCCAAGTAGCCCTGCTTCATCTTGCCATGCGCTAGTAGGATGGCCACCGTGTTGCGGATCGTCGTCACCGGCACGCTGATCGACGCGCCGCTGCGGAAGCCGCTGGTGTTCAACCCGTGGAACAAGCCGTCCCCGCTCAGCAGTGGCCCGCCGCTGAAGCCCGGGTACATCACTACGTCGGTCTGAATGTAGCCATCGGCCAGCACCTGCCCCATCTGACGGCGGTTGCGCTTCTTGGGCGCTTCTTCTGTCTTGCGCGCGCCTGCCACCAGTGCGCTCACCACGCCCAATGTGGCCTGAACGGTTTCGGTCGGGCGGCCCAAAGCCAACACGAGATGGCCCACCTTCAGCGCGCTGTTATCGCCCCATGCTGCGGGGGTCATCGCACCGCCGGGCACGCGCAGCACAGCGAGGTCGTTGGCCGGGTCACGCCCCACGAGCTGCGCCGCGGCGCGCGTCCCATCGTGCAGCCCGACGTATAAATTGTCCTCTTGTTCCACCCCGTGGTTCGAAGTGACCACAATCTCGGCTGACCATGCGATGCCGGTTGCCGCCAAGCGCCGCCGCGCTTCTACCCGCACAATCGACGGGCTGACCGCAGCGACCACCTCTGCCATGCTGTCCGAAAGCTGTTGAAAAAGGGAACTCATTACCCACACTCCATCAGTTGAACGATCCGTTGCACTCAGTATCGTTCAGATGGAGCGCGGCTCACACGCCCCAGATGGCTAGCCACTACCTAGACTTTTTGGGGGGTCAGCCGAGACCATCACCACAGGAAGCGGCGTTTTTTCGGCTCTGGCTCGGGGGGTGCGCCGTGGGTGAGCGTTGTTAAACCACCGAACGATAAACTGAACATCGGCCGTAGGTCATCCAGCAGCAGCGACGTCGCCCGCAGGGGGACGCGCCGTTCTGCGATCTCCAGAAATGCGCCATGCTGCATGAGCTGTTCCGTCACGAATGCCTCCTCTAGCGGCCCTTCCCAACGCCATTTCTGCGGGTAGAAGTAGAACGACACCACATAGGCCACCGCCGTGCTGATGCCTACGCCGCGGTTCTGATAGCGCCACAGCCCACCGCCGACGCGCTCGGCGGCTTCAGCGGCAAGGCACAGCGCCCCCGTTAGTTCCAGCATTTGCTGAAAGCTGCGCTCTGATTCCTTCGCCATCACCACCCCTTTGATGTAGCCCTCGGGGTGGATCTCGTCGATGAGGCCGCGCAGGTGCTCGAGGGCAGCGGCGCTGGCGGCAGTGTCATCCACACCCTGCGCCCAGACCAGCTCGGCCAAGTGCAACCACGCTTGGTGGATCAAATGCTCACCAGCCTCGCTGCGCAGCACCATCAAGCGATCATGAGCAGCTTGATGCCACGCAGCGGCATCCCGTGCGAAGTGCGGCTCAGCGTGCAGCAGGTCAGCAATTTGCAGCGCGCTCACCCACTCGCGCAGGCTGTCCGCTGCGGTTTCCGCGGGATTCAGCCCATAGCCACTCTCGAACAAGGCGTTGGTGGCTGCTGCGCCCGCCTCGACATCCTCCAAAAAGCGCCAGCGATACGCCTGTATCAGCATGTCCTCGTGCGGTGTGGTCGCGCGGCGCAGCACAGGTTGAGTGGCAGTCTTGTCTTTCCGGGTGGGCGCGGGCTTCTGACGGATCACCTCGCCGGGTTGAGCTTTCAAGAAGGCGAGGGCGCTGGCGACTGGTTCACGATCGAGCGCTTGGCTCGCCGCTGTAATCAACCCATCGTCAAGATAAAGGTTCAGGACATGAAAGGACATCCGCGTGATCTCTTGTGTAGGCCATTCCACCCCGAGCAGTATAGCGGGTTTTGCTGTGTGGGGGATGAAAGACCTACAACGCACAATCGACATGCACAATCGTTAGAAATTCGCTACACTTGAAAATTAAAGTTCACGATCATGCAAAGCATTCACTCATGACTGCCGAGGGGAAGCCGACACCACAGGATGCCCTGAACACGCTGCGAGAAAAGCTGGCGCAGGTGGCCGAAGAGTACGCCAACGGGTCACTGAACTCGTCGCAGTACAACGCCATCTACCGCTACTACAGCGAGAAACGCGCCCTGCTCGAACATATCCTCCACACCAACCCCGAGAGCACAACATGGCAGGCGATTGCAGCGCAGGATGATACTCCTTTCTTGCGCGAACAATTCGCCTCGAAACTGGTGTACTGCGCAGTGTTCCGGCGTGGCGAGACTAGCCCCTTGCTGACGGAGGGCAAAATCCCGCGCAAGGTGGCGGAAGCGCTCTACAAGACACTGCAAACGCTGTGGGATGGCGGCCAATGGCGACGCGGCATCGCCCGCAAGTCGTTGGGGGATGGCGTGTGGCTGATGCTGTGCCTCGGCGAGCAAGCCATGACCGTGACCGTGTTCTATCTGCCCCCCTCCCACCAGCAGTATCAGCGTGTGCGCGCTGCCCATGAAGATTTTGAACAGGCGAACGGGCGACTGCTCAAGCGCAACATTGCGCCGGAACGCCTCGTGTTCCCGCAGCGGGCACTGTTTGACGGGCGGCAGTAACAGCATCACACAGAATCTACCGGTATAATAAGCGTGTTCTGGGCTTGAGACAGAGGCGAGCATGATTCGCGAAGAGGACATTTTCATCGAGGGCGAGCGGCGGTTAGGGCGGTATTCAGTCGTGCTGCTGCAACCGACCGATGGCGGCACACGCTGGGTTCCCTCGGTGATGACGCTCAACGCGCTCATCTCCAACTTTCGCCTTATCCTCCAGCCCTACAAGCGCAAGTACGCCCCAGCGATCTTGCCTGCGCGCTACATCCGCGACGTAGGTCAGACGCAGGTCTCGGGCCACAACTGCGTCAGCCTCACGCTGATCACTGGCGACCAGTTCTACCTTATGCTCGGCACGGGCAACCTCAACCATCTGTACGACGACTTGCGCGTGATGAAGACGCCGCCGCTTAAGATTCAGATTGAGGAACCAGTCGATCCCGAGGCCATCCGCCGCTTGATTGAGTTCTTGCGTGGGGCCTAGAAAAGGTTTAGAGTCACCTAGATTTCACTTTAGGGAGCCAAGAAGATGACTTACGAGATGATCCTTGTTGAAACGCCTGTGGAGGGGGTGGGCTTGATCCGCCTCAACCGGCCGCAAGCGCTGAACGCCCTGTGCAACCAGCTCATGCGTGAACTCCATACAGCGCTGGCCGCCTTCGACCGTGACCCAGCCATCGGCTGTATGGTGGTCACCGGCAGCGAGAAGGCCTTCGCCGCCGGCGCAGACATCAAAGAGATGGTCAATACCCCCTTTGGTGAGATGTTGATGGGCGACAGCGTGAGCGATAACTTCGTGTTCAACTACCACAAGCCGATCATCGCCGCGGTGAGCGGGTTCGCGCTGGGCGGCGGCTGTGAGCTGGCGATGGCCTGCGATATGATCGTCGCCAGCGAGACAGCCATTTTTGGCCAACCAGAGATCAACTTGGGCATCCTGCCCGGGGGCGGTGGCACGCAGCGCCTGACGCGCGCTGTGGGCAAAGCCCTTGCGATGGAGATCATGCTGGCGGATCGCCGCCTCAGCGCCGAGGAAGCGCTGCGCTATGGGCTGGTTAACCGCGTGGCCGCGCCGGAGGTTTACTTGGATGAGGCGCTCAAGCTGGCCAGCAAGATCGCCAGCATGTCACAGGTGGCCGTGCGCCTGACGAAGGACGCCATCAACCGCGCTTACGAGGGCACACTGGCCGAGGGCATCGCGGCGGAAAAGCGCAACTTCTTCATCGCTTTCGCCACTGAGGACAAACATGAGGGCATGACCGCGTTCGTCGAGAAGCGCAAGCCCATCTGGAAGCACCGCTAGCCAAACCAGCGCCGCCAGCCCAGCTCTTTTCGCCACTGAGCGAGCGTGGCCGCCGCCGTCGGATAATCAGGGTTCAGCTCGTGGACGCGCTGCATCGTCGCCAGCGCGTCTTTTTTCGCCCCCGTTAGATGCTCAAGGTGCGCTTTGATGAACAACAGCCCAGCGTCGTTGGGCGCAACTTGCAAGCCCGCTGTGAGCGGCCTCTGCGCTTGATCGGCCTGCCCCAGCGCCATGTGCGCCATCGCGAGGCCGCCGTAAGCATCCGCCAGTTGGGCGTTGAGCGCCAGCGCCTGTTGGAAATCCGGGATGCTGCCAGCGTTGTCATCCTGCGCCAGCCGCACAAGGCCGCGCTGGAGCCATGCGCTGGCGTAATCTGGGCGCAGGGCCAGCGCTTGCTCTAACCAGTGAAGCGCCCCCGCCCAATCGCCTTGTTGGCGCAAGCTGGCCGCGCGCTGAGTGAGCGCCTCTGCGGTCAGCTCGTCCATTGTAACAGCCGGAACCTCCAACATAGGCTCCTCAGGCACAACCGCCCCAATCATCGTTTCTTCCTGTTCCGGCACAGCTTCTTCGAACGGCTCGGGTTGGGGCACGGGCGGGCGTTCGCGTTTGGGGGCGGGGGGCGCGGGCTGTTGGCTGGGGGCAGCCATCTCACCCGTCTCGTATTCGGGCAGCTTAAGGTGGCGCGTCCGCAGGCGCTCCATGGCAGCCTCAAACCACTCATGGCTGACCTTCGGGACGCTGTTCATCAGCGCGAGGCCGTGCAGCTCTGGAGGCAGATAGCGCTGAATGTCGCCCCAATCGAAGGTGTCCGTCGCAAATGGGATGATGACGCGCTGGCTCTCAAACGCCAGCATGATCTCGCGCCGCATCATGTCGTCTACCTGCTGACAGCGGTTGAGGGTCTCTGGCGTCAAGATCAGCACGAAGAAGCGCCGCAAGCGAATCTGCCGTTCGATGATGATGGTGAACGCGCCGCTGTCGATGCTTTGCACGTCTAAAAAGACATCGTAGCCGTGCTGCTTCAAATCTTGATAGACGGCGCGCGCGATAAACGCCGCCGGTGCGCGCCGATAGCTGATGAATACGCCGTTGTTCATGGCTTACGTTCCGTCTTTGCGCTCATGGCTTGCAGCGCCTCGTTAATCCTCCGCACGGCGCGCTGAATGCCAGCCCGCCGCGTCGTATCTACATATTGCGACAGGTCAAGCAAGGTCTCCCGCAGCCCTTCGAGCATCCACGCCGCGTTGGTGGGCACAATCGAAAGCGCGACCTCGAGATCAGCCAGCGCCTGATCCTGCTTGCCGAGCGCCAGCCGCGCCACCACCAAGTCAGCATAGCCCCAGTAGTTGCTGCTGGCAGCGCTGGCCTCGCTGGTAGCGATTTTCTCTACCCGCGCATAAGTGGATTCCATCCGTTCAGCGTGCCCTTGCTTGACATACAGCAGCGCCAGATTGCTGAAGCCGTAGCTGCTCTGAGGGGTGACGCGGGTGGCACGTTCGTAGGCGTCAATTGCTTTTTCGATCATGCCCCGCCGTCGGTACAAGCCGCCCAACACCCCCCACCAGCTCTCGCCGTTGTCGTCCACCAGCTTAGGGGAAGCCGCCAGCGCCCGCAGCAGGTACTGCTCAGCCTGCACAAACTGGATCTCCTGCTCAACCCCGCTGGGCATTTTCTCCGCCATGCGCCGCATCACAAAGCCCATGCCCGCGAGGGTCGCTGCGCTGTCGGGCAGCGCCTCATAGGCCACTTGGTAGTGCTGCCATGCGCTGTCGATCACGCCAAGCTGCGTGTAGACGTAGCCCAAACGCTGGTGGATAAAGGGGTTGGCTGGGTCGAGGCGCAGCGCCTCTTGATAGGCATCGGCAGCGCCCTCATAGTCGGCTGCCTTGAACTGGAGTTCCGCTTGTTCCACCAGCGCAATCGCCAGCAGCGCGTTGTCCGTCCGCTGCTGAAGGTGCGTGGTTGTCTCTTGCGCGGTAGATTCGATGCGCTGGCGCAGCTGTTCTAGCAGCGCCTCGCGCTTGTTGATCTCCTGCTCAAATTGGTGGCGCAGGTGGGCAGCTTCCTCGCGCAGCTCGCGGCTGACGCGGCGCGTGTCTTGAATCGAGCGGATGCCAAACACGCCCAACACGATACCGCCCAGCGTGATCCCGGCTGTGAGCGCCAGCGCCACCCCCTCGAAGATGTTCAGAAGTGAGGATGCAACGTTCAGGTTTTGCTCGGCGAGTGTGGCGGCCAGCTCTGCCCGCAGGACGGCGTTCTCAAGCTGGGCGGGCGTGATCACGTCCTCCACAGGGGCAGGCGCGGCTGCTTCCTGCGCCCTTACCACTGCACACCCCACAAGCAGCAGCGCCACGATGAGCCGTTTCATAAGGACGACGCTCCAAAGTGTTGAGCGAGCTTGGCCAACATGGCAGCGGGGCCAGCGCGCAAGCTCACCAGATCAATCGCCCCGCCCGCCACAATCGCGCGGATGATGCGGCTGTTTGTCTCGCCCGTTTTGAACGCTGTGCTGACCTCATCCGCCTTGCGCCCGCTGCCATCCAACACCAGCACTGGCACGGGGTTCTCGGCGCGCGTCGTGGCGATATAGATGTCCTGCTCGGCGATCTTGCCCCCGTTGATCAGCACCCCCAACATCGGCTTCACACCGCCGCTGATCGCGCGCGTAAGGCCCACGATCATCTGAGACTCGTGCCCCCAACTGCCGCGCTCCATCAACACAAAGTGAGAGTGGCCCGGCTGGAGTGCGATCTCGCCGCCTTTGTGGCGGCTGTTGGGGTAATGGATCATCGGGCGTGGGGCGACCCCAATCAGCGGGAAGGTCGCCTGCTGCCGCTGGCGTGCCTCGCCCATCAACTGCATCACGCCCGCCTGTGTGCCGCCGTCGATCACGATGAGGTTATGCTGCTGGGCAAAGGCCACAATCGCGTCTTCGATGATGGCACGTGTGGCGCGCAGATCGTCCGGCTCCATCAGCGCCGCGCCGCCGCTGATGAACAGCACAGGCCGCGGCGATGCAATGTCCAGCGCGGTGAGCACTTTGTGCAAGTCTGAGCGTGAGTTGGCTAACACCGCCCGCGCTGACTGCTGATCGTCAAAGCGTATGGTAAACGCGCGATACTCCGGCATAATGGAGGCCACCTTCTCACACTCATCTGGACGTATGACACCCTTAGAACCTGATTTTACCCTGAAACTGCTAACTTGGTTTGACCAAAACGGTGCGACGCTGCCGTGGCGCGGTGCAGATGCCTATCGCGTGTGGCTCTCGGAGGTCATGCTTCAGCAGACGCAGATCGCCACCGTGATCCCGTACTACGAGCGCTTCACAGCGGCCTACCCCACGGTGGAGGCGCTGGCTGCGGCCCCGCTGGACGAGGTGCTGAAGCTGTGGGAGGGGTTGGGCTACTACCGCCGCGCGCGCCACCTGCATCACACGGCGCAGGCTGTCGCTGCGCTGGGCGGGTTCCCGCAGACCGTCGAGGGGTTAATGCAGCTCAAGGGAATTGGGCGCTACACGGCAGGGGCCATCGCCAGCATGGCGTTCGGCGTGCGCGCGCCTGTGCTGGACGGCAACGTGATCCGCATCCTGACGCGGCTCTACGACCTCAGCGAGGATGTCACACTGGCTGCCACCCAAGCGCGCCTCTGGGCGCTGGCGGATGCGCTCGTCCCAGTGGAGCGCGCCGGTGATTACAATCAAGCGCTGATGCAGCTCGGGCAGCGCGTTTGCCTGCCGAACGCCCCACGCTGCGCTGAATGCCCCGTGCAAGCCCACTGCCGCGCTCACGCCCACGGCACACAGTCGCAGCGCCCCGTCAAGCAGCGCAAGGGAGCCACCCCGCATTACGACGTGGCGGCTGGGCTGATCCGCGATGAAGAAGGCCGCCTGCTCATCGCCCAGCGCAAAGCGGACGGCCTGCTCGGTGGCTTGTGGGAGTTCCCGGGCGGCAAACAGGAAACGGGCGAAACGCTGCCCCAAACGCTCCAACGCGAACTGCGCGAGGAACTAGCTATCGAGGTGGAGGTGGGCGAGCTGTTCTGCGTCGTGCGGCACGCCTTCACCCACTTCAAGATCACCTTACACGCCTTCGACTGCCGCTACCTCGGCCCGACGCCGCCCTATGATGCGCCCCAAGCCATCGACTGCCAGCAGTGGGCATGGGCCACCGAGGCCGACCTCGATCACTATGCCTTTGGCAAGGCCGACCGCCAGATCATCGCCGCGCTGAACGCCGGAAGTGCCTAAGCCGCAGCAGACGGTGGCCGTGCGCCAGAGGCTAAAGTCCCCTTCAGGGGCGCGCTTTTGCCGGGTGCTTTAGCGTCCGGCGTTCAACCTCAGTCTGGCACGATGTGGGTAACGCCTAGCACAAGGGGTGAGGTGCAGGGGGCAGAGCCATCACCAGCCATTCAGACACTCCTTGAACGAACGCCCGCCGCGGGAGGCTGATGTGAAGCCTAATCGTCCTCTTTCACCCCCGCCGCGAGCTGCTCAGCCTGCGCTTGGGTGGCGAGCTGATCGATGAAGTCATCGATATCGCCGTCCATGACCGCGGGCAAGTTGTAGCTGCTGTAGCCGATGCGATGGTCGGTCACGCGGCCCTGCGGGTAATTGTACGTGCGGATCTTTTCGCTGCGCTCTCCGCTGCCGATCTGGCTGCGGCGCTCGTTCTCGTGTTGTTCGCGCAGCTTCTCCATCTCCAGTTCGTACAAGCGAGCGATGAGGATCTGCTTGGCGCGGATGCGGTTCTGAAGCTGTTTGCGCTCGTCCTGCACCTCGACGACGATCCCCGTCGGGATGTGCGTCATGCGCACGGCGCTGTCTGTCGTGTTGACGCTCTGGCCGCCCGCCCCTTGCGAGCGGAACACGTCCACGCGCACGTCGTTCATGTCGAGGTTCACCTCCACCTCGTCGATCTCGGCCAGCACGGCGACCGTGGCCGTGCTGGTGTGGATGCGCCCTTGTGATTCGGTGGCAGGAACGCGCTGCACGCGGTGCACGCCGCTCTCGTACTTCAACCGGCTGAACACGTTATCGCCCTTAATCATGACCGTGACCGACTTGATGACCCCGCCGCCGGTCTCGTGCAGGCTGACGATCTCCGTCTTCCACTTCTTACGTTCAGCGTAGCGCAGGTACATTCGCAGCAAGTCCGCCGCGAACAGGCCAGCCTCGTCCCCGCCCGTCCCCGCGCGGATTTCCATGATAACGTCTTTGCCGTCGCGCGGGTCTTTCGGCAGCAGCATCGTCTTGAGTTGGTCGTAAAGCGCCTCGGTTTCTTCGGTCAGCGTGTCCACTTCTAGCTTGGCCATTTGGGCGATCTCAGCGTCGCTGCTGTAGGCCAGCTCCTTCGCACCTTCCAGATCAGCCAGCTTCTTGCGATAGTCGCGGTAGGTCATCACAATGTCGTAAATCTCGCTGCGCTCTTTCGCCAGCGTCGTCACGCGCTCATAGTCGGCCATCACGGCAGGGTCTGCCAGCAGCCGTTCAATCTCTTCATAGCGTGCCTCTACGCCCGCCAGTTTGTCTAACATGGTCTGTCCTTCATGGTCTGCTCATCAATCAGCAACAGTGAGGCGGCATCCTCTCAAACGCGGGGATGAGAGCAGGGTCAGCTAATGCGCATCGAGGCGACGTAAGCGGTTCATAGCGCCTCAGTATAGCACGAAGGCCCGCACGTGGGCAGGCCGCGTCTGGTGGATGGAGCTGCCGCTGGCCTCACCTCAACATCGCTTCGCTCGGTCGCCACTTTCCTGTAAAGCTAATCATTCCCCACATCTGAGATTGACCACTGCAGTCGCAATTTAGCCCCAGCCAGAGGCTTGAGCCTCTGGCTGGCGCGTGGGGGCTAAAGCCCCCTTCAGGGGGCGCGTGCTAGCCGGATGCTTCAGCGTCCGGCGCGGCTGGCGACCATACTGGAAGCCCTCACTACGGCCGGAACTGCACGCCACGATAGGCCGCAAACAGATCGCGCAGCTTAAGGCGCTGATACTTGCCCGTCGAGGTCACTGGCACTTCCGTCCCGAACACCACCACCTTGGGCGATTTGTCGAAGCGCAGCGCCGCGCGGCAGTGCTGGAGAATGGCCTCAGCGTCTGGCTCGATGCCTTCCTGCGGCACAACGTACAGCCCCACCTCCTCGCCGTAGTAGTCGTTCTCAAACGCCACGGCCAGCGCCAGCTTCACGCCCGGCGCGCGCAGCGCCACTTCCTCGATCTCAAACGGGCTGAACTTCACGCCGCCGCGGTTGATCAGCTCTTTGATGCGCCCTGTGATGAAGAAGTATGGCCGCCCATCCTCGCCGTCAAGATAGAAGCCTTCGTCGCCGGTGCGAAACCAGCCGAACTTGAACGCTTCGACGTTGGCATCCTCGCGCTGATAGTAGGCCAGCATGACGTTGTGCCCGCGCACGCAGATTTCACCGCGCTCGCCCGCGCCCAGCCGCTGGCCGCTGCCATCCGCGCTGAAGATGCCCATCTCGTTGACCTCAATCGGGCAGCCGATGCTGGGGTAGCCGTGCGCGCGCATCCAGCGCTGGTGCTCGTCCCACGGCTGCATCACTGGCAAGAAGCATGAGTAGCAGGTCGTCTCGCTCAAGCCGTAGCCGTGCACAATCGGGAAGCCGATCACGTCCTCAAAGTCGCTGGCAAGACGCACCGAGAGCGTGCCCGCCCCGCAGATGAAGTGGCGGAACATAGCCAAGTTGAGCCGGTTGATGCCGTGCCCGAAGATCGTCTCGCCCTGTTGGGTGTTGCTCTGGGCATAGTCCAGCAGGTATTGCAGCAGCGTCGGCACGACCGAGACGATTTGCACTTTCTCGCGCGCCACACGCTCCCAGAAGTGGTGCACGCTGAACTTCTGGTTCAGCACTACCGAACCGCCCACCAGCAGCGGCGTGATGAGCGTGACGACAATCCCGTTGACGTGGTGCAGCGGCAGGACGCACATCAAGCGCTGGTTGCCCGTGATGGCGTGCCACTGGGCGATGGCCTGCGCGTCAGCGATGAGGTTGTACTGCGACAGGACGACGCCCTTGGGCGCGCCGGTCGTGCCGCTGGTGTAGACGATGAGCGCCTCATCGTCGAGCTGCGGCGTGTGCTCGTTGGCGCTGCGAATGCTCAAATCGCCGGACTTAGCGCCGCTCTCATCGCCTAAGAAAGTTGTAGAACGGCTGCGCACAATGTCCTCAAACAGCAGCACATCCGCCGCAGGCTCGCCGCCGATCTGGATCACGCCCTGTATCTGCGTTGGTGTTTGCTGCAAGATAGCCCGTGCGCGGTCGGCATAGGGCTGCTGCACAAACAGCAGCTTGGCCTCGCTGTTGCGCAGGATGAAGCCGATGCGTGCGTCATCCTCGCTGATGTTCTGCGGGACGACCGCCGCCCCGATGATCCAGCAAGCCATGTAGATCAGCACAACCTCTGGCGCGTTGTGCGCCATCACCGCCACGCGATCCCCGCGCCGCACGCCTAAATCCTCAAACAGCAAATTTGCTATCTGATGACACCGCGCCACAAACTCAACATACGTCAATTCGTCGCGGTGGTTGGCGGCATCATAGCTGATGAGGAAGGGCTTGCTGCCAGAGGTCTTGGCGTGCAGCGCGAGCGCATCGCGCAGGTTGCGAAACGGCGTGCGATGCTGCGCGGGCAGCCAGTGGTAATAGGTGCGGGCGTGCGTAATATTAGCTTGTGTGTCGGTAAGAAGGGTCATCTTGGATCATCCTTATGCGCTGCTCACAGTATAGCGCAAACTAACCCTGATCTTCACGCGGGGCGACTTGCTTTAACCGCCATTACCTTAACGACTTCTCAACAAAACAACGAAATTCTTAGGGATCGCGTATATAATGACTATATGCGCACGTCCATAACTTCAACTTCAGTGATTGACATCAGGTTAGGATCATATGCAGTTTAGGCGAAGAAACACAGCATGGCTGGCAGCGCTGGGGATGCTCATCGGTTTAGCCCTGTTGGCCACCGGTGGAACCCTATCGGCCCCAGTGCAGATCGCGCTGATCGCCATTTTTGCCGTGGCGATGATCGCCTCGCTGGTGAACTTTGGCGCCAACAACCGCATCCTCGAATCGCTGCGCACCTCGCCCGTTCGCAGCCGGATGACGCTGGAGGCGCGCGAAGCCGAGAGCCGCGCGCGCGCCCGCGGCTTGTACTATCGCGGTGGAGCCACCATGCTCGACGTGGGGTTGATCGCCATCCAGAGCAGTGAGGATGGGATGTCGATGCGCCGCACCTCCGAGGTGAGTAAAGACGACGACGGCGTGCGACCCTTCATCACGTTGTTCGTCCAGCCCAAAGACGCCGAGCGCAACGTGGCCGTTCGTTTTGAAATCTACGATCAACACGGCACGCCCAAGTTCTTGTTCGAGACGCGCAAGTTTTTGCGCGCGGGCGAGATGACCATCATGTCTGACAACTACCTGCCCCTCGCAGGCAACCGAGAGATCGAGGGCGTGGGCGATTGGGAATCGCGCGTGTATGTAGACGGCAATTTGATGTCCGTCCAGCCCATGACCATGCTGCCCTCCATCAGCGAGCGCAGCAGCCGCCTGCACCGCCCTTCGCGCTTGGCCGACGATGCCGATGTCGTGTTCGACATCATGGACGAAGAAAAGCAGCCTCGCTCGCCCACCTTGCAGGATCTGCTCAGCAGCGGCGGAGCCGAGGATAATGACATCGAGGCAGCCATACGCCGCCGCAACGCAACCAGCCGCCGCCGGAGGTAAGCATGAACGACGGAAATGAAGGAATGCGCGCCCTATGGTTCATCGTGGCGTTTTTGCTGGCGCTGGCCGTCTTTGCCAACTTATCCACCTTCTTCCTGCTGATGATGCTGGTCTTGGCGGGGATGTGGGTGGCGCGCAACGTCAACATGAACGACCTGCGCCAAAACCTCGACATGTTCAACCAGAACGCCCTGCGTGAGCAGTACGACTACGACGAGGATGAGTTCGAGGAAGAAGAGCGCGCCGTCCAGCGTGAGCCAGTCTATCGCCACGCGCTGGCCGCAGTCGAGAACGCCGGCCTCGACCCCGACACGGTCAAAGTGCTGGCGGTCGACCTCGGCGTGATCGCCTTCCGCGAGGATGGCAGCGCCACCGTCTACCGCACGTGGACAGTCCCTGAGGACGCGCGCAGCATTCAGCCGTTCGTCACGCTGCGCTTGCCCACCCCAGCGACAGGCCGCATTCGCTTTGAAATCCTCGACCCCTCAGGCCGCAGCGTGTTCTCCTCCGAGACTGACCACCGCCTCGAGCCGGGCCGTAACTTCATCAATCCACCTGCCCGCTTGTCGCTGCGCGATCACCACAACCTCGACGGGCGCTGGCAGCTTCGCATTAGCGCAGATGATGTGCTGCTGGCGCTGCACCGTTTCGAATTTGCCGAGCCAACCACCGCCAAAATCCGCCAGAGCCTCGGTGAGGACGGTGAAATCCGCGCGGACAGCCGCTTGATCCTCGACGAAACCACCACCCCGCGCATGTCGCTCGACGATCTGCTCGCGTATCAGGATGAGGAACAAAAGGCCCGCCGCAGCTAGCATGAGCGCAGTGCCCAACGCTCCACGCGCGCTGCGCCGTGCTTTGCTGAGCGGGGCGCTGCTCGCTTCGCTGCTGGTCGGTCTGCTCAACACCGGCGCGTTTACGACCCTGCGCCTGAGCCTGACCAACGTCTACTATCTTGACTCGCCGCCCAGCCAGCAGATCACCCTCGTCGCGCTCGACAACGCCAGCTTTGCCGCCTTTGGCCGCTCGCCCAGCCTGTGGGATCGCGCGCTCTACGCCGACTTGGTCACACGGTTGAGCGAGGCTGGCGCGCGCGTGATCGTGTTCGACCTCCTCTTCAGCGAGGCCACCCCCGACGATGATGCGTTGATCGCCGCGCTGACTGCCGCCCGCGCCAGCGAGGCGCGCACCCGCATCGTCATGGCCGCCGCCGGTGTGAACATCCCCAGCCCCATAGATCACCCGCGCTACGACCGCGGGATGCGCTTTGACGTGGTGCTGCTGCCCACGCCCGCGCTGCAAGCCGTCAGCGATTATCTGGGCTTCGTCAACGTGCTGCCGGATGCCGACAGCCGCGTGCGCCGCCAGCCCTCCCTCATCCAGATCGCCAGCGACACCCCCACAGATGCGCCCGCGCTGTCCCTCTCGCTGGCGACGTTTGTCGCCTACTTGCGCATTCCGCCGTCGGCGCTGCCTCAAGTCCTCGTCCAAACCGGCGATCAGCTTACGCTCGCCTCATCACAGACGCTGCAAGTGGATAAACAAGGCCTGTGGCGACAGAACTACTTCACCTCTACCCGTGAGGATGCCTCGCCACGCTTCACCACCGTGTCGATGCTCGACGTGCTCAACGGGGAGGTTGACCCCGCGCTCATTCGCGGGCGGATCGTCATGGTCGGCATCTTGAACAGCACTGGCGCGACCGACCAAGCGCTCACCCCCAATTCGGCATCACCGATGGCTGGGGTGGAGATTCAAGCCAACGCCGTCGAGTCGCTGCTTCAGCGCCGCACCCTGACCGAGCCATCGCTGGTCCAAGAATCACTCGTCGTAGCAGCCTTTGCGTTCTTCTCGATGCTGGCGTACAGTCAGGTCTCGTGGCGGCTCAAGGTGCTGCTGCTCATCACCAGCGCGCTGGCCTACCTGATCGTATCGTACATCCAATTCGACGCGATCAACCAGATCAACAGCTTGTTCTACCCGCTGCTCGCGCTGATTGTGCCCTTCGTGGTGTCTGTCGTGTTTGACGTGACCGATGAGATTGCCATGCGCATCCGCAGCGAGGCACAGGTTAACCTCCTGCGCGAGCTGAACGCCCGTGCCGAGGCCGAGCGCGAGACGCTGCGCCAGCTCAACGAGCTGAAAACGCGCATGATCCGCATGGCCTCGCACGACCTCAAGAACCCGCTCCAGCGCGTCCTCGGCTACAGTGAGCTGCTGCTAGACGACGACAGGTTGGAGGACTCGCAGCGCAAATTCGTCACGAACATCTTCAAAGCCAGCGATGAGATGTACATGCTCATCAGCGAGCTGCTCGACCTTGAACAGCTCCGCAGCGCGGGCGAACTCAACCTTGAGAAGTTGGACTTCAACGACCTCGTGCGCACGGTTGCCCAACGCCATGAACCAGATTTCTACCGACGCAACCAGCATCATACCCTTGAGCTTGCGCCAGAGCCGCTGCTCGTCAGCGTGGATGGGCGCAAGCTCTCCCAAGCCATCACCAACTTGATCGGCAACGCGATCAAATACACGCCCGAGGGGGGCAGCATTACCGTACGCGTCTGTGCGCGGGATGGCATGGCGCGGCTGGAAGTGCAGGATACAGGCTACGGCATCCCAGCTGATGCTTTGCCCAATTTATTCACCGAGTTCTTCCGCGCCAAAACGGCCGCCACCCAACACATCAAGGGTACGGGGCTGGGCCTCAGCCTCGTGAAACAGATCGTGACAGCGCATGCCGGGCGCGTATGGGCAGAAAGCGTCGAGGGGCAAGGCAGCACCTTCTATCTCGAAATTCCGCTCATACCTACTTAGCTTAGCGGATGTAAAAGAAGGGGTCGTCGCGTGGGTCGCCATAAAAGGGACGCAGCAGCTCTACCTCATCTGGCATAACCTCAATCACGTTGTAGACTCGTTCTTGAGGAGCAACATCCGGCAGCCGCAGCAGATCAGGGCAGTCGATGTCCAACGCCAAGCGCAGCACCCAGCCGAACTGGTTACGGAACTGGATGCGCACCCATGAACTGCTCTCGTTGATCGCCATTGCGGCGACTGGCTCACGATTAGGAATAAAGCCCAACGCTTGATAACCTGTGCCGATGCCGCGGCGCACTAGCAGATTCTGCCCTTGATCGGTCGAGACGAAACCAGCGCACCCGAACAGCGCGCCCTCTAATCGTGCGTTGTTGAGCGACCCCTGCAGCGCCACCACTTGCGCAGGCTCTGACAGCCACGCCATCTCACTCGCTCGGACACGCAAATCAGCTGAGCCTTGCAGCACGACCTCACCCTCCGCCACTGCGATAGAATCCGTCAAATTGGGCAGCGCCCACGCCGCCGAGTGTGCCGCAGGTGAGGTGAGCGTGTAGCCCCCGTCTTCGAGCTGGAGGGCATACTCGGTCGGCAGCACATCCCACCGCTGGACGAGCACGCCCGTCAGCGCCGCCTCGACGCGCACGCCGCCCCTCGCGCTGGGCGCATAGGCGATTACGTGCAGCTCGCTCTCTGGCAGCAGCAGGATCACGCCGCCCTCAAACGCCACCTTTGTGCGCCCCGTCGCCCCTGTTCGAATGCGATCGCCGCTGCCGATAGGCATCACTGACCCTGCCGAGACGCTTAACCAACGTTCCGTTTCGACCCGTTGGATCTCAACGTCTGCCGTCCGCACCGTCAGCACAGCGGCCAGTTCTACGTCCTCTTGTGCCCATGTCACCCCAACAAACACACCCAGCAGCAAAATGACCCAGCAGCGCACCGCGCACATCCTTCACGAAAGCGTCAACCTCACGCCTCAATCATAAGGCAGGCGGCCACACTGGACAATGCTAGGGGGCGCTGGGCGGCGCAGCGAACGGGTCGCTAAAACGCGGGTCGGTGATGAAAGTTTCGTCGGTCAGCGCTTGCAGAAACGCTACCAAGTCCGCTGTTTCCTCCGGTGTGATGTCAAATCCAGCGATGAGGCCGCTCTTGAGCGGGTTAGCGCGGCCGTCGCCTGCGTTTGGCCCCTCGGTGATCAACCGCCCGCCGTCCGCATAGAACTGGATCACCTCTTCCAGCGTGGCGATGCTGCCGTCA
Organism: Anaerolinea sp.; assembly: GCA_046719465.1. Classification (GTDB taxonomy): domain Bacteria; phylum Chloroflexota; class Anaerolineae; order Aggregatilineales; family Phototrophicaceae; genus JANWYT01. Next base: position 23,477 of record JBDNCV010000029.1, read on the forward strand.
TGCATATAGGGCGCGGTCAATTCGATGTTGCGCAGCGTCGGCGGGCGGAAGCGCCCCATGTCCGACGGGTTGTTGGTGATCTCATGTACGCCCGTGTTCTCGCTGGGGTAGGCCCCTTGCCCGTCGAGGTTGTACAGGCCGGTGTTGAAGAACATGCGCTCATCAAACGACGAGTTGGCGCTCACGGTCGAGATGCTCATATTAAAGCCGCTGTGGCAGTGGTGGCACTCCAACCGTTCGGAGAAGAACAGCTCCATGCCGCGCACAGCGGCCTCGGACATCGCGTTCTGGTCGCCGCGCAGATAGCGATCAAACGGCGCATCGCCTGAGATGAGCGTGCGATTGAACGAAGCCAGTGCGTCTACGATGTTCCGCCACGTGAACGGGTCGGCTTGGTCAGGATAAGCCGCAGCGAACATCGCCTGATACTGTGGATCCGAGCGGAAGCGGCTCATCACCGCGTCCTCGTTGCCGGTGATGCCCATCTCGATCGGGTGTTCCCCGAACATTGGGATGACAATCTGCTGCTCCAACGTCAGCAGGTTGGGGTTGGCCCACGTCAGCGTTGCGTTGTAGGCGACGTTCGTCAGCGTTTGCGAGTTGCGCACGTGCGGCTCGCCAGTTGCCCCCACGCCGACCACCCGCCCATCGCTGAAGGCCAAGGCCTGCACATGGCACGACGCGCACGAAATCGTGTTGTTGCCTGAAAGGCGCGTGTCGTAGAACAAATGCCGCCCCAGTTCGACCTTGTCCGCAGTCATGGGGTTGCCCTCAGGGACGCGCGGCAGCGGGAACCCGGGCGGGAGCCGCCACTCGTAATCGCCCATCTGGACGGCCACTCGCCCATCCAGCGAGCGCGTCGCCCGCGCCCATGCGTTGCTGATCTGAAAGCCGCCCTCGTTGAAGAAGTTCAGTCGCCCCTCTGGCTCATCTTCCAACACAGGAACGTTGAGCGTTATCACCCGTCCGGAGGCAAATTCGAGCGTCAGTTCGATCACATCGCCGGGGAACAAGTCGCTTTGCAGCCGCTCCAGCATGATATGGTTGCTGGCTGGGCTAAAGCTCACGCGGGTGTGAGGGCGCAGCTCCACTGCGTTAAGTTCGCGCATGCGCGCCATGTCGCGCTCGTCGATTACCGTCTGGTGCAGCATCACCTCGGCAGCTTGTGGGCTGCTGGCACGCACGAGCGCATCGACCTCGCGGTTGGCGTTGACGATCGTCAAGTACACGCTGCTGCTGATGGTCATCATGGTTGGCGCGCCGTGATCGTGGTCGTGAGCGTGGCCATCATGATGATGATGATCGTGGCTGTGCCACCAATCAGGGAAGTGCGGCTCGGCCAGCATACCAGCCCCCCACACCACAAAACCGACCAGCGCCCCCACGCTCAACCCCGCCAGCGCAGGCGACGGCACAAGGCGGCGCAGCCGTTGAGGGATCATCATGGGCTGAGCGCGCCACAGCAGCAGGCCAAACGCTAACAGCTCGGCCGCTTTGGTGGCAATGCTCGCCCAGTCGATCGGATGAATTTCCTCCGAAAACGGCGTCCATGCAAGGTGGGCAAACAACCAAACGACGATCACGCCAGCGGTGAGCATCGCCCCGCTGAAGAACAGCAGCGGCGAACGTGACGGGCCGCTCTTGCTGCGGTATGCCACGACCGCCCACACCACTTGCGACGCGCCAACAAGCGCGAAAAACGCCCCGTGCACCAGCGAATGGCTTAGGTGGTCGGGAGTGATGACGAGGTGAATCAAACCCGCGAGAAAAACAAGCAGAGGAAGTGTCATGCTGCCAATACCAGTAACGCCAATGTTTAGGATAGCACAGTCAACAGGTTGAATCTACTGTAAGCGCGTCGGGGCGATCCGTGAATCGCCCCGACTAACTTTAGCTACTGCGCGCGGAAGAAGCGCTGCCCCTCAACAGGCAAGCCCGTTTCAAGATCAAGCCCAAACGAGGGGAACAAGCCCACACAGTCAGGATCGTTCACGCCGGACATGCAGCCCGGTGGCTGAGGCGTGTTCTCGTTCAAGTTGACGCTCATCAAGAGCGCCGCGAGGTCAGCCACGACGAAATTTTCCAATGGGTTGAAGCCCATCAGCTCCACCGTGGCGACATTCGGGTTGGCACACGGCTCGCTCGGTGGGGTGCTGCCGCTGTCAGAAACACAGCCCGTGCTGCCCAAGTGGATGAAATACTGCGGGGCGGCGCTGGTGGGCGTCTGCATGTCGATCCGCACGAACTTGTAGCCCGCACGCCAGTTCCACCACATGGCAGGCAGGTTGAGCGGGGCGGGCGCGGTGGCGGTGTCGAGGTGGTTCAGCTCAAATGGCACGCCCAGATCAAAGCGCAGGGCGGCATATTCGCCCGTGGGGATCGTGCCCACCACCTTGTCGTTCATCTCCGGCGTGCCGGATCCGCTGCACAGCCCTGTGCCGTCTTCGAAGTCCAGCAGCGCCACGTCGTTGTACTGCCACATACCGTCCTGCACCAGCTCTACGGGCACTTCTTCGCCGTCAGCGGTTACCATGCGCACGTTGGACACGTAGAAGCGGAAGTCGTTCAAGCTGATGGGCGACGCTTCTGTGCCCAAGCCGCGATAGATAATGCCGCAAGCCGCAGGACGATCGCCCACCATCGCCACAAAGCGAATCGTGACCTCTGGGCCGAGCGTCGGCATCGCGTCCATCATCATCTCGCCGTGGTCGTGCTCATGCTCCCCATGTCCACCATGTCCACCATGACCGCCCTCCTGCGCTGCAATCAACACGCCCACGCTCAGCACTGCTGACATCAGCCCCAAACGGAACCATTGAAGCACCATTCACAACCTCCATCTTAATTGTGATTTTTCTCACTATACATCAAATCGTGTTGAGCTGTCAGCAGGGAACTGAGTATAGTTACACCCCGCCTGACCATTGCAGCACAAATTGCCGCGCACGGGTTCTAGCGGTATACTCTGCGGTAAGTTGGCTTGATCACGCGCACGAGACGAGGAACGCAATGCCACCCTTCACGCCGCATGAAGCCCCCGCCCGAGACCTTGCTGCCCTGCCGTTCCCACGCCCAGAGCGGCCCATCGGTCGGGATGATGTCCTGAAAGAGGTGTATGGTGTGCTGCGGCTGAACACGGCCGTGATGGTCTCCGGCGCGGCGGGCTTGGGCAAGACCTCACTGGCAGCGGCGCTCGCGGCGGCCTACACGCAGCAGCCCGGCGGCGTGCTGTGGCTGAGCGGGAACACCTCCCCGCTCTCGTCCTTGCTCGTGCGGATCGGGCGGGCTTACAACGCGCGTGAGATCAGCAACAGCGAGCAGCCCTCCGGCACGGTGGGCGCGGTGGCCGCGCTGCTGGCACAGCACAAGCCCCTCGTCGTGCTCGATGACTTCCATAATGCTATCGTCGTCCAGAGCTTCGTTGACAAGTGCGCGGGCAATTTGCCGCTGCTGCTGCTCACCGAGACACCGCTGCAAGGCCCATGGCAGAGCATCCCGCTCATGCCGCTGGGCGAGGCCGAGGCGGTCGCGCTGTTCAAGCACAAAGCAGGCATCAACGACGCCCGCTTCGATGAGGCCATCGCCGCGATTGCTCGCCTGCTGCAAGAGCGCCCTTACCCGCTCGCGCTGGCAGCGCGCGCGATGGTCGCCGCCAAGCAGACCCCGCCTGACTTCCTCAACGTGGTGAGCGGCGTTGCCCGTGCCAACAACGGCCAACCTGATACCACCGCCGTCGCCATCAGCTATCGCGCGCTGCACAACGCCCTGCAAGGCTTGATCCTCGTGCTGGGGGCCATGCCGCGCAGCGAGGCCAGCGCCGAGCTGCTCTCCATGGCCAGCGGAACCGCCCCCGACGTCATCGACCAGACGATCAACATCCTCTCACAGCTGTACTTGGTGGAGCGTTTCACCCGCTACGGCCAGAGCTACTATCGCCTGCACAAGCTCGTGGCGGAATATGCCATCCGCACCCTGCGCGGCAGCAACCGCCTCGAAGCGCTGCAAGAGACCGTGCGCCGCGTGTTGATGACCTACGTCGAAAAGCACAGCACCTCCGGCCAAGTCAACCATGACCGCCTCGCTGCCGAGATGGACAACGTCATGGCGATGGCCGAGCAGACCAGCAGCGAAGGTGACAAAGCCACCGCCAACCGCTTGGTCTCCCTGCTCGTCCGCGCGGATGACTTCTTCAAAGAGCGCGGCTACCTGCACGAGCTGCTCACCCTGCGCGACCTCAGCACCTTGTCGCGCTCGGCCTTCCCCGCCTATGGTGAAGAGCCAGTCGCTGAGAAGGATGACTTCGACGATGACGACCCGCTCGGCCTTTACGATGAGGAGGACGACCTGCCCGCCATCGACGATGAGATGTACGTCGAGGACAATTACGAGGATGTCGAGGAGGAGGAGAGCGTTTTCCGCCGCAGCCTCTTGAGCGAGGACGACGAGGAGATCAGCGATGAGGTGCTGCCGCCGCGCCCCTTCCCGTCCGAGCCGATCATCAACGCCCCCCTCAGCTCCGACCCCGAACAGCTCCGCCAAGCGCTGCACCAAGCCCGCCAAGCGCGCGACCTCAGCCGCCAAGCGCAGATTATGCAGATGCTCGGCAAGGCGCTGGTCACCCAAGGCAAGACGACCGAGGCCATCGCCACCTACAACGACCTCGTGAGCGTGCAGGAACAGCTCAACGACGATGACAGCTTGATCGACACGCTGGACATGCTGGCGGCACTGCTCGTCAAGAACGGCAGCAGCCAAGCCGCCATCATGCACGCCTCGCGCGGGGTGCAGCTCGCTGCTGCGCAGGGCAGCACTGCCGCCCAGATCAACCTTCTGCTGACGCTGGGCGACGCCCAGCTTGATCTCGGCCAGAGCGCCAACGCTGCCCGCGCCTTCTCGCAAGCGCTGGAGCTGGCCCGCACCACCGACGACGAACAGCACGAAGCGCTCGCCCTCTATAAACTCGGCACGGCGCACCTCGACAACGGCGACGCCGACGCTGCCATCCACACGTGGGAACAGGCGCGTGACCTGTTCAAGGCGCAGCTCAAGCGTGACTATGAAGGGCGTGTGCTGGGCGGGCTGGGGAACGCCTACGCCGAGCAAGGCCGCTGGCTCGAGGCCATCGGCTACTACAAGTCCGCGTTGTATATCGCGCGTGAAGTCGGCGACCGTGAGGAGGAGGGCATCCAGCTCAGCAACCTCGCCAGCGCACAGACCCAAGCCGGCCAGCTTGCGGATGCGCTGCTGACCTCGCGGCAGGCGCTGCACGTCGCCTATCAAAGTGATGACCGCGACAACATCGTCGCGGCCATCCTCGACCTTGTACGCCTCATGATCCGCAGCAACCGCCTGCTTGGGATCGCGCGCCTGCTCATCCAAGACGCTGAAAACCTTGAGCCGCACGACCGCGACGTGATCGCCCTCTCCGACGAGATCGAGACTAAGCTGGCTGCGGCCGCTGCGCGCGGCATTGAACAGGCTCCCGTCCAAGGCACGGCCCGCGACTACGCCGCCAACGCCTACGCCCTGCTCGAAAACTGAGCGCAGCGCCACAGGGGGCGACCCAACGGATCCTACTGAATCAACGTGCCAACGCTCGTATCGCCCTTGAGCGCCCGCAGCAGGTGGTCATTCTCCCAAAAGTTGACAACCAAAATCGGGATGCCGTTCTCTTGGCACATGGTGAAGGCCGTCATATCCATCACGTTCAGGCGCTGATCCAGCACCTGCTTGAACGTCAGATGGCTGTAGCGTATCGCGTCCGGGTGCTTCTTGGGGTCTTTGTCGTACACGCCGTCGACTTTCGTCGCTTTGATCACGATGTCCGCGTCGATCTCGCTGGCGCGCAGCGCGGCGGCGCTGTCCGTCGTGAAGAACGGGTTGCCCGTCCCACCGGCGAAGATCACCACACGGTTCTTGTCCATATGGCGGATCGCCCGCAGCCGGATGTACGGCTCGGCCACTTTGTTCATCTCGACGGCGGTCATCACGCGCGTGTCAACCTGTTTGCGCTCTAACGCTTGGCGCAGCGCCAGCGCGTTCATGACCGTTGCCAACATGCCCATGTGGTCAGCCGTCGTCCGATCCATCCCCCGCGCCGTCCCCACTTCGCCGCGCCATAAGTTCCCCCCGCCGATCACAACGGCGATCTGCACGCCCAGTTGATACAGCTGCTGAAGCTTCTCGGCGATGAAGTCCACCGCATCAGGGTCGATGCCAAAACCGCTGCTGCCTGCCAGCGCCTCGCCGCTCAGTTTGAGCGTCACACGTTTATAAGGGGATGACATACGCTGCTCTCCTTTTCGTAGTGAGGGTTGTTTGCACAAAAAAGGGACTAGCAAATGCTAATCCCTCGCCATATCGCCCAATCGCAGGCGGCGCATCAGTCGCAGGGTCATTCGACCGTGCTTATTCTTCACCGTTCTCGGTGCCTTCGCCCAGTTGGAAGCGCGCAAAGCGGCGGATCACGATGCTCTCGCCAACCTCAGCCACCGTCTCCTTGAGGAGCTGCTCAATGGTCTTCTTCTCGTCCTTGTAGAAGCCCTGCTCCATCAGGCAGATCTCTTCAAAGAACTTGTTCATGCGCCCCTCAGCAATCATCGCGGCCTTGTCCGCAGGCTTGCCCTCCTCGAGGGCGCGGGCTGTCTGCACGGCCCGCTCATGGTCGATCACACTCTGCGGGACATCCTCGCGCTTCACGTACTGCGGGTTGTTGCTGATGATGTGCAGCGCAATCTCACGCGCGAAGGTGCGGAACGCCTCCGTGTTGGCGACGAAGTCCGTCTCGCAGTTCACCTCGACGATCACGCCCATGCGCTTGTTGAAGTGCTGGTAGACCTCGATCACGCCCTCGTTCATCGTGCGGCCTGCGCCCAGCTTCTTGGCAGCCTTGGCGATGCCCTTCTCACGCAGATAATCGACTGCCTTCTGCATGTCGCCGTTGGTTTCTTGAAGCGCCTTCTTGCAATCCAGCGGGCCTGCGCCAGTCGCCTCACGAAGTTCTTTGACCATCTGTGCGGTGATCTCTGCCATTCTCTATCCTCTGCGTCCTTGTGTATGCATTAACAGGGCGCATCGTTGTATGCGCCCTGACGGTTCCACCGTTTACTCGTCGTCATCCGTGAAGAAGTTCTTATCCCGCAGCGCTTTCAGCGTGGACGGGCCAAGGATGTCCTCGTCGCTGGCGTCGTCGTCGATGTCGGGGATGGTGTCGCCCACAAACTCCACATCCTCATCATCCACCGTGAACTTACCGCCGCGCTGGCGACCTTCGATCACCGCGTCGGCCAGCGCCGCCACCAGCAGTCGGATCGAACGCATCGCGTCGTCGTTGCCCGGGATGATGTAATCGACCACGTCGGGGTTGCTGTTGGTATCGACGATGCCCAGCACCGGAATCCCCTTCGCGTTGGCCTCCGCCACAGCGGTATCTTCGCGGTCGGTGTCCACCACGATCAACAGAGCGGGCAGGTTGCGCATGTCGCGCAGGCCGCCCAAGCGCAGGCGCAGCTTCTCCAAGCGGCGCTCGGCCAGCGCTGCCTCTTTCTTCGTCAAGCGATCCCACTCGGCGCTGTTCTTCTGCTTCTCCAGCTTCTTCATCGTGTCGATGCTGGACTTGATCGTCGCCCAGTTGGTGAGCGTCCCCGGCAGCCAGCGCTGGTTCACATAGGGCATGTTGCAGCGCTGCGCCTCGCGCGCGATGATCTCCTGCGCTTGACGCTTCGTGCCACAGAACAACACCGTGCCACCGTTCGCCACCAAATTGGCGATCATATCGTGGTAAGCGTTCAGGTTGGCGATGGTCTGCTGAAGGTCGATGATGTGGATGCCGTTGCGCGAGGTGAAGATGAAATCGCGCATCTTGGGGTTCCACTTATTGGTGCGATGCCCAAAGTGGACACCCGTTTCGAGTAAGTCTCTGAGCTTGACGTTTGAAGGCATGCGGTTTGATCTCCTCTGTTGGTGTTTTGCCTTCCACACCGTTCATCCCGCGTCAAGAATCGCTCGCGCGACAACACCCGCCGCAGTCCCGATGTGTGATGATAAAAGCCGGGTGACAACCCGACGAAAAATCATAGCAGACATGGCCCCGCCTGACTAGGGCGCGGTGTGCCGCCGCGCGTCAATCAACCTCGTTCAAAAAGGGCAGCGGGTGCAGCTCGCTCAGCAGC
>JBDNCV010000003.1:0-49251 GCA_046719465.1 Anaerolinea sp.
TAAACAGATGGTGAAGCCTCACCCCTAAATCCCCTCTCCTGCAGAGAGGGGACTTTTGCCCCCTTCTCCCACTGGAGAAGGGGGTTGGGGGATGAGGCCTTGTAACACCAACCGAACAAGACGAGATGGCGCATCGACGCGACCTTAGACACCTCTTATTTTTGATTGACTTGACAATTTTTTTAAGTTAGTCTAAAAATAGAGACGAATTCGGAAAAATGTCAAAGGGCGTATCAGATGCTGCGTTTGCTGCTTGTGGGGATTTGTTTCGGTTTGAGCTTCAACACCTTTGCGCAATCGCAGCCGTTTCGCATCGTGGCGACGACGACACAGGCCGCTGATCTGGTGGCGATTTTGGCTGCGGGCGCGCAGGATGTAAGCGTTGTTGGTTTGATGGGGCCGGGCGTTGACCCGCATTTGTATCAGCCAACTGAGTCCGACATTGCCGCCATGAACCAAGCCGATGTGGTAGTCTATAATGGCCTTCACTTGGAAGGGCAGTTTGGGGCGGTGTTCCGCGCGTTGAGCGAGCGCAGCATGGTGATCATCGGCTTGGGGGAGATTGCGAAAGAGGCGGGGTTCATTGTCGAGGTAGAGGACGAGGCAGGCGTGGACGATCCGCACTTCTGGTTTGACCCGCTCAACTGGGCGCTGGTGACGGAGGCTCTGGCCGAGCGGCTGGCCGCACGCAACCCCGTTAACGCCGCGGTGTACCGTCAGAACGCCGCTGCCTATGTGGCGCAGTTGGAACGGCTCAACGAGTGGGCGCTGGCCGCGATGCAGAGCATCCCAGAAGATCAACGGATTTTGCTCACGTCGCACGATGCGTTTTTCTACTTCGCCACAGCCTTTGGCTGGCGGGTGAGCGCGGTGCAGGGCATCAGCACCGAGGCCGAGGCCGGCGTAGGCGACATCCAAGCCGTGGTGCAGCAGATCTTGTCTGAGCGCATCCCGGTCGTGTTTGTGGAGAGCAGCGTGCCGCCCAACACGATCCGCGCGGTGGTGGAAGCGGTGACCGTGGCGGGGGGGCGCGTTCAGATGGGGGTGCGCGAACTTTACTCAGATGCGATGGGCGACCCCGAATCCTTCGGTGGGACGTATATTGGCATGATTGCTGAGAACGTCTACACGATTCTGCAATCCTTCGCGTGTGCGGGTATAGACGCGACGATCCCCGCGTGGCCAGAGGATTTGACGCCTCAGCCGCCTGATGAGTTGTTTGAAGTCTCTTGCCCAACCGCCTAGACCCAAGGAGCTTGGCGATGTCTCAATGGAACGGCGCAGCCCCAACGATTGCCCTGCACGTGGAAGATTTGACGGTGGCCTACCAACGAAAGCCGGTGCTGTGGGACATTGACCTTGACGTGCCGAGTGGGGTGTTGATGGCGATCATCGGCCCCAACGGCGCAGGCAAGACCACGCTCATCAAGGCCGTGCTGAACTTGATCCCGCGGGCGGCGGGGCGGGCGCTGTTCTTCGGCCAGCCCTACGAACAGGCGCGGGCGCTGGTGGGCTATGTGCCGCAGCGCGGCAGCGTCGATTGGGACTTCCCGACCAGCGTCTTAGACGTGGTGATGATGGGGCTGTATGGGCGCTTGGGATGGTTCCGCCGCCCGGGCCGCCGTGAGCGTGAGGCCGCCCTCCACGCGCTGGAGCAGGTGGCGCTGGCCGACTTGGCGAACCGCCAAATCAGCCAGCTTTCGGGCGGGCAGCAGCAGCGCGTGTTCTTGGCGCGGGCGCTGGTGCAGGATGCACAGCTCTACTTCATGGATGAGCCGTTTGCGGCCGTGGATGCAGTGACCGAGCGCGCGATTGTGGGTATCCTGCAAGCGCTGCGAGCGCAGGGCAAGACGGTAATCGTCGTGCATCACGACTTGCAAACCATCACCGACTACTTCGACTGGGTAACGCTGCTCAACGTGGAAGTGGTGGCCAGCGGGCCAACAGCGACCACCTTCACCGCGGAGAACCTGCGCCGCGCTTACGGTGGGCGCGTCTCGTTTGTGGATCATGGGCAGGCGGCAATCGCCACTGGGGACTGAGAGCGTTAAACCATGCGGCGAGAAGATCGGCGTGTTTGGGCGATGATTGCAGCGGTGGCGCTGGCAGGGCTGTTGTTTGTGCCATTCAGCGAGCGGGCGCTCAACGTCACCTACGATCACACACTGCGCACGGTGGCCCTTGGCGGCACAGCGCTGGGCATCGTAAGCGGGGTGTTGGGCAGTTTTGCGGTGCTGCGCCGCGAGAGCCTCATCGGGGATGCGCTGGCGCATGCCGCGCTGCCCGGGGTGTGCGTTGCCTTTTTGCTGGCAGGCCGTGAGCTGGGCGCGCTGCTCATCGGCGCGGGCTTGGCCAGTTGGCTGGGGGTGTACTTCATTCAGGTGCTGACGAGCCGCACGCGCCTCAAGCAAGATGTGGCGATGGGGGTGGTGCTGGCAGCGTGGTTTGCGGCCGGGATTGCGCTGCTGGCCTACATCCAAGCGCGGCCTGATGCCAGCCAAGCAGGCTTGAGCAGCTTCATCTTCGGCCAAGCAGCCGCGATGGTCGAGCGCGATGTGCAGTTGCTCTTGCTGGTGGGGCTGGCTGCGTTTGGCGCGCTGCTGTTGTTTTGGAAGGAATTCAAGCTTATCACGTTTGACGCGGGCTTTGCAGCGGCCAACGGCTTCCCGGTGGCGCTGCTGAGCTTGATCCTGTCAACGCTCATCGTGGTGGCGATTGTGCTGGGGTTGCAGCTCGCGGGGGTAATCTTGATGGTCGGGCTGTTGATTGCGCCCGGGGTGGCCGCGCGCCAGTGGACGCACCAGCTCGGCCAGATGGTGGCGCTGGCGGGGGTGTTCGGCGGCTTTGCGGGCGGCATGGGGGCGATCTTGAGCGCGGTGGATCGCAAGCTGCCAACCGGCCCGATGATCGTTGTGGTGGCGGCATTGTTGGTGTTTGTGTCGCTGGCTTTTGCGCCGCAGCGGGGCTTGCTGTGGATGATGCTGCGTCAGCGCGCCGACCAGCGGCGTTATGCGGCGCGGCACGTGCTGGCCGACCTGTACAAGTACGCGAGCGATCATGGCGGCACGTCCAGCCGCGTCCCGGATGCTTTCTTGCGAGGCGTGCGCGGCGGCGAAGCGACCATCGGCCTGAATAAGCTCCAGCGCGACGGCCTCATCCAAGCCAGCGGCGCGCACTGGACGCTGACCCGCGAGGGCATCATCGCGGCAGAACAAGCCGATCACGCAGCCCGAGGAGGCCATGATGGGCGCGCTTGAAGAGCTGGTCGTGCGGGCGCTGCTGCTGTTTGTCGCGCCGGAGTCGATCAACGCCGCGCTGAGCGACCCGCGCACGGTAGCCGTGCTGCTGGGGGCGCTGATCGCGGTGTGCGGCGGCGTGCTGGGGGTGTATCTGCTGCTGCGCGGCATGGCGCTCACCAGCGACGCCATCAGCCACACGGTGCTGTTGGGGATCGTGGTGGCGTTTCTGGTCATGACAGGGATGCTGGGGATGGCCCCAGACCTGTCGTCGCCGCTGCTGATCGTGGGCGCGGCGCTGGCGGGCGTGCTGACGGTCGTCCTCACGGAATTGATCGAGCGCTCCGGCCTAGTCAAACAAGATGCGGCGTTGGGGCTGGTGTTCCCGCTGTTGTTTGCGGTCGCGGTGATCCTCATCTCGCGCTATGTGGACAATGTGCACCTCGACACGGATTCGGTGCTGGTGGGCGAGATCGGCATGGCGTGGGCCAACACCAACAGTCACTGTTTAGAGCACTGCGACACAGTGACGATCACGCCCGATGACCCGCGCGCTGCCTTCAGCCGCCAGTGCGTCAACTGTCGGGCGCTCAACATCAGCCCGCGCGACCCCGCCGCCGAGTTCCGCGAGGTGTGCGCCAACTGCGGGACGTACACCCCCGCGCAGGCTTACCAAGCGGGGCTGACAAGCGCCGCGCCAACGCTGGTCTTTTGGCCCAAGTCGCTCACAGTGATGGGGCTGCTCATGCTCGTTACGGTAGGGTTTGTCCTGCTGCTGTACAAAGAGCTGAAGCTCAGCACGTTTGACGCGGCGCTGGCGGCAGCGCTCGGCTTCCGCCCGGGGGCGATCCACTACGCGCTGATGGTGTTGGTGAGCTTGGTGGCTGTAGGCGCATTCGACGCGGTGGGGTCAATCTTGGTGGTGGCATTTTTTATCATCCCGCCCGCCGCCGCCTACCTGCTGACAGATCGACTGGGCGTCATGCTGCTGCTCAGCCCGGCCATCGGTGCAGCGGGGGCTTTCTTCGGCTATGATCTGGCACGTGGCAGCTTGTTCGGCTTGCAGATTAGCGATCTGCTGGCAGCGCTTAACCGCACGTTCGGGATCCAGCTCATCGAGCGCTGGGATTCGTCGATCTCGGCGTCGATGGCGTTGATGATGTTCCTCTTGTTCGTGGTGGCGCTGGTCGTGTCGCCGCGCTATGGGCTGGTTTCGGTCAGCGTGCGCCGCGCGGTGATGCGCCGACAGTTTGAAGATCACGTCGTGTTGGGGCATCTTTACCGTCACACCGACGGGGCGGCTGCCTCTGACGAGCTGGCAGTGGCCACGCTCCATGAGCATCTGCGCTGGCCGCGTGGGCGGATGCAGCGAGCGCTGCTGCGGCTGCGCGCGTGGGGCTGGATACAAATTGAAGCGGGCAGAGCGCACCTAACGCCACAGGGCCAGCAGCAGGTGGAAGCGTTTCGTCATCAGCATCTGCTCTGACCGAGGCGGCTAACAAGGTCGCACAGCAACCCCGGTATTTTTTCAACCCAACCTCCCCTATAATATCCATAACCTTTTTGTTATGGATGGTATGCCATGTTGAGTCTCTACAAGTTGGAAATCTTCGCAGCGGTGATTCAGGAGGGCAGCTTCAGCGCGGCGGCCAAACGCTTGCCGATGACCCAACCCGCCGTCAGCCAGCACATTCAAGATCTGGAGACGGCGCTCGGCACGCAGTTGTTCAACCGCAATCGGCGCGGGGCGGTGCTGACGGCGGCGGGGGAAGTGCTGTACGACTACACCCAGCGGATTTTGGCGCTGGTGAATGAAGCCGAGGCCAGCGTAACCGCCGTTGGCAGCCTCGCCAGCGGCCAAGTAAGTGTAATGGCCACGCCCGGGATCAACGTCTACCTGCTTCCATCGTGGATCAGCGCGTTTCGCAGCCGCTATCCCAATCTGGCGGTGGTGCTCCACACCGGCGTGACGCAGGAGGTTGCTGCTGCCGTCGCCAACCAAAGCACAGACTTGGGCTTTGTCGAAGGCGAGATGGACGGGATCAACCTCAGCACGTTGGGCCGGGTCATCTTGCGCGACGTCGAGATGCTGTTGGTGGTGTGCCCATCGCACCCCTTCGCCGGGCGCGCCAGCATTGCGCCTGACGCACTCAATGGTGAGCCGTTCATCACCCGCCAACCCTACAGCCGCACGCGCATCTTCATCGATCGCCTCATGCACCGGCTCGAAGTCACCCCGCGCATCGTAGGCGAGTTTGACAACCCTGAGGCGATCAAGCAGAGCATTCTCGCGGGGATGGGCGTGGGGATCCTGCCGGAGTATGCCGTGCAGCGTGAGGTCGAGGCGGGCATGCTGGCAGCGCTGCGCTTGGAGGGCGTGCCGATGCAGCGCCAGATCAGCCTGCTCTACGACACGAGCCGCGCCCTCACCCCTATTGCCAGCGCCCTGCTGCAAGAACTCAGCAGCGAGTTCCCCGCGCTAAACGCGCTGTGGGCTATGAACGAATCCGAAAGTTGAAACGCTGGCGCGCGAAGGTGTCATCCGGCAGCGTGACGGTGACATCGACGAACCAATCGCCCCCCATCGTCCAGTTGAAGTCCAGCTCGTAGCGTCCATCGACGCTGTTGGACGTTTCGACGATGACGGGAACCATCCCCGCGTGCGTCATATCGCCGCGCACCTGCACGCGCGCGTTGTCAACCGGCCGACCGGCGCGGTCGCGCACGGTGACCACTGCCAGCGCCTCCCCGACGATGTTATCGGGGGCAATCGTAAGGGTGATGTCGAGGTCTGCGGTGTTGGCGGGGGGCTGCTGACGGCAGGCCGTAAGCACTACAACGAGCAAGATGAGCAGAAACCGGAGCATGATCGCCTCATCGCTTGTGACGATTTTCACCAGTGTAGCAAAACTCACAAACTTTGCCAGAGCAAGTGTAACAATATTGAGCAACATTGATTACAATCAAGTAAAAAGATTTGGACAACGGGGAAACGTATGCCCAAAGATCGTTATATGACCGCTGCTGAGGCGGCAGCGCTGCTTGAGGTTAGTTTGCCAACCCTATACGCCTACGTTAGTCGAGGATTGATCCGCAGCAGCGGAACCTCTGGTCAGCGCAATCGCCGCTATTACACTGAGGACATCGAGAAGCTGCTGGCGCGCAAGGAAGGCCGCCGCAACCCTGAGCAGCTCGCGCAGGATGCGCTCCATTGGGGCGCGCCCGTGTTGGAAAGCGCCCTGACGCTCATCGACGGGCACGACTTATACTATCGCGGCGTAGACTTTCGCATGTTGGCGCGCAACGCCACGATTGAGCAGGTGGCCTCGCTGCTGTGGACGGGCAGCATCGACAGCGCCGACAGCTTGTTTGACCTCAAAGTGCAGGTGAGCGCGCGGCTGTATGAGACGATGCTGATGCACCTTGAGATGGACGGCGCGAACCTGCCGCCGCTCCAGATGATGCAAACGATGCTGCCGATTGCGGCCAGCGACGATCCGGGAGCGTATGACCTGCGGCCTGCTGGTGTGATGCAGACGGGCGCGCGCATCCTGCGGCTGATGGGGTCGGTTATGGCGGGGGATGTGCCCGAGGACATCCGCATCGCAGCTATGCTTCAACGCGGCCTGCGCCCGGATGATCCACAGGCGGAGGCCATGTTCAACTCAATTCTGGTGATCTGCGCTGACCATGAGCTGAACGCATCGTCGTTCACGGCGCGGGTGGTGGCCAGCGCTGGGGCCACGCCCTACGCCGCCGTCATCGCAGGGTTGTCGGCCTTGGGCGGGGTCAAGCATGGGGGCTACACGGAGCGCGTTGAGGCGTTCTTACAATCGCTGACGACCCCATCGGACGTGCGCGAGTGGATGGCGGGGCGGCTGCGGCGCGGGGAGGACATCCCGGGCTTCGGCCACAAGCTCTACCCGCTCGGCGACCCGCGCGCGGAGCTGCTGCTGACGCTGCTGCAAGAACACTATCCAGATTCACCGCGTTTGGCAGTCATCCAAGCCGCAGTCAAGACAGCCCAAGAACTCATCAACGAGCTGCCGAGCATTGACTTTGCGCTGGTGGCCGCGGCAGAGGTCATGGAGCTGCCTGCGGGCAGCGCGCTAGGTCTGTTCGCGCTGGGTCGGACGGTCGGCTGGATTGGCCACGCGATTGAGCAGTACAGCGAAGATCGCTTGATCCGCCCGCGCGCGCGCTACACGGGGCGGCTCCCCTCTGACGAATGAAGGCGGTTGATGGGGGCGAGGCCTGCCTCGCCCTCGCGCCTGTGTTACAATCGAAATGGCCACACCCACGGGTATGATGAGACATGAGAGCTTTGTTTTGGCTGGTCGCTGTGTGGGTCGTCAGCGCAGGGATCAGCGCCGCGCAGCCGACCGCCACGGTGACGATGCGCGTTCTGGCGGGCTTTGACGGCGGCTTCCGCGCGGAGGAGTGGACGCCGCTCTTGATTGAGATCAGCAACGACGGCCCGGCGCTCGATGGGCGGCTGATCGTCCGACCCGAGACGAACGGGCGCGCGCTGGCCAACGCCTACAGCACCCCGCTGGATCTGCCCACGGGCACGCGCAAGGAGGCGTTCCTCTACGTGCGGCTGCGCGATTTTGCGCGGCAGGTTGTGGTGGAGTTCGTGGGCGAGGATGACCAGCGCTACGCTCAAGCTGCCGGGCCTGTTCGCCCGATTCAACCGCGCGACAAGGTCTACGTTGTCCTCACGCAGGCGACGGTTGGCACGCTGGCATTGGGCGATGTGCGCCCGGCAGGGCACAACGTGGTGCAGGTGACGTGGGGGCCGAATCGCCTGCCGCCCCATGCCGAGGCGCTCTACGCCGCCGATGCGATCTTCATGTACGACCTAAACCCCGACGCCCTCTCTGCAGAGCAGCGGGCGGCGCTGCGGCTGTGGACGCTCAACGGCGGTCATCTGATCGCGCTGGGCGGCACGCGCTTTGAAGGCAGCCTCGCCGCACTCGGAGATGCTGCGCCAGTGGTGGACGTGCGCGCCCGCATCGTCGACGAGGTGGACGCGCTGGCGGCTTGGGTCGGCAGCAGGGAGGCGCTGGGGGGGCGCGTGGAGATCAGCACGGGGCAGCCAACCGCGGGCGCGCAGGTGCTTATCAACCACGCAGAGGGGCCGCTGCTCGTGCGGCGCAGCATGGGCGATGGCGTCGTTGACTTCCTCGGCGTGGATCCGCTGCTGGCCCCGCTCACTGTGTGGGACGAGCTGCCCTTGTTCTGGCGGCAGATGCTGACGAATGTCCCACTCGCCAACAGTTGGGGGCGCGGCCTGATGGAGCCGAGCGCCGCCGCGACAGCCATTGCCACCCTGCCGGGCGAGCAACTGCTCCCGCCGGTGAGCGCGCTGGTGGCGTTTGTGGCTGTCTATTTGCTGGTGATTGGCCCGCTGAATTACTGGCTGCTGACGCGCCTCAAGCGGCAGGAGTGGGCGTGGGGCACGATCCCGTTGAGCATCGTGTTGTTCACGCTGGTTGCGTCTACGGTGGGGTTCAACTTGCGGGGGAATGAGGTGCTGCTGAGTCGGCTGCGGGTGGTGCGCCTTTGGGATGGCGAGCCGCAAGCGCTGGAGCAGACCTTGCTCGGGCTGCTTTCGCCCCGCCGTGACATGTTCACCCTAGCGCCACAGGGGGAGCGCTTCCTCTACGCCCTGCCGAGTGTGGGGCAAGCCCCTGCCAACCTGCAATCCACCGCGGAGGTGGTGCAGTCCATCACGACGAGCGCGCGCGGCGTCACCGCGGACGGCGGCATCTACAGCAACTTTGCGCTGATGCAGCCCGTGCCTGCGCCGGCCATCAGCGGCGCGCTGACGCTGCGCACCAACGCCGACGGCTCCCAGACCTATCAAGGCTTCATCCGCAACGACACGGGCAGCACGCTGCAATCACCGGTGATTTTGTCGCGGCGTGGGGCGCTCCAACTGCCGGATCTGGCCGCGGGCGACGTGCTGACCATCGCCCCCAGCGAGTTTAACTATGTCGGACTAGAGGGGCAGCCCATCGCCAGCCGCTTTGAGAACAGCCGCAGCCTGCGCCCGTCCTTCAGCATTGGGCGGCAGGCCAGCGCCTTCAACGAGCTGAACACCGCCTCCCTCATCCTGCCGCAGACGGGCTTCACCCCTGACCTGACCGCCGCGCGCACATTCATCCGGCGTCAGAGCTTTCTTCACAGCTTCATCCGCGACCAGTACAACCACGTGGCGCTGGGGGATCGCCTCTACCTCATCGGCTGGTCGAACGACATCCCACGCGACGTCGACATCGCAGCCGCCACATGGCGCAGCGTAGACGACACGCTCTACATCGTCGGGCTGACGGTCACGGTGGAGCCGCCGACGGGGCGCGTTACGCTGGCAGCCGATCAATTCTTGTGGACGATGGTAGAGCGCATCGTCCCGCCAGATCGTGAGCTGGCGCGCACCGCTGGCCTGCTGGACGTGGCCAACGCAGGCGTGGACGATCTCATCCTGAACCCTGATGAAGGCGTGGTGGTGCAGTTCACCCCGCTGCCGACGGCGCAGCTTGCCAGCGTGGACAGCTTCACAGTGGCGTTCAACCGCCAGCGGCTTCGCCAACCAGCTCGAGGTGTCCTTGTGGAACTGGCAGACCAACACATGGGACTTGCAGGATGTGCGCGTCCAAGAGTACACCATCGACGCGCCCGCGCCCTACCTCGGCCCGGAGAACGCTGTGCGTGCGCGGGTCGTGTCCACCTTTGCGACGGGCGTGTCGCGCGTTCGCAACCTACGCATCACCATGAGCGGGAGACCTGCATGAGCGACAACATTATCGAAACGCACGACCTTAAAAAGCGCTTCGGCAATTTCGATGCGCTGCAAGGCATGACGATCAGCGTGCCGCGCGGGGCGATCTACGGCTTCGTTGGGCCAAACGGCGCGGGCAAAACCACCACCATGCGCATCTTGACGACGCTCACTAAGCCAGATCATGGCACGGCCACGGTCGCGGGTTTTGACGTGTTGAAGGAGCGGCGGGCGGTGCGCCGTGCCATCGGCTACATGCCCGACGAATTTGGCGTGTATGAAGACCTGCGCGTGTGGGAGTATCTCGACTTCTTCGCGGCGTGCTATGAAATCCCTGAGAACGCACGCAAGACGCTGGTGAACGACCTGTTGGAACTGGTGGACTTGGCGCATCGGCGCGAGGACATGGTGGACAAGCTCAGCCGTGGGATGAAGCAGCGCCTCTCGCTGGCGCGGACGTTGGCGCATGACCCGCAGGTGCTGATCCTCGACGAGCCAGCCAGCGGCCTTGACCCGCGCGCCCGTGTCGAAATCCGCGAGCTGCTGGCGGAACTGGCGCGTATGGGCAAGACGATCTTCTTCAGCACGCACATCCTCGCTGATGTCGAGGACATCTGCACCCACATCGGCATCGTGGAGGCCGGGCAGATCGTCATGCAGGGCAGCCTCGACCAGCTTAAGGCGCAGCTTATGGAGACGCGCGACATCGTCATCACGCTGTTGGACAATCAAGAGGCCGAGGCCGTCAAGACGATTGCGCTGGGGCGGATGGGCGTGCGCACGGTGGAGTTCATCACGCCGCGCGCAGGGCGAACGCGGCTGCGTGTCGAGATGATCGACACGGACGAGGGCATCCAAGCGTTTCACCGCGCTTTGTTCGACGCGGGGATTGTGCCGCTGGGCTTCCAAGAGGAAGAGAAGACGCTTGAGACGATGTTCATGAAGGTGACGCGGGGGCTGGTGACATGACTCGGGCTGCATGGGTGAGCGTGGAAGCCCTCAGCCCGCGCGAGGTCAACCTCAACCGGCTGTCGGCGGTGGCGCAGCTGACGGGCATCCTGCACGCGGTGGGGCTGGTGGCGCTGGTCGTGCTGGGGCTGCTGCGCCCGGAGGGGGCTAATTGGGCGGCGGCGCTGGCGGGCGGCTTCGGGGCGGAGGCCCCGCTGTTCATCCTGCTGGGGCTGAGCAGTAACCTCGGCGTGGCGCTGCTGCTGGCGGTGGCGCTGCTGGCGCAGGAGAATTGGGCGTGGCCGTTGGCCGCGGGCGCATGGGGAGCAAACGCTGCGGCGCTGCTGCTGTGGGCGTTTTGGCCCGCGCTGGGGCTGCTTATCCCGTTGAGCTGGCTGCTGTGGCAGATGTGGCGCGACCGCCGCGCCTATCGCGCTAACCCCGTGACGATCAAGGAACTGCGCGGGCGGATGCGCGGGGCGCGGGCCTTCGCCATCATCAGCGTGTTTGTGCTGTTGATGGGCGCGTTCACCGTGCTGCTCTATCTCATCACCCTGTCAGAGCTGAGCGGCCTCAGCGTGGTGGAGACCGGCCAAGTGGGGCGGACGCTCTTTCGTGGGGTGGTCGCGGTGGAGCTGGCGCTGATCGTGCTGGTTGTCCCTGCGTTGACGGCGGGCGCGGTCAGCGGGGAGCGCGAACGGCAGACCTACGACCTGCTGACGACGACGCTGCTGCCCGTCCCGACGTTTCTGATGGGGAAGATGATCTCGGCGTTGGGCTATATGGCGCTGCTGGTGCTGGCGGCCATCCCGCTGCAAGCGATCTCGTTCTTGTTCGGCGGCATCAGCCAAGTGGAGGTCATCCTCTCGGTGGTGGGGCTGATGGCGACGGCGCTGCTGCTGGGGGCGTTGGGGCTGTTCTTCAGCACGACCACCGAGCGGACATTGGTAGCCACGATCCGCGTGTATATCTTCACGCTGGCGCTGGTGATCGGCCTGCCGATTGCGTCGAACGTGCTGCTGGGCGGGGCGTATGGCTTCGCTGTGAACGGGGTGGGCGTGGTCACCTCGGACGCAGGGCGGGAGGTGGGCGCAATCTACGCTGACATGCTGCTGACCAGCCTCAACCCCGTAACGACCGCTCTGGCCACGCAGAGCATCCTCGTCAACCAACAGGCGCTGCTGACGTTCAACGTGCGCCTTGCGACCACTGGCGAGCTGCTGCCGGTGATTGCGCCGTGGGCGCTGCTCGTGGCGTTCTACGTGGCGGGGGCGGGGGGGCTGCTGCTGGCGGCCATCTGGCAGATGCGGCGGCGCGCCTAAACAACAGGGGAGAGGCCGAACAGCGCTAGCGCTGGATGAGGCGGATGAAGTCGATGCTGCGCAGGCGCGCTTCGAGCGTGTGTCGAATAAACCCCAACATGACGCGCTCAAAGTCGTTGTGTTCCGCAGCAGTGATCTTCAGATTGACGAGTTTGGCATAGTCGCGCGTGCGCTGGAAGTGGCGCATGAGCTTCAGCGTCGTCAAGGGCAGCGCCACTAAGTTGGAGAGGTGGGCCGCCCCCTCGGGCGAGACGACGCCGCCCTCGGCATGGCTAAAGTATTGATCCTCCGGCAGGATCGGTTCTTGAGTGGCAACGCACTCGTTGAGTTCTGGCCGAAAGCCTACCTCATCGAGCAGGTGCATCTCGTAATAGCGCACGACGCGCAGCACGTCGGGATCGTGGCAGAGGCGCTCAAACGTCGCGTCCAGCAGGGTGAACAGGGCGTCGTGGCGCACGTCCTCCTCAACGGTGAAGCGGTCGAGCAGCTCCACGCAGTAGGTTGCATAGGCCCCGCGCAGCAGATCCTCGTGCAGGCCCAGATAGGGGTTGCGCATCTGGGCTTGCGTCACGAGGTCAAGGCTGCTGCCGCGCGCGATGAGCAGTTCGCTGTGGGTGTAAAGCTCAAGGTGGCCGGTTTTGGTGCTGGTGGGCTTACGCACGCCCTTCGCCAGCACGTCGAACTTGCCGTGCTGCGGCGTCAAGATGGTGATGAGGCGGTCAGCCTCGCCAAAGTCACGGTGGCGCAGGATGAGCGCATGCGTGCGGTACGTGCGCGGCTGCGGCATGGTCGGTTAGAGGTCAAGCTTTTGGCCGTTCAGCCGCGCGTTGAGTTCAGCCTCATAGAGGGCGCGGCTCTTGACGGCCTCGCCAAAGATAGCCAGCCCTGCGTTGAGGACGATCAAACCCAGCGTGCCCTTCAACACCCAACCGCGCTTGCCGCGCGCCTTGCCGATGGTCGCATCCCCGATGATGGACACCCCAATTCCAACGATCAAGAGCGCCAGCGGCGCGAAGCGGTTCCATTTCTCGTAGTGGTCATTGGCGTTCACTGTGCCCTCCTAAAAAAGGAATCTCGTTCTTTAACAGGCCGGTCAGCAGATCAACACAGGCTTGTACATCGCCGAGGTCGACGGTTTCGCTGGTGGTATGCAAGAAGCGCGTCGGAATCGAGATCGTGCCGCTGGGCACGCCGGAGTGCGCGAGCTGAATCTGCGCGGCGTCGGTCGTCCCGCCGGTGAGGATCTCCAACTGATGGGGGATGCCGTCGGCCTCGGCGCGGGCGATCATCCACGCCTTCACCTGCGGCGGGACGATGTGCGCTCCGTCCATCACCTTGATCGCTGCGCCTGCCCCCAGTTTGATCGCCATCTTGCGGTTCTTGATCTCGTCGCCGGTGGCGGTCACGTCGAGCGCGATGCCCACGTCAGGGTTGACCCCCTGCGCAGCCACTTTGGCCCCACGCAGCCCCACCTCCTCCTGCACCGTGAAGGCGAAGTATACCTCATGGGGCGTCTGCTTGTTCAGGCGGCGCATGGCCTCAATGGCGACGACGCAGCCGATGCGGTCGTCAAGCGCTTTGGCGATCACGCGCTGGCCGCGCGTCTGTGTCTCACGCCAGAAGCTGGCCGGCGAACCATCTTTGACGCGCAGCGCGCCGGTTTCGTCTTGCGCGTCGATGAAGAAGCTGTCTGCATCAGCGGCGGCAGTGCGCCCCTTGCCGAAGGCGTCATGGGTCGCAATCACGCCCACCGTGCCGTCCTCAAATTGGACGCGGTTGCCGTGCAGCGCGGTGTAGATCAAGCCGCCGATGCCCGTGAAGCGCAGGTATTGGCTGTTCGGCTCAACATAGGTGGCCATCACGCCGATTTCGTCCATATGGGCGGCAACGAGGACTTTTTTGCCGCCGCTGCCCACGCGGCAGATGAGGTTGCCCAGCCCATCCACCGTGATCTCGTCGGCCAGCGCGGCCACTTCCTCGCGGATGAGCGCGCGCACGCGGTGCTCATAGCCGCTTGGCCCCCATGCTTCAGTCAGTTTTTTGATGAGTTCGATCAACGAAGTTGTCCTTTCTAACAGAATCAAGCGGGTTCATCAGTGGGGGGCACGATCACGCGCAGCGCCCCCGGCAGCACGTTGAAGGTGCAGGGTGTGTGGGCGATGGCTTCCTCCTCACCGTCGGCGTAGATGGCCATCGGCGCGTCGGTCTCAATGGCGATGCAGCGCCCCTGCGCGTGGAAGATCGACTGACTCTGAAAGGTGTCACGGTCGACCTGCGCCGCCGTCAGCACGATGTCGAGATACGATGCGAAGTCCCCCCGCGCCACGATCACGTCGAGCAGGCCGTCGTCGATGAGAATGTCGCCCGCGATGCGGACAGGCGTTTGGCCGCCGGTGGCGCTCCCGTTGGTCACAAGGCACATGACCCCTTCAACCTCGTGCATGCGCCCATCAATCGTGATGCGATAGCGGCTTGCTTGGGTGTGGATCAAGGCTTTGGCCGCGCCGATGAAATAGGCGAACAGGCCGTAGCGGTCTTTCATCTCGCGGTTGACCCCGACGCTGAAATCCTCCACCAAGCCCGTGCCCGCCCGCAGCAGGAAATAACGCCCTGCCACCTCGCCCACGTCAATCGCGCGGACGGTGTGCGGCTCCATCAGCAGGCGCACCGCGTCGGCGGGCGGGCGCGGGATACCTAAGTCCTGCACCAGCGCGTTGGCAGTGCCACCGGCGATGAACGCCAGCGGGATCGGCGCGTTGAGCATACCGCTGGCCACGTCTAGCAGCGTGCCGTCGCCGCCATATGCAACCACGAGGTCAACCCCCGCTGCCAGCGCCTCTTGAGCGAAGCGCGCGCCGTCGCCGGCCTTGTGGGTGATGCTCACCTGCCAGTTGACCTCATAAGGCCGCAGCACGTCGTTGATGATATTGAGGATCGGCTCATCGTTGCCTGCGGCGGGGTTGATGATGAACTGGATGCGTTGATACCGGCTCATGAGGCCTCCCGACGGTAGTGAACGCGGAAGCGAGGCTGCTGCGGCAGGAAGCTGTCCCAGCGGACGACGCGCAGCCCCTCGCGCTCAAACTGCGCCAGCTCCTCGCGTGAGAGCGGCCACGGGATGCCCGTCTTAGGCTCGTGCGGCTCGCGCGCAAGACACAGCACCAGCAGGTCGCCGCCGACCGCCACAAAGCGGCTGATAGCGCGGATGGCAGGCTCGGTGTACTGCCACGGGATGGCTTGGATCGTGCGGCTCTCTAACACGAGGTCGAATGCATGGTTCCATTCGGGCGGCGCGGCCAGCAGATCAGCGACGACGTAGGTCACGGTGGACTGCGGCCAGCGCTCGCGGCACATGGCAATCGCGCTGGCGCTGAGGTCGAACGCGACCACGCTGAAGCCCAGCTCGCTGAGGAACTCGGCATCGTCGCCCAGCCCACAGCCGATCACGAGCGCGCGCCGACCCTCTCCGTTGAGCCGCTGCTCGCGTGCCCACTCGACGAGGTGCGGCGCGGGCAGCTCATGATGCCACGGGATAACCCCACCCTGTTCGCGGGCGTTGGCGTAGATCGCCTCGAAAGCGTCCAGTGGGCGGCCTGCGCGGAAGTGCTGCTCGATGATGTCACGCGGGGACTGTGCCATAGGACGACCTCTCAATCGTGGCGCACGACATCGGGCGTGATGCTGTGCAGCAGATGCTTGATCAGCGCCAGCGTGTGTTGATAGTCTGTCAGGCTGAGGATGGCCTGCGGGCTGTGAATGTAGCGGCAGGGCATACTCACGACGAGGCAGGGCACGCCGGAGCCGCTCAGGTGGATGGCCCCTGCGTCTGTGCCGCCGCCCAGCGCCTGCTTGAGCTGGTAGGGGATGCCGTGCTGCTCAGCGGTGTGGCGGGCGAAGGCCAGCAGCTTGGGCGGTGCGATGAACGATGTATCCATAAACGTGAGGACTGGCCCCTTGCCCACCCGCGCGACCGGCGTCGGCACGGTCAGATCGTCAGGGTCAGCGTCGGCCAGCGGCACATCGTGCGCGGTGGTTCCCTCCAGCGCGATGGCCACATCCGGCTTGAGGCGGTTGGCAGCAACCTTCGCCCCGCGCAGCCCCACCTCCTCCTGCACGCTGAAGCTCGCCAGCACATCCACCGGATATGGCTCCTCGCTTCGCAGCACGTCAATCAGGATGGCGCAGCCGACGCGGTCGTCGAAGGCCTTGCCGCGCACCATCGTATCGCTGAGCGCCACGTACTCGCTGTCAAACACGATGCGCTCGCCCAGTGAAACAGCGCTCTCCGCGTTGGCTTTGCTGTTCGCGCCGATGTCGATCCGCAGGTCTTTGATGGGCTTCACCGTGGCATCGCGCCCGAAGTGGATCGGCGTGGAGAGGATCACGCCCGCGTGCCCCTTTTTGCCGACTTTGACGCGCTTGCCCAACAGAATGCGATCATCAAAGCCGCCCACCGCCGCAAAACGGATCAACCCGTCGTTCTCAAAACCCGTCACGACGAAGCCCACTTCGTCCATGTGCGCGTCGAGCATCACGCGCAGCGGCACGGCCCCTGTGCCCTTCTTGAGGGCGGTCAGGCTGCCCATGCTGTCGACGTGCAGATCAGTGACGTGGGGGGCGATGGCCTGCTGGATGATCTGCCGGACTGCGCCCTCATCCCCGCTCACGCCGCTGGCCATCGAAAGTTCCTGAAGCAGCATAGCCTCTCCTGCGTGTGGTCAATCTGCGCTCAAGTGTACACCGTGCGGAGCCGTCCTCCAATGACCGCCTTCGCTCCGCCGCGCATGCGACGTTCTGATTGCTTTTGAGACAATCTGACAGCCACAGCAGCGCTGGAATGTGTTACGCTAAGTACAAATGTCGCATAGTTGGAGGCAGCCCGCTATGAAAGCAGCCCCGCTCAACAACCCCAATGGGACTTTGGCGCTCTGGATTCTCATGGGCTATGGAGTCTATTTTCTTGTCATTTTAAGCATGGCGATGCTGTCGTTTATCGCTTCGCTCATCGGCTTTGTTTATGGGCTGAACTATGGCCCTGCCCTCTACACAGTTGGGACGCTCTTCGCTGTAGGTGGGGTGATCGGCTGGTCTGTGGGCACGCTGCAAAAGCTCATCATCGAAACGCGCTTGGGATGGCACGCGAACGGTTGGGTATTCTGGTCAGTCGTCGGTGGGGTGATAGGCCTCATGGCGCTGTCATTTTTTGTCGCATCGTTTCCGCGCTTCACATGGGACTACAACCCCACCTACTTCATGCCGATTTTTATCACGCCAGTGGCGATTTGCCAGTGGTGGGTGCTGCGCCGCGCTGTAGACCAAGCGTACCTCTGGATTTGGGCTAACATCGCTGCGGGTTTGACGTTTGCTCTCATCCCTGAAGTGTTCGCAGGGCACGCTGCTTTAGTGGTTTTGCTGGCGCCGATGGCGCAGGCGGCGCTGACTGGCATGATGCTCATCTGGCTGTTTGAGCGGCGTCGGCGGCACAATCGGCCGGCGTCGGCCCCAGTGCCAGTGCGCGCGTCGCGCCCGCCCAGCGTGTGGGACGAAGCTGTCTAGCGCCCGTTCTTTTGCGCACCTTCGAGGAAGCCTGCCAGCCAGCGCATCACGTCGATGGCGCTTTGGGGTTGCAGCTCACCGCTCATCAGGCGTCGCTCGAGCTGATCGTCACTGCGGATGAGGGAGGGCTTGGTGCGCGCGTCGGCCATGATCGGCAGCAGCTCGGCAAGGTCGCGCAGGTTGGCCGCCAGCACCTGTTTTTGGTCGGAGGGCCAATCGGCGGCGGCGATGAGCAGGCGTTGAAGCGTTAAAACGTCGATGCTGCCGCTGCGCTGTTCGGGGTCGAAGCCCTCGCTCAGCGCGCGCAGCACGCGATAGGTCGTAGCGATGTCTTCTGCCCACTGGCGCAGGTCACGATCGGCGAACAAGCGGCGCACGCCGAGGGCGGTGGCGAGGCTGTCGCGCAGGTCATCTAGTGCGCGTTGGCCGCTGAGCCGTTTATCAAGCTCCACCAACTGCTGGATCGACCGCCCCTCAAGGTAGCTTGTCCACCACTGCATGAGCTGGGCGCGCGCTGCGCTGTGGTTGTGGATGAGCTTGCGCAGCCGCAGCAGATCCTCCAGCAGTTGGTCGTCATCGTGTGGCTCAATCACCGTCGTGAGCAGGCGGCGCACGACCACCTTCACGGCGGTGTCGGCGGTGCGGGTGGCGGTCACGCGCTCCACCATATGCCACAGCGCGTGGGCAGGGATAGCGGCTTTCGGGGTTTGCGCGATGAGGCGTGCCAGCGGGTCAACAAACGGCAGCGTGTAGCGCTCCTCCCAGTTAGCCGCGTCCAACACGCTGATGTAGATGCTCAGCGTATCCTCTTGATTGAGCAGGCCGCTGCTGCTGAGCTGCGTCACGAGGTTAACGACCTCATCGGGCGTGCGCTCGGCCATACGCAGCACGGGCGGCAGCACCTGTGTCAGGTCGTCGCTGGCTGCCAACACCGTGATGAACTCGACGAATAGATCGTCATGGCTCTTGGCGAGCATGGCCGTCAGCAGTCCGATGAGCGCCTCCTGCGGCAGCGCGGCGCGATTTGGCCCAATCAAGCGGCGCAGCAGGTTCAGCGGGTGGTAGGGCGGCGCGACAACCAGCGAGGGGTAGGCGGCGTAGACGTGCCACAGCATGACCGCTAGCCGCTCGTTGATGCTGTGCGGGTGAGGCAGCGCCCGCGCGATCGCCAGCAGGAACAGCTCGCGCGATTGATCGATGATCTCGGCGATGGCGTCGGGTTGGTGATGGTAGAGCGCCTGCTGGATCTCTGGGGCAAGCGCCTGCTCAAACTGAGGGTCGTTCAGCAGGTCGTCCAGCACCTGCGGGTCACGCTTGATGGCCCGCACCAGCAGATCGCGCGCCAGCCCTGCGTTCTGGTAAGCCAGCGGCACGCTGCCGAGGATGGCCTCATGCACGATCTCGGCCATCTGGTAGCGCTCTGGCTCACGCGCGAGCAGCTGCAGCCAGCTCATGATGCTGCTGCCATCCTCGCTGGCCAGCACCAGCGCAAAGGCCGAACGCGCTGCGCGATGCAGCAGCGGGAGCCAGCGCTCCAACGCGCCGCCTGCGTTCAAATGGGCGCGCACGAAGGCGTAGACCGCGTCGGGTTGGGTGTCGAGCATGGCCTCAAGCTGCGCGCTGAGCCGCTCGTTGAGGGCGGGCTGCTGCTCCATCTGACGCGCCAACCAGTGCGAGGCGGTGGCGTCGCGGTCGTCGAGGGCGCTGCTCAGCAGGGTGTCGAGGTAGCTGTCGCGCGTCTCATCGTCGAGGCTGTCATCCTCCAGCAGTGCGATCATGGTGGGGACGGGCAGGCGGGCTGCTTCCGTCTCGCTGACGATTACGCCGATCACTGCCTCGACGGCTTCAGCCAGCGTGCTAAATGTGGGGATTTGATAGGCCGCTTTGTCGAGCGCCATCAGCACCCGCACAAAGTCGTCGAGGTCACCATCCCAGCGCGCGCGCAGAAACTCGACGTAGATCTGCCCTGTGCCCGTCTCAGAGATGATCAGCTTCTGGCCCCATTCCGCTTGGCGGCGTTCGCCTTGATAGTCGCCTTGCACGAAGATGAGCCGCGGGCGATCCGGCGGCACGATTCGACTGTTCATGGAGAAAGTGAGCAAATAGCGCAGCGGCGAGGGGAGCAGCATCATCAAGCCCTGAATGAGCTGATAGCGCCGCGAGAACGAGGCCGGGAAGTGCGTAACTGCCACGCCGACGCTGGTCAACGCCGCCGAAAGCAAGCTCAGAAGCTGGTGCATGTCTCCGTCGAAGATCTCCAGCGCGCGGTAGAGCGCCTCGCGGCGGATTTCAAACGTCCAGCGTGTCGTGGCGGTCAGAGGCTGCGGCTCGTTAAGGTCGCTGCGGGCGAGGCTCAACAGGGGTTTGAGGTCACCTTTGAGGGCGCGCAGGTCAGCCTCAGGGATGCGCACTGTTGTTAAACGCATCGGGTGGGCATAGACCATCAGGAAGGACTCAGGCGTTTCGCGCAGGACGGCCAGCGCCCCTGTGCCGTCAGGGAATGGCGTCACTGGCAGGGCATCGAGGTTGACCCCATTGTGCTTTGAGGTGAACCCGCGCTCCGCGATTGAGGGACGAACGCCCGTCTCATCCGGAGCGCCGCGCACCCAGTAATCGAATCGTTGCACTGCATCTGCCCCGCGTTATCGTCACCGCATGTCAAGCATAACGTGCCGAGGCTGCTTTTTCAACCACGGCACGTTAAGAGCCATATAACGACCGATGAGAAGGTTACTTATCGCGGGTGAGCGAGAAGCCGCTCATGAACTGCTTCTGCATGAGGATGAACACCAGAATCGGGGGGATGCTGGCGATCACCGCGCCCAACATGAGCGGGCCGAAGGTCTCGCCGGTTTCTGCCCCGCTGAGCAAGCGCCGCAGCCCCACTTGGATCACTTGGTTGGCCTCGGTGCTGATGATCATGCGCGGCCAGAGGTATTGGTTCCAACCGGCCAAGAACATGATGATCGCCAGCGCGCTGATGGTGTTCCAGCTCATGGGCACAAGGACGCGGAACAGGAACTGGATGGGATTAGCCCCGTCGAGCTGGGCGGCCTCGCTCAACTCTGGGCTGATGCTGGTGAAGTGTTGGCGGAACAAGAACACGCCTGTAGCGCTGGCGGCCAGCGGGATCACCAGCGCGTGGTAGGTGTCGCCCCAGCCCAGATCGCCCGCCACAAAGCGAAACAAGCCGATGATCAACACGTCCTGCGGCATCATCAAAGTGATCAAGATGAAGCCGAAGATGAGCGTCTTGGCGGGAAAGCGAAAGTAGACAATCGCCAAGCCCGCCAGCAGCGAGAGCAGCGTCTTAGCGCCCGCCACGCCCAGCGCTACAAGCGTGCTGTTCGCCATGTACTGCCAGATGTTCTGGTTCATCACTTGGCGCAGGTTAGCCTCAAACGCATCGCCCGGGATCATCTGATAAGCGAACACTTGCGCGTTTGTCTGTGTGCTGACGACGATAGCGTAATACACCGGAAACCCGAGGATCACAATCGAGAAGATCAAGGCGAGATGTACATACCAGCGCTCCGGCCAAAGACGGGCGACCCATGATTGGCGCTTGCGCTTCTCACGGGTGGGGGCGCTGACTGAGGTTTGCGTGAGGGTGCTCATGGGTTACGCTCCGTAGTTCACACGACGACCCAGCAAGCGGAACTGGGCCACCGTCAGGCCGATGACGATCAGCAGCAGGACGAGCGACTGCGCCGCCGCGCGCCCCAAGTCTTTGTTCTGAATGCCTGTGACGTAGATATCGTAGATCAGGTTGGTGGTCGCGCGGGATGGCCCGCCCGTCGTCAGGTTGTCGATCAAGCCGAACAGATCGAAGAACGAATACGTGAGGTTGGTGAAGATCAAGAAGAAGATAAAGGGCGAGAGCATCGGAATCGTGATCGACCAGAAGCGCTGGAACACGTTCGCGCCGTCAATGGCGGCTGCCTCCAGCAGGTCTTTAGGGACGTTCTGCAAGCCCGCGATATAGAACAGCAGGTTGAAGCCCAACACGTTCCACGTGGCGGCGAACACGACGACCCACGGCGCGATGCTCGGCTCCAACAGCCAACGCACCCCCGGGATCCCCACCAAGCCCAGCGTGTAGTTGATGATGCCTGTGATGGGGTTGAACAAATTGTAGAACACCACGCCGCTCACCACTGCGGACAGCGCATACGGCCAGATGAGCAGCGTTCGATAGATGCGCGCGCCTTTAATCGGCTGATAGCTGGCCAGCGCGATCAGTAGGCCGAACACGTTGGCAAAAAGCACGATAAAGAACGACAAGAACAAGCTCGTTGTCAGGCTGTCCATGTAGGCCGCGTTGCGCCAGCTCAAGAGGACGAACTGCCCGGGCTGTTCCGCAGCGTCGCGCGTGCGAGCATCTGGCGGCATGACGCTCAAGATGTAGTATTCTGCGTTCTGGCGCGGGCCGGTGATGAGGGTGGCGAAGTTGTTCAAGCACACGGGCGCGGTGCGCGGGACGCCCAAGCGCGCAAGCTGCGTCGAGAGCGTCAGGGTGTTGATGGCGGGGTAATAAGTGAACAGCAGCAGCACGATGAGCGTGGGGGCCAGCAGCAGCCACGGCATCGCGCCCCAGCCGCGAAACGCGCCGTGCGGCATGTCCAGCGTGGGCAGCAGGTGGCCCGTGCGGTGAATTTGATCGTGCGCGCGGTCGAACAGCAGCAGCAGCGCCCACACCCCAATGGCGATCAGGATGAACGTCAGCACCAGCACCGCGTTGACCACAATCGTCTGGTTGAAGATGATCAGTTGGAAGAAGACGTGATTTTCTGGCTCCAGCGAGCAGTACGCGATAGGAACCATGAAAATCTGCGGGCCGATGGCCCCCGCAATGGCCCCGAGCAGCGCGCCCATGACTGGGGAGCGCCCGCTGCGGTCAAACCCACGTGCGAGCAGAAGGGCGCCGATGAGCGCTGCAACGATGGTGATAAAAAGCGGCGACATGCTTTCAATCCTCGCCTGAGACACACTGTGAAGATTATAGCGTTGATTGCCCACTTACAGCATCACGTGGGCTTTAAGAGTGCAATAAGGCAGCAATAAGGCATCAATGAGACAGCAAAAGGGGGAGGGTTGTTACACCACTCCCCCGAATGTGTGCGTTGACGCTTACTCGTTCAGCAGGTTGTACTCAGCCAGCAGCAGGTTGGCATCAGCCTCGGCCTCGGCCAGCACCACCGCCGGATCGCCACCCACCAGCATCAAGTCTTCAATGGCCTGCGTGACCAAGTCGCGGGTCGGGATGAATGTGCCGAACAGCGCGCCCGAGGTGGCCGGGGTCACCGTGCTGTTGTTGATCTGCTCGCCCGCGGTGCGGAAGTTGGGGTTGGCTTCAAACCAGCCCTGCTCCTCCAGCAGCGCAATCGAGCTTTCACGGATGACCAAGTAGCCGCTGACTTGGTGCCACGAGGCCGCGTTCTCGGTGTTGACCATGTAGAACAAGAAGGCCAGCGCCGCATCCTCAACCTCAGGGGCCAGACCGTCGGTCAGCCAGATCGTGCCGCCGCCGATGATGTTGCCCGTCCAGCCCACCTCGGCGTCGAAGGGCATACGGGCCGTGCGGACGGTGACGCCGCGGGCAGCAGCCGCGTCGGTGATCCCGCGCACGCCGGCGCTGCTCGTCAGGATGAAGGGGACGCGATCCGCGGCCAGCGCTTGGGTTGTGCCGTTCCAGTCACGCTGCACGCCGGTGTAGAGGTAATAGCCCTTGTTGTACATTTCCTGCCACCAGCTCGCCACGTTGATCGCGGCGTCGCTCGTCAGGTTGACCTCGGTCGCGCGGCCAGCGCGGCCATTCTCATTGTTGACCAGCGTCTCGTTCTGCTGAGCAACCCACTGCTCAAAGAACCAGCCGTGGTTCGGCCACGTGATGCAGCCATCCTTGCCAGCGGCCAGCACGACTTCGCAGGCGGCTTCCAGTTCCTGCCATGTCTTGGGCAGCGCGTCCACATCTTCAACGCTGTCGGCCAAGCCCAACTCCACCAGCATGTCCATGTTGGCGTAGAGGATCGGCGAGCTGCTAGCCCACGGCATCGAGGTGAACGAGCCATCCAGCACGTAGTAGCTGGCGACCGGCGCGATGATGTCGCTCAGGTCGGTGGGCTGGCCGAGGATTTCCTCACGGTCACCGACGGCCTCGGCGATGGACTTGAACCAACCCGTGTCACGGGCGAACTGTGTGCCGACCTCGAAGATCATGGCCAGCTCAGGGTGGTTGCCCTGCTCACGGGCCAGCGTGTATTGGTCGATCAGCTCTTCATAGCTGCCAAAGGCGCGCGGTTCGATGTTGATGTTCGGGTACATCGCTTCGAATTCTTCAGCGATCTGGTTGACCCAGTCGAAACGGCCATCGCTGAAGATCTGCCAGAAGCGAACGGTGATCTGTTCGCTCTGGGCAGACAGCGGCGCAACGGCCACCATCAATGCAGCAATAAAGAGCAAAGGCAACTTACGCATACAGCTATCTCCTCATAAATGATGTGCGATACCGGTGGCGCGCTGGGGGGCAGCACATACCACCGCCCTTACAGCGCTGGATACTAACGATATGTTGTTAAGAAATGTTCATTGTTGTTTTAAGCCCATGTTGCACCTCTGCACACAAGCAGTAAAAAAAGGCCGGTGCATGCACCGGCCTTCTTCTGTAACGGATGATTTGACGGTTTATTCCCCGCCCTCGCGCAATTCCACCACGACCGGTTCAAACGTTTCGCCGGTCAAGTCAAGGTCGGGGAAGTCGGCGGCGAGCGCCTCCAGCGCGGCCATGGCAAGGTCAGTGCGGAAAGCGCCCTCACCCGGCTCGGCTTGGATCACAGAACCCTCCAAGGCCACGGCTACCGTCTGCGCAAACAGTTCCTCATCCATGATGCCAATGCCCATCGGCGACGGCCAGATCAGCTTGTTGATCTCGTTCAACTGCCACGCTTGATGGCTCTCGCCCAGCGTTGTGCCGTTGTTGAGGACGATCTCGACGCACTCGTCGAAGTTGTCGCGGCAGTAAATCCAACCGCGGAAGGTGGCCTTCAAGAAGCGGATGGCGATGTCCTCATTGCCTTCCTGCGCCAGCCACTCAGCGTTGGCGAAGACGTGGTCTTGCAGCATGGCCGTGCCCACGTCGTTGAAGTCGATCACGTTGAGGTCTTCCGGTTGGTAGAGCATGCCCGTCTCGGGGTTGATCGTCTCCAGCACTTGGGCGTACTCGTTGTAGATCATCGCCTGCGCCGCGTCGATCTCACCGTTGAGCAGCAGCGCCATGTCGAAGGGCTGCTGGACGATGGTGACGTCGTCTGGGCTGGCGGGGTCAATGCCAACGGCGCGCATGGCGGCGAACAGCTCATGCTCGTTGCCAAAGCCCCATGTGCCGATGCGGCGGCCACGGAAATCTGACACGGATTCGATGCCTTCATCAACGAACGACACTTGCAGCGTGCCAGAGCGCTGGAAGACCTGCGCAATGTTGACGAGGTTCACGCCTTGCTCGTTGCTCTCCAGCACTTTCGGAACCCACGCCACGCCGAACTCAGCCGCGCCCGACGCCACAACCTGCTGCGGCACGATTTCGACCGCGCCTTCGAGGATGGTCACGTCGAGGCCTTCTTCCTCATAGAAGCCCAGATCTTTGGCCGCGAAGTAGCCCGCAAACTGCGACTGCGCCACCCACTGAAGCTGAAGGCGCACCGGCACAAGATCCTGCGCTGTGGTGGCCACGCTGCTGAACAGCCCCACCATCAGCGAGGTGAGGATGACGAACCGCAAGGAACGTTTAAACATAGCTCAAAACTCCTATCGACCTAATTTGCTAAAAGTGATGCTGCTTCGGATGAGGTGCTGCAACGATTCATCAATCAACAATGCTGCGGCCTCCTTTGTCTAATTTTACGGGCGTCGAACGCCTTCTCATGGTCAATTCCGACTGAAAAGGCGCAGGACTTCTACAGCAACTTCACCAAGTCTTACTCGCGCTGACGCATGGAGTTGTGCCACGGCATGATGCGGCGCTCCAACCACAGCACGACATTGTATACCGTCAGACCAATGACAGAAGCCACGACGATGGCCGCCCACGTCCGCGCGAAGGCGAAGCGGCTGGCCTCCTGTGTGATGAATACTCCCAGTGTGGCGCGCGGCCCACCGAAGAACTCCGAGACAATCGCGCCGATCACGCTGAGCGATGAGGCCACTCGCAGCGCGCTGAACACAAACGGCAGCGCGTTGGGCAGCCGCAGCGACCACAAAATCTTGAACGGCGAGGCGGCATAGGAGGTCATCAGCTCAAGCTGGCGCTCATCGACCAGCGTGAGGCCGCGCACGGTGTTGATCATCATCGGGAAGAAGACGATGATCGCCACGATGGCCATCTTGCTGGCCGGGTTGGTGATCCCGAACCAGTTGTTCATGATGGGGGCGAAGGCGATGATCGGCACGCTGTTGGCGGCGATGGCCAGCGGCATCAGCGCTTGGTTGACAATCGTCCAGCGCGCCGTGAGCAGCGCGACGAGGAACCCCGCGCCGCAGCCGATGAACAGCCCCCCCAACGCCGAGTAGAGCGTCGCGCCTGCCGCCTGCATCAGCAGCGAGGACTGCCCGGGCGTGAGCCAGAGCTGAAGCTCCCCCATCAGCTCATTGAAGATGCTGCTGGGGCGCGGCAGCAGAAACTGCTGAACGTTGAAGACGATGATGAGCGTCTCCCATAGGATGAGCACGCCCACCGCGAACAAGATCGCGGGCAGCGCATCGCGCAGGCGGTCAGCGAACGGGCGGCGTGGGATCACAGCAGCGTTGGCCATGCGCTCACTCCGCGACGAGGTGGGCATCGCGCAGCAGCTCGCGCACGATGGTCACCTTTTCGAAGAAGGGGCCAGTTTCGCGCGTGTCGAAGGTGCGCGGGTAAGGTACGTCGTTCTCGATGATCTGGGTGATGCGCCCCGGCCGAGGCGACATCACGACGATCTTGCTGCTGAGGAAGACCGCTTCGGGGATGCTGTGCGTGACGAAGATCACCGTGATGCCCGTCTGCTCCCAGATGCGCAGCAGCTCAAGGTTCATGCGCTCGCGGGTGAACTCGTCCAGCGCGCCGAACGGCTCATCCATCAGCAGCAGCTTCGGCTCGAAGGCCAGCGCGCGCGCAATCGCCACGCGCTGCTGCATCCCGCCAGAGAGCTGCCACGGGTAGTGATCAGCAAATTTGCCCAGCTCCACGAGTTCCAACATGCGCTGGGCGCGTTCGGCGCGTTCGGCTTTGCTGTAGCCCATGATCTCCAGCGGCAGTTGGACGTTGTGCGTCACGCTGCGCCACTCTAGCAGGGTGGCCGCTTGGAACACCATGCCATACTCGCGCTCTAAACGCGCTTGATGCGGGTCTTTGCCGTTGATCTTCAGCTCGCCGGATGAGGGCGTGAGCAGGTCTGCAATGAGGCGCAGCAGCGTGCTCTTGCCGCAGCCCGACGGCCCGATGAGCGACACAAACTCGCCCGCCTTGACCTCAAGGTTGACATTTTGCAGCGCGATCACCGGCTCGGCGTTGCCGCTGCGATACGTCTTGTTCAGGTTGCGAGCGTAGATGACGAGGTTCTCGGTGGCGTTCATTGGCTGGTCTTCCCTAAGTAATAGCGGCGCAAGACGACCCGTTCAACGGCGGAGACGAT
This sequence comes from Anaerolinea sp., assembly GCA_046719465.1. Classification (GTDB taxonomy): domain Bacteria; phylum Chloroflexota; class Anaerolineae; order Aggregatilineales; family Phototrophicaceae; genus JANWYT01. The sequence continues at coordinate 27,512 of JBDNCV010000003.1, forward strand.
CAAGAAGAAGCTTACGCCGATGAGGGCAGCGGTGATGATGGCCGCCCACAGCTTGGGCGTGCTGACGAGGCTGTAATCGCTGCTGAAGTCAAGGATGGCGCGGCCCAGCCCAGCCCCGATGCCCGATGGCAGTTCACCGATGATCGCGCCGACCACGCTGGCCGTCGCGGACACTTTCAAGGCGGCGAAGATGTAGGGCAGCGCGGAGGGGAAGCGCAGCTTCCAGAGCGTTGTCCAGCGGTTGGCGGCGTAGCTTTCCATCAGTTCGACTGCGGTCGGCTTAGGCGAGAGCAGGCCGCGCATGGTGTTGATCGTGACTGGGAAGAAGGTGATGTAAACAGCGATGATCGCCACGCTCACCCAGCTTGCCCCCAACCAGATGACGATCATCGGCGCGATGGCCAAGATAGGGACAGTCTGCGAGGCCACGACGTAAGGCAGCAGCGCGCGCTCCAACAGTTTGAAGTGCGCGAACAACGTCCCCAAGACCAAGCCGAGCAGCGCCCCGAACACAAACCCAAACACCGCCTCCCCCCACGTGTACAGCCCAGCGTTGAGCAAAATCCGCACGAGCAAGAACTCCCCATTGCGGCGCGCAGGTTGGAGGAACGCCTCAGCGATACGCTGTAGATGCGGTAGGTTCAGGTTGTTGAGGATCTTCAGATCGAGCAGCACCAGCGAGCGCGGCTGGGGCAGGTAGCGCTCGAGCGCGAAGCCGCCCGTCACCGCGCCGATGGGCGTACCAGTGAACTGAGAGGGGAACTGCACGCTGGGGGCTTGGGCGGCAGGCACTGCGATGTTCAAGCGCCCCGGCGCTTCAGGCACAAGCGGGAAGATCCCCCACTGGTCACCCGCGCGGAACTGCACAAAGCGCAGGTCAGGGTAGGCCGGGTCTTCGGTCACCCCGCCGACGGGGTGGCCGGGCATGAACGTCTCCAGCTCGCGCTTGTCGGCCAGCACCGCGCCGATCTGCCCAGCGTTGAGCGCGTCGAGCGCCTGTTCGAGCGTGTCGAACGTGACGACCTGCCACGCGGGCTGCGGCAGCGTCACGGTGTAGCCGATGGATTCCGCCAGCGCCTTGCTCGTCTGCCAGATCATGAAGATCACGCTGAAAGCTAGCAGCACCCCGCCCGCCGTTGGCAGCTTGCCCGGCAGCAGGACGACCAGCGTCACCAGCAGGCCCATACAGGTAAGCGTGAGCGCAGGCGCAGCGCTGCCTTCCACGACAGGGAAGGCAAAGATCATCCCAACCGCGCCGAGCAGCGCCAACAGCAGCGCCTGTTTGGCCCAGCCTGCCCCCTGCCAGATGCCCCACGCGCCCCACGCTGCCAGCGCCGCCGTGATCGCACACCATGCCAGCGTCATCTGCTGAGCAAGCAGGGCAGCATCAGCCACCGGCAGCGCGTCGAGGCCGCGCGTGCTGGCGACCGCTCGCGCGAACTCGGCCCACAGGGCGCTGCTGCCACGCCCGGACTGCTCGGCGGCCCACAGCAGCAGCTCATACGGCGTGGATTCAAGCAAGGCCGGGTCGTCGGTCGTTAGGCTGAGATAGCCGAGGCCGACGCCGAGCGCGATCAACCCCGCCAGCAGCGCCAGCGCGGCCAGCACGCCGCGCCGCGCCACCGAGGGCGAGAGCAGCAGCGTCGGGGCGCTCATTTGGGGGCGTTCGAGCGTGTCGGCCATAGTCGGTTACGAGATATCGAGGCAGGTCTTGGCGAGGATCTCCGTGCCGGTGGCCATGTCTGCGCTGCTCACGTTGAGGTGCGGCGAGATGCGGATGACGTTGCCATACAGACCGCCTTTGCCGACCAGCAGGCCGTTATCGCGGGCTTTGTTCATGAAGGCCATCGTGCGCGCTGGGTCAGGCTCAATCGTGCCCGGCTTGACGATCTCAATCGCCTGCATCAGCCCCATGCCGCGCACCTCGCCGATCCAGTTGAACTCTTGCTTGAGTTCCTCGAGCTTCTCGCGCAGCACTGCGCCCTGCACCTCAGCGTTGTGCTTGAGGTCGTGCTTTTCGATGTACTCAATGGTGGCCAGCGCCGTGGCCATCGTGACGGGGTTGCCGCCGAACGTGGAGAAGGTCGCGCCTTTGACCGCCTCGGCGATCTCCGGCGTGGTGACGGTGCAGCCGATGGGCGTGCCGTTGCCCATGCCTTTGGCAAAGGTCATGATGTCGGGCACGACGTCGAACTGTTCGATGCCGAACCATTTGCCGCCGGTGCGCCCCCAACCGGTCTGCACTTCGTCGCTGATGAACACGCCGCCTGCTGCTTTGACGATGGGGTAGATGCGCTTGAAGTAGTCTTTGGGCGGGACGATGAAGCCGCCCACCCCTTGAATCGGCTCTGCCATGAAGGCGGCGATGCGCCCATCGGTGACGGTGGCCAGCGTCTCCTCAAGGTCGCGCACGCAGTCGTCCACAACCTGTTCAGGGGTCATGCCGCGGGTGGCGCGGAAGACGTAGGGGTTGCGCACGTGGCGGATGTAGGGGTCAACGACGCCGCCCAAGCGCCATGTCCCATGCGCGGTGAGCGTCATCGCCGTGACGGAGCGCCCAGAATAGGCATGACGCAGCGTGATGACCGTCGGGCAGCCGGTGTACATGCGCGCGGCCATGATGGCGGTTTCGTTGGCTTCGGTGCCGCTGTTGGTGAAGTAGACCTTCTTCAGGTTGCCCGGCGTGAGCGACGCGACCTTCTCCGCAAGGCGGATGGTGATCTCGTTGATGTAGATCGTCGTGGTGTGCTGCACCTTGTCGAGCTGTTCGTGCGTGGCACGGGTGACCTCCTCATTGCAGTGGCCGACCGAGACCGTCAGCACGCCGCCGAAGAAGTCCAGATAGCGATTGCCGTCGATATCCCACAGGTATTGATCCTTAGCGTGGCTGACCACAATCGGGTTGTCGCCATGATAGGGGGCAGCTGCAGGGAACATAACCTTCTTGTACCGTTCGAGCATGCTCGTCGTCGCGGGGGAGGCCATACCAATCTAACTCCGAATGAACACATCTTTAGTCATGCATGAGTTTAGCAAGATCAGCGCAGACTCTCAACATTTCGGTGTTTTAGGGGAGTGTCTAAACCTAAACAGATGGTGATGAGGCCTCACCCCTAAATCCCCTCTCCCGCAGAGAGGGGACTTTTGCCCCCTTCTCCCACTGGAGAAGGGGGTTGGGGGATGAGGCCTTGTAATGCCAACCGAACAAGACGAGATGACGCATCACCGCGACCTTAGACACTCCCTGTTTTAGTGGTGACTTGCATCTTTGCAGGAAAAATTCGTCAGGGATTTTTGAACGCGATAGAATGAAGCATACGAAGGCTGGCACGTGTGAGCATTGGCAAAAATAACTTAGATTTGCTGAACGTCTTTTGTGATTTTTAGCACTAACTGTGCACTAGCCTGTGTGGGAAGCTTTTACGAGGAGGCAGTATGACCAAAGTATTGAAGAACTATATTGGCGGGCGCTGGGTGGCCAGCAGCAGCCCTGACCTCATCCCTGTGTATAACCCGGCCACGTGCGAGGTGATCGCCCAATGCCCTGACAGCACGTATCAAGACGTGGATGATGCCGTCAAAGCGGCACAGGAAGGCTTTGCCGAGTGGCGCAGCACCCCCGTCTTGTTCCGCGCGCAGTACGCCTATCGATTGAAGAACCTGCTGGAAGAGCGCTTCGAAGAACTCTCTAAGATGATCGTGATGGAGAACGGCAAGACGCTGGACGAAGCGCGCGGGGAGGTGCGCCGCGCCATTGAGAGCGTCGACTTTGCGACTGGCGTGCCGCTCACCATGCGCAGCGACGGCCTTGAAGACATCAGCAGCGGCATCGATGAGACGACGCTGCGCCAGCCGGCGGGCGTGTTTGCAGCGATCACGCCCTTCAACTTCCCGTTGATGGTTCCGCTGTGGTTCCTGCCGACGGCGATTGTCTGCGGCAACACGTTCATCACCAAGCCGTCACCGCAAACCCCAGTGAGCATGGAGCTGCTCTATGAAATCCTCGATGAACTCGACCTGCCGCCGGGTGTGGTGAACCTCGTGCACGGCAACGTGACCGCGGCACAAGCCATTATGGAGCATCCGGGCGTGAAGGGCGTCTCGTTCGTGGGCAGCACGCCGGTTGCCAAGATCGTTTATGAGACCTGCACGCGCCACGGCAAGCGCGTTCAGGCGCAGGGCGGCGCAAAGAACTACATCGCCGTGATGCCCGACGCCAACATGGAAGCCAGCGTGAAGAACATCCTCGGCGCGGCGTATGGCTGCGCGGGGCAGCGCTGCTTGGCGGCGGCGGTGGCCGTGGGCGTGGGCGAGGCCTACGACAAGCTCAAAGAGGAACTCGTCAAGCAGACCGCCAAGCTGCGCGTGGGCTATGGGCTGGAGGAGACGACTCAGATGGGCACGGTCGTCAGCCATGCCAGCAAGGAGCGCATCGAGCGCATGATCGCGCAGGGCGTGGAGCAGGGCGCGGCGCTGGTTTTGGACGGGCGCGGCGTGCAAGTGGAGGGCTTCCCAGATGGGTCGTTCGTCGGGCCGACGATCTTGGCTGACGTCACGCCTGATAACATCGTCGCCCGCGAGGAAATCTTCGGGCCGGTGCTGGCGCTCATGAAGGCCGACAGCTTTGAGGAAGCGGTGGAGCTAATCAACAACAGCCGTTACGGCAACGCCGCCAGCATCTTCACGAGCAGCGGCAAGTACGCCCGTGAGTTCAAGTATCGCGTCAACGCAGGCAACATTGGCGTGAACATCGGCGTGGCGGCTCCGTCGGCCTCGTTCCCGTTTGGTGGTCAGAAGGACTCGTTCTTCGGTGATCTGCACGGGCAGGGCATGGACAGCATCGAGTTCTTTACTGAGCGTAAAGTCGTCATCGAACGTTGGGTGTAGAGCGCATATGGCAGAGTTGAACTCGTTTGGCTCGGTGATGACCTTTGCCATCAACGCAGAGGCGGCGCTGCAAGCCTACTATGAACGGCAGGGGATGGCCGATCACGCCAGCGCCGCCGAGAAGCGCCGCGCCCGTTTGGAGCGCATCCGCCGCGAGCACGTGGTGGAAATTACGCTGGAGCCGATTCATGATCTGGACGATGCCAGCTTCCCGCTCAACTGGGACGACACGTCCGAGGCGGGGCAGGCCGCGAATGTACAAGCGCTGGCGGCCTTCTATCGCGCCGCTGCCCCCAAGATCAACGTCAAACCAGCAGCCCGCGCTCTCGAGCGCTGCGCCGATGAACTGAGTGGATAGGGAATAGTGAACAGGGGTCAGTGAACAGAACAAGCCTTTTATTGTCCACTTGGCACTGACCCCTGTTCGCATCAATAAGAAAGGATGAGTTGAGATGGATTTTGCAATTACGTTTAAGGGTGACATTAGTCCGAAGCGCACAGTGGCGTTGGTGAAGCAGGCCGAGGTGGCAGGCTTCAAATATGCGTGGTTCTTCGACAGCCACGTGCTGTGGCGCGAGTGCTACGTGACAATGGCCATGTGCATCGAACACACCGACACGATCCGCTTCGGCCCGCTGGTGACAAACCCGGGCGTGCGCGATTGGTCGGTGGCGGCGAGTTTGTACGCCACGCTGGCCATGCAGTCCGGCGGGCGCTTTGACATGGGCGTGGGGCGCGGTGATAGCAGCCGCCGCGTGCTGGGCAAGAAGCCGATGAACATCCAGACGATGGTGGAATTCAGCGAGGCGGTCAAGGCGATGGTGCGCGGCGACAAGGTGACTTACGACGGCATCGAGACGCAAATCCCGTGGGCCGAGGGCTATGAGCTGCCGGTGTGGATCGCGGCGTATGGGCCGAAGGCACTGGCGGGCGCGGGCGAATACGGCGACGGGCTGGTGATCCAACTGGCGGAGCCTGCGCTGGTCAAGTGGTTTAGCGATCAAGCCATTGCTGCGGGCAAAGCCAAAGGCCGCGACATGAGCAAGTATCAGATTATGGCAGCAGCGCCGGTGTGGGTGGGCGATATAAAGAAAGGCCGGATTCAAACGCGCTGGTTCCCTGCGATGGTGGGCAATCATGTTGCCGATATCGTCGAGAAGTACGGCAAAGACGATCCGACCATCCCGCGCAGCCTGACCGCCTACATTGAAGGGCGCAAGGGCTATGACTATCGCCACCACGCCGACAAAGACGCCGATCACCTCGACTTTATCAGCGATGACATCGTGGACAGCTTCGCCGTGTTGGGGACGGCGGAGCAGCACGTCGAGAAGATCAAGCAGTTGGAAGCCGTCGGCGTGACGCAGTTCAACATCTATCTGATGTGTGGCGAGGAAGAGCGCATCCTCGCAGAATATGCCGAGCACGTGCTGCCGCACTTCCAGCGCGAGAAGGCGCTGGCGTAGCGCGTTCATGCGGGCGCGGTCTGCCGCGCCCTTACAACAGATCATTTTTTACAAGGAGGCTTTTTTATGGGCACGTTGTTCAAGGGGGGCACAATCATCACCGCCAGTGAGATGGTGAAGGCCGATGTGCTCGTCGAGGGGGAGATCATCACGCTCATCGGGCTGGATATTCCGGTCGATGGCCATGAGGTGGTGGACTGTGACGGCAAGTACGTCATGCCCGGTGGCATTGACGTTCACACGCACCTTGAGCTGGAAGGCTTTGGCAACACAACCAGCAACGACGATTTTGAGACGGGGCATCGCGCCTGCGCGTTCGGCGGGACGACGATGCACATCGACTTTGTGATCCAGCCCAAGGGCGGCACGCTGCACGACGGCCTCAACCACTGGCGCAAGAAGGCGGCCATCGCCAACATCGACTACGGCTTCCACATGGCTGTGACCGACCTCAACGACGCAGTGTTGGAAGAAATCCCGACGATGCGCGACGAAGGCATCACCAGCTTGAAGCTGTTCATGGCCTACAAGAACGTGTTCCAGATCGACGATGCCACGCTCTACAAAACGATGCGCGTGGCCGCCGACGCGGGCATGATCGTCATGGTGCACGCTGAAAATGGCGATGTCGAGGCCTCGCTCACGCCGGCGCTGCTGGCCGCGGGCAAGGTGGAGCCGAAGTATCACGCCGCCAGCCGCCCGCCGGAGATTGAAGGCGAGGCCACCAACCGCGCGGTGACGCTGGCGGGGATGACCGGCTGCCCCTTGTACGTCGTCCATATGACGTGTGAACCTGCGGTGGAGGCGCTGCGGCGCGGGCGCACGCTGGGTTATCCCGTTATGGGTGAGACCTGCGTGCAGTATTTCTTCCTGACGGTAGATGAGCATCTGGCGCAGCCCGGGCATCACGGCGCGAAATTCGTGTGCTCGCCGCCGATCCGCACCAAACACGATCAAGAGGTGCTGTGGCAGGCGGTGCGCGATGGCACACTCCAGATCGTCAGCACAGATCACTGCAACTATTGGTTTGAAGGCGGCAAGGGGCCAGTCGATGAATGGCGCAAGACCGGCAAATCGTGGACGGAGTTTGAGCGCCAAGACCCCAGCTACCGCCGCCCGGGCAAGGAACAGGGCATCGGCAACTTCTCCAAAATCCCTAACGGAATGCCCGGCCTTGAAGATCGCATGATTGTCATGTGGGACGCGGGCGTGAATGGCGGACGCATCAGCCCGCAGCGCTTCGTGGAGCTGAACTGCACCAACCCTGCCAAAATCTTCGGCATGTACCCGCGCAAGGGCACGCTCAGCGTTGGGTCGGATGCGGACATCGCCGTGTGGGATCCGAACCTACTCCATACGATCAGCGCCAGCACGCACCATATGCGCTCCGACTACAACGTCTATGAGGGGATGACTGTCAAGGGCAAGCCCGTCAAGGTGTATCAGCGTGGCCGCCTCATCGTGGATGGGGACACCTATCACGCCAAGAACGGCGACGGCCAGTACATCCCGCGCGCGCCACACGCGCCAGTGCTGTAAAGGAACCAGAGGCGGCCTTGCCCCCTGAAATCCTTCTCATCTTCGCGCTGGCGGCGTTCATGATCGGCTTGTCGAAAGGCGGGCTGGGCGGGCCTGTCCCCGTCGCGCTGACCGCCCCACTGCTGTCGCTGGTGCTGCCACCTGCGCAGGCGGTGGGCATTGTGCTGCCGCTGCTGCTGTTCGCGGATGCGTTCGCGCTTTACTTCTACTGGCAAGCGTGGGACATGAGCTACATCCGCGCGATGCTGCCGTTGGGGGTGCTCGGCGCGCTGGCTGGAACGGCGCTGCTCGTGGCGCTCCCCGGGGCGGTGCTGGGGCGGGTGATTGGCATGCTGACGCTGATCGCAGTGGTGTACCGCCTGATGCAACCACGCTTGCGAGCGCTGGCGTATCAACCGCGCCCGTGGCATGGGCCGACTGCTGGGGCATTATCGGGCTTTGCGAGCGCGCTTGCCAACGCGGGCGCGCCCCCCTTCACCGCTTACCTGCTGATGCAGCCGAGCATGACCCCCCTGCGCTTCATCGGCACGACAACGCTGTTTTTTGCGGTGATTAATGCGCTCAAAGTCCCCGGGTATCTGGCCTCAGGGGTGACTGACCTCAACGCGCTGGCGCAGGCCCCGTTTGTGCTGGTGTTGATCCCGCTGGGGGTGTGGCTGGGGCGCGCCGCTGTTCAGCGCATGAACGCCCGCTTGTTTGAGCAGATCATGCTCACAGCGCTGTTCGTCATCAGCGTCTATTTGATCGTGCGGTGAAGGTGGGCGTTTGCCTAATCGTCCCGCGTTGGGCCTTCCCGTCTCATCAACAACGCTTGACGAGTATTAGCGCCTATCCCTGCCCGGCGACCCACGCCATCGTGTAGCTCACGGCTTTATCTAGCGCTTGGACGGACATAGCGAGGTGTTCCTCTTGGGTGTCCTCCTCCTTCGCGTGCGACAAGCCGTGCAAGCTCTGAACGAACAGCATCACTGTGGGCACGCCCGCCCGCGCCACCTCTGCCGCATCGTGCAGCGGGCCGCTCGGCAGCCGATACGACACGCCCGCCACTTCCTGAATCGCGCGGTCAACAAACTCGATAAGCTGCTCGTGGAAGTGGATCGGGTGGATCTCCCACAGCTTCGCCCACTCGACGGTGATCTTCTCTTCCTCGGCGATGCGACAGCTGGCCTCTTTGGCCTCTTGCAGCATCATCGCCAGCTTGTCAGCCTCAAGGTGGCGCTGATCAAGTGTCATGTCGGCTTGGCCTGCAACTGCCGTCACAATGCCCGGCGTGAGCACGACGCGCCCAACCGTGCAAACGCCGCCGTGCCGCTGAGCAATCTCGCGGATGGCGAGGTGCAGCTTGCTCACGCCGCCGAGTGCGTCGCGCCTTTGATCCATCGGGGTGCTGCCGCTGTGGGCGCTTTGGCCTTTGAAGGTGATCGCGTGGCGCTCCACGCCAAACGTGCCCAGCACGGCCCCCAGCGGCAGGCCTTTGCTCAGCAGGACGGGGCCTTGCTCGATGTGCAGCTCAAGGTAGGCGGCGGCGTTTTTGAGCTGCTTCTTGGCTTCCAGCGCGGTGTCGAGGCTGAGGCCATAGCGAGCGAGCGCGTCCGTGAGCAAGACGCCGTCGCGGTCTTTGAGGTGGCGCAGCGCGTCAGGATTCATCGTGCCGGAGGCGGCGCTGCTGCCGAACAAGCTGCGCCCGAAGCGCGCCCCTTCCTCGTCTGCCCAATCGACCAAGCGCACGGTGACGGCAGGCGTGCCCTCGGCAGCGATGCGGCGCAGCACCTCCAGCCCGGCCAGCACGTTTAAGCAGCCGTCCAGCCAGCCACCGTTGGGCACACTGTCCAAGTGCCCGCCGATGAGCACCTCACGCTCGCTTTGGCCGCGCAGGGTGGCCCACAGGTTGCCCGCCTCGTCCATCTCAACTTCGACGGGCAGCTCGGCCAGCTTGGCGCGATACCAGTCACGGGCGCGATCCCACACCTCGGTAAATGCAACGCGTTGTGCGCCTGCGTCTGTGCCGGTCAACGTGCGGAGTTCTTTCAGTTCGTCGATGGTGCGCTGGGGGTTGAGCGTGGTCATATGCGGTTGTCCTAAAACACGATCGTTAACAAGCATCAATCAGTCTGAATGTAACGCGCTGAGGGAAGCCTGTCAAACCACAAGGGGCGTGCCCTTCGAGCACGCCCCCGTTGAGTGTGGCCCGGCTATTCGCCCTTGGTACCAAGGCTATCTTGGGAGGCATGCCAGTACATTGGGGAGCTAAAAGATCACTCTACTTTTACCACCCGAGTCCTTGACATCTTGTCGTGCCACGTCTCTCCTTTGCTATCAAAGATTGCCAGATAAATCCGATGCCAAAGAAAAGACTGCTTACTGTGTAACCGATGACATTTCGAATGAATGCATCAACCATTGACACGTCACTACCATCTGTTTTGACAATTCGGATCTTCATCACTGCCTTTCCCGGAGTTTGGCCGTCGCGCGAAGGCAAGTACACCATGTAGACCAAGGACAGGATTACAATCAATGCCATCACGACTCCATACCATTGATTCATGGCATTTACGTACTGTGAGTAGCTACCCGCCCTTTGTGGAGTTGGTACAACAAGCCCATACAATACTACAACGATTGCTGCTAATACATTCAAAGCAATGATGTCAATGATGTAAGCAGCGAGTCGTCGGCCGGTATCTGCATTTTCGAAGTGGTTGATGTTGATATCTATGTTGGAGGATTTACGCTTGGCAGCAGGCGAAGAAGAGGGTACCGAGACACTAGGCACGTTGCCCGTTGTTGTTCCTCTTTCTAAGCCTTCTAGTCTTTCAATTGCCTTGCTGTTGAAGGGGTCTAAACGAATGGCTTCCTTCAAGAAGTAACGGCATTGATCGTCATCCACTGCTATTTGTGATGCTAACAGGTAAATCTCGCTGGTTGGGTTGTTTTGCAACTCAGTGCGAATCAGGTTTCTGGCGCGCTCAGTTTCGAAATTCATGATTGCGCTGCGGATTTGCTCTACTGCGGTTGACATTGTTCTTCCTTAATATGTTCTTTGCAGTACATAGATATGTTGATAAAGTTAGGGAGGGGAGTAGCCCCTCCTGAGAGCACCTTATCGACGTAGCTCCGAGATATAGAGTCGTCCACGTGGTGAACCACCACTGGAATAGCTACCAATCCAGATATCGTAAGTGCCTGCTAGGGGATTGCTGAAGCTGATCTGAGGATTTGTGCCAGTGTGTGAATCATCATCACAGTAATAACGACCATTGGGCGCTCGAACGACCATTGTGGTGTCTGACGAGGACTCAAAATAGAAGCGCAAGAAACTGGAGATCCCGCTCCAGCGCAAGCGGTAGCTTGGCGCACTCGTGATGTAGCCGAAGCAACCAGAACCTAACGCATCATTAGCGCTAATTGACCCTCCACCTGTTATGCGCACGCTCCGCGGGTCTGGCAGAAAGAATGCCCTAAGGCTGATACTACCATACAGCGGCGTATCGTTAGGGCGTAGGCTTGGCGTTGAGGCAGGCGTTACAACAACGACGCAATCAAGCGACTGTGATTGTGCACTGCCTAGACTGCGACCAGTGGATTCATTTTGGACTTCGAAGTAGGGATAGAACGAGTAACCTGATCCAGTTGCCAACGGCAAAACTGAGCGAGGAATGCGCAGCGTGAATTCTCGCCACAGTGAGTCATTGTAAGAGGGTCGTACAACTTCCTGTGATGTCACGTACCCTGCCGGGTCGCGGTATCTGCGGTTGCCAGATCCAGTGTGAGCAAGATTGCGATCATTGCTAAGGTATTTAAGCCATACAGCAACACGAGTTTCACGGTTGCGCATGTTATCCACCTCAAGCCGGAACCTGTAGACAAGCTCAGTGCTTGTGATGGAGCAGTTAATGTTTGAAATACGCGCGCGCGGATTCTGTGCTTCGGCAGGGCTAGCAACCCCTACCAAGTATATGGCGGATGCAACTAATAATGAAAAGATGTGAAACAACGAAGTTCGACTTCCAAGCATTGTGTGCCCCCTTGTATCGGTTGATTGAACAGCCTCGTGGTTAGAAATTCTCGAATGCCTGACGCCGATTGCGAACAGCTAATGAGTAATGTTATGTGGAATTACATCAAGAGCATAACAAATTGAGTGATTATGAGTCAATCATGTTGCAATTTTTTTTACAAGTTTTTATTTTTATGAAAAAATATTGAAAATTCACCACAAATTGGTGCAGGAAGGTTGGGGTGGAATTCCTACTCCACCCAATGGGCGGAGTTGCCGCTGCTGGCGACTTGGCGGATGCTGCCGGTGGCGATCTCCAGCACGTAGAGCTGATCTTGGCCGCCGCTGCCGCGCGTGAAGATGATCGAGCGCCCGTCGGGGCTGAAGGCGGCTGCCCAGTTGTTTTGGTTGTCGTTGAGGAGGATCTGCTGGTTGCCGCCGTCCAAATCCATCAGCGCGATGGCGTTCGTGCCCTCCGAGAGCGACGTGATGTAGAGGATCTTCTCGCCGTCGGGGCTGAAGCTGGGGGAGGCGTCGCGCACGTCGTTGTTCGTCAGGCGGGTGATCTGGCCGGTTTGCGTGTCGAGGCGGGCGATCTCCCATGAGCGCGCGTCCAGCAGGTCAGCGCCGGTGGTGTAGACGATGCTGAGGCCGTCTGGGCTGTAGCGCGGGTGGCTTTGGCGCTCGTTGCCGGTGAGGAGCACTTCGGTCACGCTGCCGTCGCGGCGCGTGCGCAGGATGTCGAACGTTCCATCGCCGCGCACGTCGGAGGAATAGACCACCCACTCGCTGTTGGGCGACCAACCCGGCAAACGATCCATCACGCTGTTGTTGGTGAGCCGCAGCAGCTCGCCACCGTTGCGGTTCATGATGTAGATCTCAAAGTTGCCGTCGCGGTTGGATTGGAAGGCGATCCAGCGGCCATCGGGGGAGATGATCGGGTAGCTGCTGTCGTAGCTGCCCGCGGTGAGCTGGCGCTCACGACCTGTTGCCAAGTCCAGCTCGATGATCTGGAAGTAGCCACCACGCTGATCGGAGTAGACGATCGTCCCGCCCAACTCGCGCACGCCTGCATTCAGGTTGACGCTGCGGGTGGCGACAGTAGGCGTGGCCGCGCTCGAGGAACCGCCCTGCCCGCCGCTGGAGGAGGTGGGGAAGGCGGGGGCCGCTGGGGTGGCGGCGGTGGTCTGGCGTGCGAGCAGCGTGGCGCGGGCGGCCTCGCTGGTCGGGTCGAGCGTGGGGGTGGGTGTGCCGCTGATGGGCGTGCGAATGGGGTTCGCTTGGGTGGGCGGCGCAGCAACCGGCGGCGCAGCGCTGGGGGTGCTGGTCGGGTTATCGGCGGCGCGATCTGGCAGCAGCACGCTTATCGCCATCATGCCGATAATGGCCACCACGATCAAGAACAGGCAGCCAATCCCACCGCCAATGACGGCCCCAGTCCATGCGCGATTCTTGCGCGGCTTCTGCGGCGAGATCAGCTTGCCAGTGTAATTCGCGCTGCTCATGATGGGTGGCGCATAAACTGGCGCGGCGTTGTAGTTGGGCTGGGGGGTGACATAGCGCGGGGCAACACTGGCGGGCGGGGGCTGCGGCGGCGCGTAGACCGGCGCGGGCGGCACGACGGGGCGCGCGTACTCCGGCGGTTCCGCATCACCTTCGCGCATGGCGTGGCGCAGCGCCTCCACCAGCTCAACGGCGCGGGCCGGTCGTTCTTGCGGGTCTTTGCTCAGCGCGCGCAGGATGACCCGCTCCACGGCGGGCGGAATGTCGGCGTTGTAGACGCGCGGGGAGGGCGGCGGTGTGGTCACCTGCATTACGGCGATGCTGTAGGGCGTGTCGGCTTCGAACGGGCGGCGGCCTGTGGCCAGCTCAAACAGCATGACCCCCAAGCTGTAGATGTCGCTGCGGCCGTCCATGTCTTTGCCCTGCGCTTGCTCGGGCGACATGTAGCTGGGTGTGCCGACCACCCCCTGCGTGGTGATCGTCACGCCGTGGCCTTCGTTCAAGCGCGCGATGCCGAAGTCGCTCAAGAAGGCGCTTCCCGATTCGTCCAACAGGACGTTGGAGGGTTTCAGGTCGCGGTGCAGCACGCCTTTCGCATGCGCATGATCTAGCGCGGGGGCGATCTCAGCGAGGATTGTCTCAATGCGTGTGAGCGGGATGATGCCTTTCTCAAGCATATCGTCGACGCTGCCGCCCGCCATATAGCGCATGACGATATAGGGCTGGCCCTGATACTCGCCGTAGTCGTACACGGGGACGATGTGGGCGTGCTCGAGCTGCGAGACGATCTTGACCTCACGATGGAAGCGCTGCAAGTAGGTGTCGTCGGACACAAACTGCATCGGCAGCACTTTGAGCGCCACCTGCCGGTTCATGCTCTGCTGGCGCGCGAGGTATACCCGCGCCATCCCCCCCACACCAATCAGGCTGAGGACTTCGTAGCCGTTGACGACGGCCCCGATAAACTCGTCCGACATAGACAATTGCGCCTGCCTTGATAAAGCCTGCATCATTATAAGCGCTTGATGCCACGCCCCACAATCTCACTCTAACGCGATGAGGGCATTCTGCGCCAGAGTGTGCTAGGATGAAGCCGTCTACTTTACGCAAGGATAAACCACATGGGACACAAAGAAGACGGGGAAAAATTCCTCGCAGACAACGCCAAACGCCCCGGCGTGCAGACGACCGCCAGCGGCCTACAATATCGTGTGATCACGCAGGGCAGCGGCCCTAAGCCCGGCCCGCGCAGCACGGTAGAGGTGCACTACCGCGGCACGTTCATCGATGGGCGCGAGTTCGACAGCAGCTACCGCCGCAACGAGACGATCAGCTTCCCGCTCAACGGGGTGATCGCCGGTTGGACAGAAGGCTTACAGTTGATGCCGGTTGGCTCCAAGTATGAGCTGTTCATCCCGTACAAGCTGGCCTATGGGGAGCGCGGCACGCCCGGCGGTCCCATTCCGGGCTATGCAGCGCTGATCTTCGAGGTCGAGCTGATCGCAGTGCGCTAGCGGCCCAGCGCCTTACGGATCTTCTCGATCCGCGCGCGGAACATCGGGTCATCGTTCATATCGGCGATGACCTTGTTGCAGGCGTGGACGACGGTGCTGTGGTTGCGCTGGAAAGCATCGCCGATCTGCGGCAGGGAATAGCCGGTCAGCTCGCGGCACAGGTACATTGCGATCTGGCGCGCTTGGCTGATCGGCTCGCTGCGCTTCTTGCCGAGAATGTCCTCGACGAGCAGGCCGCTTTTCTGCGCGGTGACCTCGATGATGCGCTCAAGCGTGAGGCGCTCGCGTGGTTGGTTGTAGCGCCGCGTTAGGCTGTCGATCTGCTCGCGGCGCAGTGTCCCCATCGTGGCGCGGGCGCAGAGCTGCATGAACAGCCCCTCCAACTCACGCACGCTGACCGGCGCAGCGATGATCGCCTCGATCACGTCAGCCGGGAGCTGCACGCCGCGTTCCTCGCTCCACATATCGACGATGCAGCGGCGCGTCTCTAGCTCAGGCGCTTGAATGTCCAACACCAAGCCACCTTGAAAGCGCGAACGCAGACGTTCATCGATGTTGTTGAGGTCGCGCGGGTGGCGGTCGCTCACCATGACGACCTGCTTGTTCCATTGAAGCAGCGCGTTATAGGTGTGGAAGAACTCGTCTTGGGTCGATTCTTTGCCCATGAAGAACTGCACGTCGTCGATGAGCAGCACGTCGACGCTGCGGTAGCGCTGGCGGAACATGGCGCTCTGGCCGTTGCGGATGGCGCTCACAAACTCCGAGACGAACACCTCCGATGAGACATACAAGACCAATTTGCCGCGTCGACGGGCTTCATGGCCGATGGCTTGCAGCAGGTGCGTCTTGCCCACGCCGACGCCACCGTGGATCAAGAACGGGTTGTAGAGCAGGCCGGGCGACTCGGCAACGGCGCGCGCTGCCTGATAGACCATCTGGTTGTGGGGGCTGACGACGAAGCGCTCAAAGGTGTAGCGCTCGTTGAGGTCACCGTTGGGCAGGTCAGGCAGGCGCGGGGCGCGTACTAGCTCTTCGATGCTGGGGGCGTCGAGCGTTGGCTCTGACGCGGCAGGGGCCAGCTTGAGCAGCGGCATATCGTCGGCAGCGAGGGAGGCCGCGCTCGGCTCGGCCTTACGGACGACTTCAAACAGCGCGCGCACCGGTTGATTCGTGAAGTGGCTGAGCATGCGCTCGATCTTGGTGTTCAGCCGCGTGTTGAGCATGTCACAAATGTAGGTGTTGGGAGCGCTCATCACGAACAGGCCGTCCGCTGCCTCAAAGCGGACAAACTCCGCCGGCTTGACCCACGTCTCATAAGACGCACGGTCGAGCTGCATCTGCAATTGTGACTTGGCGGCTTGCCAGATTTCTTCCGGTGACACAACTTCCCCCTACGACGAAATAAAACCTAGTCTGCTGGGCAAAAGCCTGCTCAGCAGGGACGACAGGCGTCACCTCGGTTTTTGTACGACCGAAGCACGCTCCGCATTCAATTTTTTGGCTGCTGCTTTCGCTATTTGGTTGTTTGAGAGGCGTCTTCAGTTCAGAGTCGTGGCCGAGGGTGGCGCTGGAAACTCCATGGGGTAATCTGCCTCTCTGTATTCGGTAGTATAGCCGAGTTTGCAGATTTGCTCAAACGAAATGGGGGCAACTTGCAAAATTTTAAGGTTGGGAAAAGTTGTGAATCATTTCTTAAAAACTTCTTGATCTGGTCTACATTTATTCGTGATGAATTGGCAATAAATTAGGCGCTCGTGGGATAAAATTGGGTTATATATCCCATATAACGCAACATTTCTCATCGATTTTAACCCAAGCATAGGCTTATCACCGCTGAGAAGTGCTTAACGTTTCCATAAACAACCCCCGCCAATCCGAGGAAGGTAGGGTTTGTTGGGATATCAGAGGTGTAACAAACGTGTAACAACGTGACGCTAGCGCCGGTAGGTTAGCTCGCGCGCGATGAGGGCGATGGTCGGCAGCCCTGCCGACATCTGTCCTTGATCGGCGACGGCAGTGATGAGCGCGTAGCCTGTCTCCAGCGCTACACTCACGATGAGCGCGTCGTCGTCTCCGTTGCTGCCGCTGACGATGGCCGCAGGGCGTGTTCCAGCGCGCGTGAGCAGCACTTGTCCCCATGTGGCATTCTCAACGCTGGTGTCAGCCTGTGCGATGAAGTTGGCGAGGATCAACGGGGCAGATGGCTCAAAGCCCTCGGCCACGGCCAGCGGCGCGAGGTCGTTGGGGATGACAGTGATGAAGATCGCCACTTGGCCTGCCGAGAGGCCGCCAGCGGCGATGTCGGCGTCGGGTGTGTTGGCGATGATGAGGCCGTTGGCGTCCCCGCTGGCTTGCCACCCTTCCGGATACGGCACGGTCAAGACCCCACCGAGCAGGTCTGCGCCGGAGAAGCTCATGCTGCCCTCCGCGGGCTGTACGCTGCGCCAGAGATCGGCGGTGACGACACTCAAAGGGGCCACCGTCGGCGAGGGGGCGCTCTGGACGGCGATCACCTCTGGGGTGGGGGTAGCCTCAAACGACACCATCGGCTGAAGCGCCGGGGCTTCAGTCGAGGTTGGGTCGATCGTCACCGGCTCGAGGGTGACGCTTGGCTCGGTCGGGATGGCCAGCGTTGGCAGCAGCGCCTCTGGCGCAGGGGTGAAGGTTGGCTCGAGCGTGGCGGTGTCGATAGTGGAGGTGGGGTCAATCGGGAGCAGCGGCGGCTCGGTTGGCAGGATAGTCGAAGCTGGTGGTGGTGGCTGTGGCGCGCAAGCCGCCACCAGCAGCGCCGCAAGCAAAAACCACCGCCGGCTCATACACACAACTCCTGTCTTGATGGATGCTTTAATCAACCTCAGCCTGCTTATCGAGGAATTCACGGATGAAGCCCCCCTCGTTGGTAGCGATTAACACGCCGGACAGTTTGTTGATGACCAGCTCGCCCAAGTGTTTGACAAGCTGGTTGATCTGCTGGCGCATGATGACCATAACATCGTCCCATTCGACATCGGGCGGGAGCGTGCCCTCGCGCAGGTCACGCGTGGTCTCAAGGTAGGTCATAGCCGGGTCAGTCTGTTGGAAGACCAGCGCGCTGGGCAGGTCATGGCGCACAACCGCGTAGAAATGCCGCGCCAAGAGGAGGACGCCGTTCTCAAGCGAGTATTTCTCGTTAAAGTGCGAGGTAGCTTTGGCGGCGGCGCTGCCCCCGCTGCGTGAGAGCAGCACCATCGCGCGGCGCATCAGCACTTGCAGCTCGGGCATGTTGTTGTTGCTGTTGGTGGTCGTCATGAGCAGGCCGCCGGGCTTGAGCAAGCGCCGCATCTCGATAATGGCCTGCTCCACATCCTCCACCATGAACAGCACATGATTGGCCATCACCACGTCGAACGACGCGCTGGGGAACGGCAAATGGGCGATGTCGGCTACGCTGAGGTTCACCGGTGAAGGGTGCGACTCCAACATTTTTTCAAACAAGTCAACGCCGAAATACTGCACGTTGGGGTAGCGGTGGCGCAGGCGTGTATAGTACAGCCCGTTGCCACAGCCCACATCGAGCAGGCGCTCGTCGCCGCGCAAATCCAACATGGTGAGCGCCCAATCGCTGAAGTTGACGTTGGGCACGGTGTACTTATCGTGGATTTCTTGGCGAATCCGAAGGTTGTCTTCGGTCGAGTATTGACGTCTGATGATGTCCTGTTGGCTCATGAGCCTGCCTGATGCGTTAGATGGAGGTCAATAATACGCTAGTATAGCGCGTTTTTTGCGCCGCGCAGAGTGAGGCTTTAGCCTAGGAGTGTCTCAATCACTGGTGATGGCCTTGTCCCCTGCCCCTCGTCCCTTGTGCTAGGTTAAACGCCGGACGCTAGAGCACCCGGCTGCAACACGCCCCCGCGCGCCAGCCAGAGGCTTCAGCCTCTGGCGCACGGCCACCTTCTGCTGCGGCTCAGACACTCCCTTTCGAGAGGGGAGCGTCTAACGTGGTGGCGATGCGTGATCGACCCCTCACCCTGTCTGGCCTGCGGCCAGCCTGTTCCTCTCCCACGCGGGACGAGGGGCAACACCAGCCACCGAGACACATCCTTCAGCCTTACAGGGTTTCGCTACAGCGCGGCAACCTGCCCCGTGATCAACAAATATAAGAAAAATAACATCGTAACGGTCAGCAGGCTGTCGAGGCGATCGAGCACGCCGCCGTGCCCGGGGAACAGGTTCAGCCCCTGCAAGCCGCTGTCCTTGAGGCCGAAGTAGCGCTTAAGGGCCGACTCAAACAGGTCGCCGTAGATGCCCACAAAGGGCGCAATGAGCAAGACGAGGATCACGCTGGGCGATTGCAGGTGTGTGATAAGCAAAAACAGCAGCGGGAACGCGATCCCACCAACGATCCCGCCCATGGCGCCTTCAACCGTCTTCTTCGGCGAGAGCTTCGGGGCCAGCGGCGTGCGCCCAAACTGCCGCCCGATAAAGTAGGCCATTGTGTCGTTGCCCCACGTTGCCAAGTAAATCATGTAGACCCACCAAAGGCCCGTCTCTGGGATGGCACGGATGACTAAGAGACAGCCCGCTGGCAAGGCCAGATACAGCACGCCGCCCAGCGTGGTTACGATGCGGAACGCGCCTTGCTGCCACGTGTGGCCGCGCAGCAGCTCTAAAATGAACGTGACCACCGCGCCGAGCATGGCCGTCGCCAGCACCAGCTCGACGCTTTGCAAGTGAAACCCCAACAAGATCAACCCGCTGCACGCAATCCCAACCGTGGCATTTCCGCTTTGGTAGCGCTGCCGCTCCATATGGTAGAACTCGAGCAGGCCGACGCTGATGATCGCCAGCAGCACGCCAAACATGACCCAACCACCGAGATACGTCACGAACAGCGCCAGCGGGATCAGCACTAATCCGGTCAAAATACGTTGAAGGGCGTTGCTGATCTGTGGTTGGTGTTCGGACGTATCATGTGTGGTGGTCATATCAATTCAAGTTGGAGGGCGTCCCGTCGTTCGTTTTCCAGTTGATCTCCCCCAGTTGGCTGTCTTGCTCCAGCCCATTGCGGCGGATTTGGACAGCCATCTGATTGACATAGTAGGTGATCTGGTAGAGCGCATCAGCGGCTTTGTCGCGGCGGCGTTCAGTCAAGCGCCCATCACTGGCCGCTTGTCGGAACATCTGGGAACAATCAGCGTAGAGCTGCAGCATATGCGCCCCTAAGGTGTTGTCACCACTGTCCTCGTAATACTTCACCAGCTCATACCACGAGAAAACGAAATCCCAGAAATGTTCATCTTCAAGGTAGGCGTGGTTCTTGACGTTGAAATCCACCGTGTGAAAGCGCGCTACGATGCGATCTTCAATCTGGCGGCGCTCCCGCCCTACCTTAAACTCTTCATCCATTACACCCCATCCCGTTCCAGCTTACGTTACATTCCCTTCATGTTACCTGATTGTGGCATCCCTGTCACCTGATTTCTTGCTCGGGAGTGTCTAAACCTAAACAGAGGGTGATGAGGCCTCACCCCTAAATCCCCTCTCCCGCAGAGAGGGGACTTTTGCCCCCTTCTCCCGTGGGAGAAGGGGGTTGGGGGATGAGGCCTTGTAATGCCAACCGAACAAGACGAGATGGCGCATCACCGCGACCTTAGACACTCCCGAGACGATCTGCACATCCAAACCCGCGCGGCCTTCTGCTACAATAGAAATCCCTGCCCATCCACCCGCTGATCGTTTGCATGCGCGTTGAGCACCTCTCGCTGACCAACTTCCGCAATTATGCACGGCTGGAGCTGACGCTGCCGACGCAGCCCCTCGTCCTCGTAGGCGAGAACGCGCAGGGCAAAACCACGCTGCTGGAATCGCTCTACTACTTGGCAACGGCGCGTTCTCCCTACACCACCAGCGACCGCCAGCTCATCCATTGGCGCACCGAGAATGACCCCCTTCCCTTCGCCCGTTTGGTGGGCGACATCCAGCGGCAGGGGCGGCGCATCACGTTGGATATGACGCTGGTGCTGGATAACACCGCCGTGAACCCGCGCTTTCGCAAGACGATCCGCATCAACAACGTGGAAAAGCGCGTCATGGATGCCGTCGGGCTGCTGAACGCGGTGATGTTCCTGCCGCGTGACTTAACGTTGGTGGAAGGCGCGCCCAGCCACCGCCGCGACTTCATGAACGAGACCCTGTCACAAGTGGACGCGGATTACCTCAAAGCGCTGGACGACTATGAAAAGCACATGGCGCAGCGCAACGCCCTGCTGCGGCGCATTGCCGAGAAGCGCGCCCGCCCCGTGGAGCTGACGTACTGGGATGAGCAGCTCTCTGCTAGCGGCGCAGTGCTGATTGCGGGGCGGCAGCGCTTCCTGCGCGAGTTGGAAGACCGCGCCCAGCGCCAGCATCAAGCCCTGACCGGCGGCCAAGAGCTGCTCACCTTGCAGTATCAGCCTAGTTTTGCGCCGACGGCCCGCGCCGACGGCCAGCGCAGCTTTGACCTGCTGGGGCTGGACTTGCACCGCGAACTCACCCCTGAGGAGATCACGCCGCAGTTCCTCGAACAGCTTCAGCGTGAGCAGCGCGACTCCATCGAACGCGGCGCGACCCTCAGCGGCCCGCACCGCGACGAGCTGCGTATGCTGGTCAACGGGCGGGACTGCGGCCTCTTCGGCAGCCGTGGACAAGCGCGGACGGTCGTGCTGGCGCTCAAACTGGCCGAGCTGAGCTGGATGCGCGATCAGATCGGCGAGCCGCCGCTGCTGCTGCTCGATGAGGTCATTGCCGAGTTGGACAGCAAGCGCCGCGCCTATCTGCTGTCGCAGTTGGGCGAGGACGCGCAGACGCTCGTCA